>WYBA01000140.1 GCA_011526095.1 Myxococcales bacterium | reverse complement strand
GGCGTGCGGCGCCGATCCGGCCGCGGTCGCGGCGCTCGACCGCGCGACGAGCGCCTGGCTCGATGGCGGCGAGGCGGCCGCGGTGGCCGAGGTGGCCGGCGCGCTGGCGCGGCTGCGCGGCTGACCGCGCGCCGGGCGTCAGCGGGCGTCGGTGATCGCGCCGTGCGCCGCCGCGGGCACGAGCGAGGGGCCCGGTGGCGGCGCCGCCTTGGCGGCCGCGAGCAGGGACCATAGCTGCGCCACCATCGCGTCGATGTCGACGGGCTTGTACGCGACCGCGGTCAGTGGCGCCGCGAGCGCTCTCACGAGCGCAGGATCGCCCTTCGCCCGGCCCGTCACGAACAGCACCGGCAGCCCCGGTCGTTCGGCGCCGAGCCGGGCGGCGAGCTCGTCGCCCGGCAGGTCCGGCAGGCCCAGATCCGTGACGACGACGTCGAACCGACGCGCCGCCGACGAGGCGAGCGCGTCGGCGGCGCGGGCGACGCCGACCACGGCGAAGCCCGCGCCGGTGAGCAGCTGGGTGACCGCGTCGAGCGTCAGCCGCTCGTTCTCGACCAGCAGCACGGAGGGAGGCGCGGCGCGCTCGATCGCCGCGAGCAGGTCGGCGCGGGCGAACGGCTTCTGCAGCACCACCTCGCCCGGGGGCAGTCGCCCCTCGGCGGCGAGCACCTCGGCGGGGTGCGCCGACATGAAGACGATCGGCGCGTCCGGCCGCACGGCGCGGCTGAGCTCCGCGACCCGCGCGCCGCCTCCACCCGGCAGCACGACGTCGGTGACGACCAGCTCGACCCGCTCGCCGTGCTCGCGGAGCAGCGCCGCGGCGCGCTCGGCGTCGGCGGCCTCGAGCACCTCGTGGCCGCCTTCGGTCAGGTAGTGGTGGACCGTCGCGCGGACCAGCGGCTCGTCCTCCACGAGGAGCACGAGGCGTGCGCGCGCGGCCGGGGCCGCGGCCGGGACCTCCGGCGCGGGCGGAGGGTCGGCCCGTTCGTCCGCCGCGCACGGCAGCTCCACGCGGAAGGTCGTCCCGGCGCCCGGCGCGCTGTCCACCTCGATCCGCCCGCCGTGCTGCGCGACGATGCCGTAGATCGTCGCCAGCCCGAGTCCGGTGCCGCGGCCGACCTCCTTGGTCGTGAAGAACGGCTCGAACACGCGCGTCCGCGTCGCCTCGTCCATGCCGACGCCGGTGTCGGCGACCGTCAGCTCGATCACCTGCGCGCCGTCGTCCGTCCGCCGCGTGCGCGTCGCCAGTCGCAGCGCGCCGCCGCCGGGCATGGCGTCGCGCGCGTTGGCCGCGAGGTTGAGCAGCACTTGCTCGAGCTGCCCGGCGTCGCCCTCGACGCGCGCGTCCTCGGCGTCGAGGACGACGCCGAGCGCGATGTCCGCGGGCAACAGGCCCCGGATCACCACGGCGACCTGCCGGATCAGCTCGTCGATGTCGACCGGCGCGCGCGCGAGCTCGCCGCGGCGGCTGAACGCGAGCAGCCGCGCCGTGATCGACGTCGCGCGCCGCGCCGCGCCGCGGACGTCCTCGAGGTGCGCGCGCGCCGGGTGATCCGCGGCGAGCTTGCTCACCGCGACGTCGACGCAGCCCGCGATCCCCATCAGGACGTTGTTGAAGTCGTGAGCGACGCCGCTGGCGAGCCGGCCGATCGCCTCGAGCTTCTGCGCGTGGCGCAGCTCGAGCTCGCGCTGGCGCAGCTCGGCCTCGGTGCGCCGTCGCTCGAGGATGTGTCCCCACTCGCGTAGCGCGCGCTCGGCAAGGTGCGGCAGGTCGAGCAGCACCTCGACCCGCTTGACGACGTAGTCGAGCGCGCCGGCCTTCATCGCCTCGACCGCCGCGGTCTCGTCGCCGTGGCTGGTCATCATCACGAGCGGGTAGTCCCCGCCGGGCACCGCGAGCTCGAGCCCACGGCCGTCGGGCAGCCGGTTGTCGGCGATCACCAGGTCGGGCAGCCGCGCGGCGATCGCCGCACGGGCCTCGCGCAGATCGGTCGCGACGCGCAGCCGGAAGCGGTCGCCCGCCGGCTCGAACACGCGCGCGATCAGCTCGGCGTGGGCCTCGGCGTCCTCGACGACGAGGATCTCGATCGGTGCGGCGTCGATCACGAGCGCGTCCCGGGGTTGCGGTTCCACGCCAGCCAGAAGAAGCCGAGATCGCGCATCAGGTCGACGAACGCCTGGAACTCGACCGGCTTGACGACGTAGGCGTTCGCGTTGAGGTCGTAGGCGCGCGCGATGTCGGACTCGGCCTCCGACGTCGTGAGCACGACGACCGGGATCCGGTGCAGCGCCGGGTCGCCCTTGATCGCGCGCAGGACGTCGAGCCCGTCGACCAGCGGCAGGCGAAGATCGAGCAGCACGACGTCGGGCGGTCGCGCCGCGATCGCGTCGAGCGCGGCCTGGCCGTCGGTGACGCGCGTGATCTTGTTGCCGACGCGGTGCTCCACCAGCGTGCGCATGACCAGCTCGGCGTGGTCGTCGTCATCCTCGACGAACAGGATCTCCAGGGGACGGTCGCTCACGATGCGCTCTCCTCGGTCACGGTGGGCAGGGTGAAGCAGAAGCAGCTGCCGTGGCCCTCGCCGGCCGACTCGACCCACAGCCGGCCGCCGTGGACCTCGACGATCCGCCGCACCAGCGCCAGCCCGACGCCGGTGCCCTCGCGGTCGCGGCGCAGCCGCTCGAACAGCCCGAAGATCTTCTCGTGGTAGCGCGGGTCGATGCCGCTGCCGTTGTCGCGCACGAAGATCACGACCTCGCCGGCGCCGTCGCGCGCGCCGATCTCGATCCGCGGCGCCGGCTGCTCGCCCATGAACTTCACGGCGTTCTCGATCAGGTTCTGGAGGACCTCGGTGATCCGCGTGGCGTCGCCGGACACCACGGGCAGGTCCGGCGCGACCACGACCTGGACGCCGCCGGCGCGGATCGCGCCGTCGAGCGACTCGAGCGCGTCCCGCACGACCTCGCCGAGCGGCAGCGCCCGCGGCGGGCTGACGACGCGGCCGATCCGCGACAGCTCGAGCAGGTCGTCGAGCAGCTGGCGCATCCGGTCGGCGGCGCCGGCGATGCGGTTGATGTCCGCGGTCAGGCGCTCGAAGTTGCCGTCGCGCGCCGAGCGCTCGAGCGTCCCGAGGAACCCTCGGATCGTCACCAGCGGGCTCTTGAGATCGTGCGAGGCGGTGTAGGTGAAGCGCTCGAGTTCGGCGTTCTTCTGCTCGAGGCGGGTGATGAGCGCGTCGCGCTCCGCCGCGGCGCGCCGCCGGTCGGTGATGTCCCGGACGCTCGCGGTGAACACGCGGCGGCCCGCCAGCGACACCTCCGCGACGGCGAGGTCGATCGGCACGGGGGCGCCGTCGGCCCGGACGCCCTCGACCTCGCGGCCGAGCCCGATCACGTGAGGCTCGCCGGTCGCCAGGTAGCGGCGGACGTAGTCCGCGTGGGCCTCGCGGTGCGGCGACGGCATGAGGATCGCCACGTCCTGCCCGAGCGCGTCGGCGGCCGGGCGCCCGAAGATCCGCTCCGCCGCCCGGTTGAACAGCTCGATCCGACCGTCCGCGGCGATCGTGATCAGGCCGTCCGCGCAGGTGTCGAGGATCGCCCCCATGCGGGCGCGGTCGTCGCTCACGACCTGGATGAACGTCAGGTAGCGCGCGACGGCGATCGCGATCGCCCACATCGCGACCAGCGTGATCGTCCGGTTGCCGATCACGATCCACCACAGCGAGCCCGGGGGCTTGAGCGCCAGCACGACCAGGCTCAGCGCGCTCGCGACCGCCGCGGCCACGAACGGGAAGGGGCGCCAGGGGACCCACAGCCCGAGCGCCACGGCGATCACGTACGGGAAGGCGCCCGCGTAGCCCAGCGGTAGCGTGACGTCCAGGGCGAAGGTCAGCGCGACGACGAGACCCGAGGCGACGAGCGCCCACGAACGCTGCGGGCCACGGGGGTCAGCCACCCGGTCACGGGATGCAGCCAACGCGCCAGCGCCGGCGGGCCCGCTCCTGAGGATCCGCGCAACTCGTGCGCGGCCCCACGTCGGCGGTCGCCGAGGGCGCAGGCCTTGCGCGCAGACAAGGGGCCTGGTCGTGGCTCCGGTCGACCTTCTTGCAAGCGGCCAGCCAGCCCCGTGGCCACGAGGGTGGCGGTCGCGGCCACTTTCCTGGCGCGGCGATCGTGGTCACACTCGCGGCACCATGAAGATCGACATCGGAATCGACGCGGGGAAGCGCGAGGAGATCGCGGGCGGCCTGTCCCGGGTGCTGGCGGACTCGTACACGCTCTACCTCAAGACCCACAACTTCCACTGGAACGTCACCGGGCCGATGTTCCAGACGCTGCACCTGATGTTCGAGGCCCAGTACAACGAGCTCGCGCTCGCGGTCGACCTCGTCGCGGAGCGGATCCGCGCGCTCGGCCTCCCGGCGCCGGGCACCTACAAGCAGTTCGCCGCGCTGTCCTCGATCAAGGAGGAGGACGGCGTGCCCAAGGCGCAGGACATGATCCGCCTGCTCGTCGAGGGCCACGAGACGGTCGCCCGCACGGCCCGCGGCGTGTTCAAGACCGCCGAGAGCGTCAGCGACCAGCCGACGTGCGACCTGCTCACCCAGCGGATGCAGGTCCACGAGAAGACGGCGTGGATGCTGCGCAGCCTGCTCGAGTAGCGCGTGCGCTACGCCGGGCTCGGCTGGACGACGGCCGGCCCGGCGCCGGCGGCGGCGGCGAGCTTGCGCCGGCGGAACGCGCCCCACAGCGCCGCGCCGATCGCGCCGGCGTGCACCGACAGCGGGTGCGTCAGCACCTCGATCTTGGCGCCGCTCTCGGCGAGGCGGTCCTCGAGGCAGGCGATCAGGCCGGTGTCCTGGGCGAGCCCGCCGGTGACGAGCAGCGGCGAGCCGGCCTTGGCCGCGCGCAGCAGCTTCGCCAGGCGGATCGCGACCGACTCGTGGATGCCGCGCAGGATCTCGGCGGTCGAGACGCCGCGCGACACCATGTTGATGACGTCGGTCTCGGCGAGCACGGCGCAGATGCCCGACACCGGCTCGGGCCGGGCCGCGGCCTGCGACAGCGCGCCGATCTCGTCGAGGCGCACGCCGAGGTAGCGCGCGATGTTCTCGATGAACTGGCCGGTGCCGGCGGCGCACTGCGAGGTCATGCGCGACGCCAGCACCTTGGCGCGGGCGTCGACGACGATCGCCCGCGCCCACAGCGCGCCGACGTCGAGCACGGCGCGCGCGCGGGGCTCGAGGAACACCGCGCCGCGGGCGTGGCACGTCATGCCGTAGAAGTGGCCGGTGCGGACGGCCTCGGCGACGTCGCCGTCGCCGGTCGAGGCGACGTAGGCGAGCTCGTCGATCCCGACCTTGGCCTCGCCCAGCGCCGTGCGCAGCACGCCGTCGAGGACGGTGCGGGGGTCGCGGCGGCGGATCCGGTCGAGGACGGTGGCGCGCAGCGCGCCCCCGCCGTCGCCGTCGTCGTCGACGACCGCCACCTTGATCGAGCTCGAGCCGACGTCGATGCCGGCACAGGTCAGGCGCTGCATCCGGTGCACTCCTTCGCTTCCTCGAGGTCCTCGGCGGGGACGCCGCGGCGGGCGAACAGCGCCGCGCCGAGCGCCCCGGTGTAGATGGAGTCCGCGTCGACGTTGATCGTGCGCGGGCCGTAGTGCGCCTCGACCATGTCGTGCAGCGCGGCGACCGCGGCCGGGTTGCGCGCGACGCCGCCGGTGAACGTCAGCTCGTCGTTCACCCCGCCGGAGCGGGCGAGCAGGCTCATCGCGCGGGTGATGATCGCGCGGTGCAGGCCGCTGAGCACGTCCTCGCGCTTCTCGCCGACGGACAGCAGGTCGCGGACCTCCGTGCCCGCGAACACCGTGCAGGTCGAGGTGATCCGCGACGGCCGCTTGCTGCGCAGGGCCATCGGGCCGAGCTCGTGCAGGCCGAGCGACAGCTCGTCGGCGATGTAGCCGAGGTAGCGCCCGCAGCCCGCGGCGCACCGGTCGTTCATCTGGAACGACGTCACCAGGCCGCGCTCGTCGACCTGGATCGCCTTGGTGTCCTGGCCGCCGATGTCGAGGACGGTGCGGGTCTGTGGCCGCATCGCGAACGCGCCCAGGCCGTGGCACAGGATCTCCGAGCGGATGCAGTCGCGCGGGAACGGCAGGCGGGCGCGGCCGTAGCCGGTGCCGACGAACCCGGCGAGGTCGATCGGCGTGCGGGCGACGTGCCAGCCGATCGCCTCGGCCGAGGTGCGGCGGTCGGGGGACAGCCCGGCGCGCGCCGCGGCGGCGGCGAACGCCTCGCCGAACGGGATCTCGACGATCTCGTTCTCGGCCTCCAGGATCGCGCGGTCGTAGACCCCGAGCAGGCGCTCGAAGTCGACGTCGCCGCGCCGGCACACCTCCTCGGCGAGCGCGTGGAACCGCGCGCCGACGACGTCGCGGAAGAACGAGCCGCGGCCGCGCGCGGCGGCGGAGAACAGCGTGTCGGCCTCGTCGGCGAGCCGGGTCAGGACGAGGTCGACGGTCGGCGCGAGCCGCGCGCCCTCGCCCGGCATCGCCGACGCGGTGGCGCGGCAGGTCTCGCGCAGGCGCTCGAGCCGGCGCAGGTCCTGGATCAGCCAGAACGCCTCGACGACCGCCGGCGCGTCGCCGCCGAGCAGGCGGACCGCCTCGGCCAGCCGCGCGTCGGTCAGCGCGTCGCGGCGCGCGACCTCGACCGCGACGTCGTAGTTCGACCGCGTGTTGGTGATGCCGCGGCCGACGACGCGCTCGTGCTCGTCGATCAGCACGGCCTTGCTGGTGGTGGAGCCGAGATCGACTCCGAGGTAGAGCTTCACGGACGGACCTCCTCGGGCGCGAGCGCGGGCGCGCCCGGCGCGGCGGCGCCGGCGCGGCGCGCGGCGAGCATCTGCAGGTACGACTCGACGCGGTTCTTGATGTTGGCGTGGCCGTAGTAGCGGGCGTCGACGAGGTCGGACTCGATGAACCCGCCGGGGACGCCGGTCAGCTTCTCGACCTCGCGCAGCAGGTGGAGCTGTCCGGCCGAGAACGAGTTGCAGCTCTTGACGCTGTGGATGATGAAGCCGTCGGCGTCGTAGCCCTTGACCATGTCGGCGAGCACGGCCGCGCGGTTGGGCAGCGACAGGTTCGTGTAACAGGACAGGCAGTAGTCCGCCAGCGACTCGAGCGGCCGCTCGGGGTCGTGGCGGAAGCCGCGCTCGTAGGTGCCGCCGACCTGCGTGTAGGTCGACGCGACGGCGACCGCGCCCTCGTCGGAGAACACCTTCCAGAAGTCGCGGAACGACGTCCAGTTGGGCGGGCCCTCGAACACCAGGCGGAACTTCTCGTGCTCGAGCGGGCCGTCGGGCGTGATCGGCCCGGCCTTGGCGGCGAGCCGCTCCTCGACCTCGGCGCGGAGCTGGGCGTAGTAGTCGCACGCCGCCTGGCTGCCGCGGAACGAGGTGAAGATCGGCCCGATGTAGTAGACGCCGCCGAAGTACGCGTCGATCGGCGACGGGCGCTGGCGCGCGGCGCGGAACACCCAGGCGAGGTCCTCCTCGGCCTTGCGCGACCGCACCATCTGCTCGCGCAGTCGGTCGGGGTCGAACTTCTTGCCGGTGACCTTCTCGAGCTTGGGGATCACCTCGCGCTCGAGCTGCTCGACGACGTACGCGCGCATCTCGGGCGTGACCTCGCCCGCGCCCTGGTAGGGCACGTGGAGCATCGCGACCTCGCACTTGTACTGCTCGCGCAGCAGCTCGAACCACTTCATGAACGTGAAGCAGCCGGTGAACGACAGCAGCAGCAGGTCGGGCGGCGGCAGCGCCTCGCCGGTCGGGCCGACGTTGCCCTTCATCATCATGCCGAGGTCGCACTTGACGTAGCTGCACACGTCCTCGGAGTGCCCGGCGCGCTCGGCCTCGCGGATGAACCCGCCGGAGCGCTGGCGCATCGCGGACTGCAGCGCGTTGACCTCGGGGTAGACCGGCGCGACGTCGAACGCGGCGAGCAGCTCGACGAGGTTGCCGGGGACGAACGTGTAGACGACAGGACGTCGCTCTTCCTTGGCGCGGGCGAGCTCGCCGAAATACCCGGCGAGCATCTGCTTCTGCGCCTCCATCGACGGTTCCTTGCGGACGTTGCTCATGCGGCCCCCCACAGCTTGACGGAGTCGGCGAAGGTGCCGGCCTGCTCGCGGATCGACTGGAACTGGCCGGTGTTCTCGGCGTACTTGAACGCCATGTACGGGATGCCGGCGGCGTCGAGCACGCCGGTGAGGCGCGGCTGGTCGAGCAGCGCCGGATCGCAGAACGACGGCGCCGCGAAGATCACGCCGTCGGCGCCCGTGGCGCGGACGCGGTCGGCGAGGGCGCGCCCGGCGCGCCCGGCCTCGTCGTAGCGCACCGCCGACGGGCGGCCGCCGGCCAGCCAGGCGCGGACCAGCGCCGCCATCGGGTCGGCGTCGTCGGGCTCGCCGGTCGGCTCGATCGCGTCGGCGTCGAGCTGCATCGTCAGGTCGTCGTCGACGATGTAGCAGCCGGCGCGCTCGGCCGCGCGCAGCAGCGCGCGCGGCGGCTGCTCGCAGAACGCGCCGACCACGCACACCCGGATCCGGTCCTCGGCGCGGCGCCCGCGCTCGGCCGCCGCCGCGAGGTAGCGGTCGACGAGCGCCGCCCAGTCGCGCGGCGGCATCGCGTCGCCGGCGCGGCGCAGCAGGTAGACCTCGTCGGCGGGCAGGTTCCACGGCGCCTCGAGCCGGGCCAGCGCCAGCCGTCGCGCCGCCTGGCGGGCGACGCGGTAGTCGGCGGTCGCCGCGGCGAGGTGCGCCGGGTCGGGGTCGCGGCCGCTGCGCGTGCACAGCTCGTGGAAGATGTCCTCGAGCTCGGCGCGGAAGTAGCCGGTGGCGCTGGCGCGCTCGCCGGTCTGCGGCGGGTCGATGAACCGCACGAAGTGCTGCGGGAACGCGTCCTGCCAGATGCCGGACAGGTTGCGGATCACGTCGCAGGTGTTGGGGAACATCATGCCGTCGAGCGCGTCGAGGTGCCCGAGCAGGCCGAGCTCGAGCGACGAGCGCGGCAGGTGGCAGATGTACGACTGGAAGAACGCGTCGCCGCGCACCGTGTCGATGCGGTCGCCCGCGCCGCGGACGAACACCGGCAGCGCGCCGGCCGCCCACAGCACCTCGCGCGGCGCGAACACCGGCAGGCAGCCGATGGCGAGCCGGCCGGGCGCGGCGTCCTTCCACGCGCGGACGTGGCCGTATGACAGGTCGTCGAAGCGCGCCTCGAGCTCGCCGACGATCACATCCACTTCACTCACGGGACCTCCCAGCGTGGGGTTCGCTTGGCGAGGAAGGCGGTCACGCCCTCCTCGGCGTCATGGGTCGGCGACAGCTCGCCGATGTACAGGGCCTCGAGCCGTGGCAGGAGCGCGTCGAGCTCGGCGCGCTGCGCGGCGCGCGCGGCGCGGCACGCCAGGCGCAGCGACGACGCGCTGAGCGGGCGTAGCGCCTCGGCGATCCACGCCGTCGCCGCGGCCTCGGGATCCTCGGCGACCTCGTCGAGCAGGCCGTACGCGAGGGCGGTCGCCGCGTCGAGCGTGCGCCCGGTGAGCAGGAGCTGCTCGGCGCGCGCCTGGCCGATCCGCCGCGGCAACAGCACGCTCGCGACCGGCGCGAGCGCGCCGAGCCGGATCTCCGGCTGGCCCAGCGTCGCGCCGGGGGCGGCGATGATGCGGGTGGCGGGCAGCACCAGCTCGAGGCCGCCGCCGAGGCACGCGCCGCGCACGGCGGCGACGAGCGGCAGGTCGGTCGCGAGCAGCGCGGTGATCGCGCGGTGGAACCGCTGGAGCATCCGCGGCGCCTCGGCGCGCGTGTGCTCGGCGACCGCGGCGCCGACGGAGAAGTTGGGGCCGTCCGCGCACAAGAGGACCGCGCGCGCGCCGCGGTGCGCCTCACCGCGCAGCGCCGCGGCGGCGTCGGCGATCGCGTCGAGCGCGCGCCCGTCGAGGATGTTGCGCGGCGGCGCGGTGAGGCGCAGCGCGACGAAGCCGTCGCGCGGCTCGAGCGTGACCGGGGCGGCGAGCGCAGCGCTCGGCTCAGGCATGGGGCACCAGCACCGGCCGGTGGTCGAGCTCGTGGCGGTGCGCCGCGGCGAGCACCTCGGGCGCCTCGCGCAGCGGGTACTTCTTCACCGCCGAGGCCAGGTCGACCTTGCCCTCGAGGCACAGCCGGACGGCCTCGGGGTAGAGCGCCGGATCCGCGCCCCAGTTGCCGTAGGCCTCGGCGTCGAGCGCCATCAGGTTGGACAGCCGCAGCGGCACGACCTCGGGCGTGAACCCGACGATCGCGAGCTTGCCGCCGCGCGTGAGCAGCGAGAACGCGAGCTGCTGGCCGGCGGGCGTGCCGGAGCACTCGAACACGTGCCAGCCGGCGTCGGGCGCGCCGGGGCCGAGCCGCTGGGCGAGCGCCTTGCGCGCGCCGCGCGCGTCGAGCTCGCGGACGTCGACGGCGAGCGCCGCGCCGTGCGCGGTCGCGCGGGCGAGCCGCTCCGGCGCGAGATCGAGCGCCACCGGGATCGCGCCGAGCGCGGCGGCGATCTCGACGAGGAACCCGCCGACGCCGCCGGCGCCGACGACGATCGCGACGTCGCCGGCCGCGAGCTGGGTGCGCCGCACCGCCTGCAGCGGCGTGGTCACGGCGTCGGCGATCGCGGCGAGCCGCCACGGCTCGGCGACGTCGGGCACCGGGCACAGCCACCGGCTCGGCACCTGGACGTGCGTCGCGAAGCCGCCGTCGTGGTGGTTGCCCGGCATCTTCGAGGCGCTGCACGCCGTCGGGCGGCCGCGGCGACACGCGCCGCACTCGCCGCACGGGCTCACCGCCGGCACGAGCACGGTCTGCCCGGCGGCCGTGCGCCCGAGGATCTCGTGGCCGAGCACGAGCGGCCCTTTGTGCGCCGGCGCGACGCCGTCGTACAGGTAGCCGAGGTCGGTGTGGCACACGCCGCAACCGATCACCTCGATCGTCTCGTAGCCAGGGGCGGCGGGCGGCAGCGGCTCCTCGAACCAGTCGAGCTTGCCGGGCCCGGTCATCCGCCACCCCGCGCGGGTCGTCGTCATGGAGCCCTTGTAGGCCCGTGGGGCCCACGCGACTTGATCGCGATCAAGGCGTGAACGGGGTTTCACCGACGTGGCCTGGATCGGCTTCAGATCCCCAGGGCCTCTTGATGGCCGTCAACTCGGCCCAAGGGGCAGGGGCGTACCCAGGGGGCCATGTACGACCACGATCTCGTGCCGGGGCTCGACTTCAAGCACGTCCGCGTCGAGCGGCGTCCGGTGCTGTCGCCGAAGGGCGAGCCGTGCCCGGGGCTGCACAACCTGTGGATCGTCCTCGACAACGAGGCCGAGATGAACTCGTACACGACCGACACGATCAAGGAGGTCATCCTGGCGTTCCGCCACGCCTCCAACGATCGCGCCGCGGTGTGCGTGGTGTTCACCGGCGCCGGTTCACGCGCGTTCTGCTCCGGCGGCAACACCCGCGAGTACGCGACCCGCTACGCCGGGCACCCCGACGAGTACCGCCGCTACATGCGGCTGTTCAACGACATGGTTTCGGCGATCCTCGAGTGCGACAAGCCGGTGATCAACCGCGCCAACGGCCTGCGCGTCGGCGGTGGTCAGGAGATCGGCACGGCGTGCGACTTCACGATCGCCCAGGACCTGGCGCGGTTCGGGCAGGTCGGGCCGAAGCACGGCTCGGCCCCGATCGGCGGCGCGACCGACTTCCTGCCGCTCTACCTCGGGATCGAGGCGGCGATGCTGATGTGCACGACCGCTTCGGGGCTGTGGAGCGCGCACAAGGCGATGCGGTGCGGCCTGCTGACGGAGATCGTGCCGGCCCTGCGCGTCGACGGCGAGTGGGTGCCGAACCCGATGGTCGAGACGTCGCGGTGGATCGACGAGCGCGGGCAGATCGTCTACGGCGAGCCGCTGACCGGCGCGGCGCTGGCCGAGGGCAAGGCCAAGCTGCAGCGCGGGACGATCGATCTGTCGGAGCTGGACCGCGCGGTCGACCGGCTGGCGACGAGGCTCCTGATGACGTTTCCCGACTGCACGACCAAGACGATCGAGAGCCTGCGCAAGTTCAAGCTGATGCACTGGGACAAGAACCGCGAGGACGCGCGCGCCTGGCTGTCGCTCAACATGATGACCGAGGCCAAGGCCGGGTTCCGCGCGTTCGAGGGCGGCGGCAGCCGCGAGGTCGACTTCATCACGATGCGCCGCAAGCTCGCCGAGGGCGAGGTGTGGGGCGAGGCCGCGTTCGAGGCGGCGATCGCGCCCAAGAGCAAGTAGCCGCGCCTCCGCCGTCGCCTCCGTCTCCGTCACCGTCTCCGTCTCCGTCTCCGTCTCCGTCTCCGTCTCCGTCTCCGTCTCTGCCTCGGCCTCCGTCTCCGTCTCCGCCTCCGCCTTCGTCTCCGCCTCCGCCTTCGTCTCCGTCTCCGTCTCCGTCTCCGTCTCCACATCCCCGCTCGTCCTGAGCTTCTCGCCGACGTCTTCGGAAGTTGCCGCGAGACGAGCAGGTTCCCTGCATCCGTTCGCCCCGAGCCGGGCCGAGCGCAGCGAGGCCCGTGTCGAGGGGCCAGCCTTCCATGCGCTCGTCCCATCCCGCGCGTGCACGGTCCGGCTGGCCCCTCGACACGGCGTCCGTCGCTTCGCTCCGTCCGCCGGCTCGGGGCGAACGGATGAAGGGAACCCCGTGCTCGTGATCTCGCGAGCTTCGCGGCGCTGTTCGTTAGGAGCAGGGCTGTGCGTCCTCGGGATGCTGCGCCGTCGGCCTGCTCAGCGTGACCGCGCGGCGTGGCCGGCGTGGCCGGCGCTGGCGGTCGCGAGGCGCAGGCGGGCGTCGACGGCGATCGCGCCGGCGCCGGGGGCGCGCGCGATCAGCGGGTTGATGTCGAGCTCGGCGAGCTCGGGCAGGTCGCCGAACATCCGGTCGACGCGGAGCAGGGCGTCGACGAGCGCGGCGCGATCGGCGATAGGGCCGCCACGGAACCCGTCGAGCAGGGCGCGGCCGCGGATCTGGTCGAGCATCTCGCGCGCGTCGAGGTCGGTCAGCGGGTGGACGCGGAACACGACGTCCTTCCACAGCTCGACGTTGACGCCGCCGGTGCCGAACGCGATCAGCGGGCCGAAGTCGGGCGTGCGGGTGCCGCCGACGAACGTCTCGACGCCGCGCCCGATCATCGGCTGGACGATCACGCCGGTCATCGAGCCTGCGTGCCCCGCGGCGTCGAGGCGCGCGCGGATCCCGTCGAACGCGGCGCGCACCCCGGCGTCGTCGACGACGCCGAGCACGACGCCGCCGACGTCGGTCTTGTGGGTGATCGTGTCCGAGGCGAGCTTGATCGCGACCGGGTAGCCGGCGGCGCGCGCCGCGGCGACGGCGACGTCGGCGGTCGGCGCGACGACGCTCGACGCCATCGGGATGCCGTAGGCGGCGAGCACCTCGCGCACCGCGTCGGCCGGCAGCCAGCCGCGCGCGCCCGCGGCCTGCGCGGCGGCGATCGCCGCGCGCGCGCGCGCCGGATCGACGTCGGGCAGCGCCGGGATCGCGCCCTCGCCGCGCGCCAGCCACGCGCCGTAGCGCGCGACCCGCGCCAGCGCGATCGCCGCGGCCTCGGGGAACGCGTACGACGGGAACTTCCCCTCGCGCAGCGACGATAGCGCCGCCGGGACACCGTGCATGCCCATGAAGCAGGTCAGGATCGGCTTGGTCGCGCCGGCGCCGCCGCGCTGGATCGCCGCGGCGACCGCCGCGGCCTGGGTGCCGACCGGCGGCACGAACAGCACGATCACCGCGTCGACGCCGTCGTCGGCGAGGAGCAGCGGCAGCGCCTGCTCGTACGCGGCGGGGCCGGCGCTCGCGATCATGTCGACCGGGTTCTTGACCGACGCCTCCGGCGGCAACAGCGCGCGCAGCCGCGCGGTCGTGTCGGCCGACAGCTCGGCCAGCGTCAGCCCGTGGCTCTCGCACGCGTCGGTCGCCATGATCCCCGGGCCGCCGGCGTTGGTCAGGATCGCGACGCGGCCGCCGCGCGGCACCGGCTGGTGCGCGAGCACCATCGCGACGTCGAACAGCTCCTCGATCGTGTCGGTGCGGATCACCCCGGCCTGGCCGATCAGCGCGTCGACCGCGACCTCGAGCCCGGCGAGCGAGCCGGTGTGCGAGCTCGCGGCGCGCGCGCCAGCGGCGGTGCGCCCGGCCTTGACCGCGACGATCGGCTTGCGGCGCGACACCTCGGTCGCGATCCGCATGAAGTTGATCGGGTTGCCGAAGCTCTCGAGGTAGAGCAGCACGACGTTCACGGCCGGGTCGGCGCCCCAGTGCGCGATCAGGTCGTTGCCCGAGACGTCGGCCTTGTTGCCGATCGACACGAACTGGTGGACGCCGATCCCGAGCTCCTTGGCGTAGTCGAGGATCGCCAGGCCGACGGCGCCGGACTGCGACGAGAACGCGACGCCGCCGTGCGGCGGCCAGGTCGGCGCGAACGTCGCGTCGAGCGCGATCGCGGGATCGGCGTTGAGGATGCCGAGGCAGTTGGGCCCGACCATCCGCATCCCCGCGGCGCGCACCCGCGCCAGCACCGAGTCCTGCAGTGCCTTGCCGTCCTCGCCGGTCTCGGCGAACCCGGCCGTGATGATCAGCACCGCGCCGACGCCAGCCGCGACGCAGTCGTCGATCACCGCCGACACGCGCGCCGCGGGGACGACGATCACCGCGAGGTCGATCTTGTCGGGGATCGCCGTGACCGACGGGAACGCGCGCACGCCCTGCACCGCGTGGGCCTCGGGGTGGACCGGGTAGACCGCCCCGGTGAAGCCGTGCGCGATCAGGTTGTGGAAGATCTCCGCGCCGATCGTGCCGCGGGTGCGGGACGCGCCGATCACGGCGACCGAGCGGGGGCGGAGGAGCGCGTCGAGCGAGGCCATGGCGCGCGAATCTACAGCGGTCGACGGGGCCGCGTCGCGTGCGCGCTGCGGCGCGGCGCCGCGGGCGCGCGTCAGTCCGACACGACCGCGGCGCCGCGCTCGGTCAGCGCCGCCCGCAGGATCGAGCGATGGCAGCGCGCCTCGTCCTCGCAGTAGCAGCCGATCGCGAGCGAGGTCGTGTGCGACAGCGCCGCGAGCAGCTCGAGCAGGTGCGCCGCCGCCGGCGCCTGCAGCTCGCGTCGGTACGCGCGCGCGAACGCCGCCCACGCGCGGTCGTCGTCGGCGGCCTGCGCCTGCGCCACCAGCTCCGCCGACGGCGCGAGCTCGGGCAGCCACGTGTCGTAGTAGTCGCGGCGCGCCAGGTCCTCCTTGCGGACGCCGCGCGGCGGTCGCCGCACGGTCCCGATCCGGAGCCCTTCGCCGGCGGTCCGCTGCGAGCCGAGTCGAACGATCCTCACGCTCATGGCGCCAGCGTAGCCCGTTCCGGCCATACTCGGCCGATGTGGGACCAGCGCTACGGCGAGGAAGGCTTCGCCTACGGGACCGACCCCAACGACTTCCTCGCCGCCCACGCGACGCGCGCGCTGCCCGCCGGCGGCGAGGTGCTGTGCCTGGCCGAGGGCGAGGGCCGCAACGCGGTGTTCCTCGCCCGGATGGGCTACCGCGTCACCGGCGTCGACGCCTCGGCGGTCGGCCTGGCCAAGGCGCGCGCGTTCGCCGCGCAGCACGGCGTGGAGGTCGAGACCGTCGTGGCAGATCTCGCCGACTACGACCTCGGCGTCGCGCGGTGGGACGGGATCGTGTCGATCTGGTGCCACACGCCGTCGGCGCTGCGCACGCGGCTGCACCGCGCCGTGGTCGCGGCGCTGCGCCCGGGCGGGGCGCTGCTGCTCGAGGCGTACACGCCGCGCCAGCTCGACTTCAAGACCGGCGGGCCGCCGGTGGCGGACATGATGATGACCCTGGCGGGCCTGCGCGACGAGCTCGCCGGACTCGACCTGGAGGTCGGCGAGGAGAAGGTGCGCGCCGTCCACGAGGGGCGGTACCACCACGGGGACAGCGCGGTCGTGCAGGTCGTCGCGCGCAAGCCTGCGGGGCCGTGATGCCACGCCAGCTCGCGCTGCTCCGCGGCATCAACGTCGGCGGCAAGAACATCATCAAGATGGCGGACCTCGCGGCGTGCTTCGAGCGCGGCGGGTTCACCGAGGTGCGGACGTACATCCAGAGCGGCAACGTCACGTTCTCGTCGGCGGAGCGGGCCCGTGGGAAGCTCGTCGCGCGGCTCGAGGCCATGCTGGCCGCCGCGTTCTCCTACCGCGCGAGCGTCGTCGTGCGCACCCAGGCCGAGCTCGCCGCGATCGTCGCGGGCGCGCCGGCCGGGTTCGGCGCCGCGCCCGCGCGCTACCGCTACGACGTGATGTTCCTCAAGGAGCCGTTGACCGCGGCGGCGGCGGTGAAGCTGGTCAGCGCCAAGCCCGGCGTCGACGAGGTCCACGCCGGGCGCGGCGTCCTGTACTTCTCGCGGCTGATCGCGCGGGTGTCACAGAGCCAGATCAACAAGATCGTCGGGCAGCCGGTCTACCAGCAGCTCACGATCCGCAACTGGAACACGACGACCGCGCTGCTGCGGCTGATGGAGGCGTGACGCGGCGGGCGCCGGCGCCGCGGTGATACGAGCCGGCGATCGCGATCCTGCCCGCTCCCGCGGTAGCGCCGCTCGCTACTCGAAGCTGCCGGGCCGCAGCACGCACTTGCCCGCCTCGCACGCCGGCACCGGCGGCGGGCACGCCATCTTGGTGCACGCGGTGCCCTCGCACTCGCCGCGGCCGCGCGGCGTGTCGGCGAGGACGAGGTCGACGTAGCCGCGGTTGACGCCGATGATCTCGCCGCCGTTGCACGCATCGCAGCACTGCAGCTCGACCGCGACGCACTCGTCGTCGGCGACGCAGGCGTAGACATCGATGGGCTCCTGGTCGTCGCCGCCGGTGTTGCCGGGAGTCGTGGGCGGCGCCTCCTTCTTGCACGCGGCGAGGGAGGCGCAGCACAGGGCGAGCAGGGCGAGGCGAGTCATGGCGCGGACGATACGCGACAATCAGCGCGGCTCGAGCGTGTACGGGTAGTGGACGATCAGCTGGGCGCGCCCCTCGGGGCCCGGCACCTCGAGCGACATCGCGGCCTGCATCACGCACGAGCTCAGCTGCGGATCGTCGATGACCTCGCCGCCGGACTCGACCTGCGAGTTGATGATGCGGCCCAGGCCGGCGTCGCCCTGGATGATCACGAGGCGCAGCGTGACCGTGCCGTCGAGCTCCGGCGTGCGCGCGAGCGCGTCGACGTAGCAGGCCGCGACGCCGTAGCGCAGCGGCGCGAGCGCGTCGCGGACGCTCGCCTTCGTCAGCGGCGCGCCGGGCTCGAGCGGGACGAGCTCGGGCGCGGGCGCCTCGGCGACGGCGGGCGTGATCGTCTCGCCGGAGAAGTCGTAGGTGATCTTCTTCGCGGGCCCGTCGGCGCCGGCGCCGGTCGCTCCCATGGCCGCGGAGTCCGTCCCCGGCGCGGGCGCCGCGCCCCGCGCGCGCGCCGCGCGGACCGCGGCGGCGAGGTCGTCGGGCTCCACGTCGCGTC
>WYBA01000139.1 GCA_011526095.1 Myxococcales bacterium | reverse complement strand
GCAGGGCGTCCGTGGGGCGCGCTCCAGGTCGTAGTTCTCGTCCTCGCTGTCGCTGTCAGCGCCGGACTCGTGCCGCCGCAGCGACCGCAGCGCCGCCGAGAGAGCCTCCCGGTCCGGCGCGGCGGCGGGCGGCGGCGGCGGCGGCTTGATCACCGCGGCGCCCGCGAGCGCCGCCATCGCCTCGAACCCGGGTGGATCGCGGTCGGCGACGAGCTGGCCGGGCGGATCCGGCGCGAACCCGCCGGCGGCGGCGAGCGCCTGCAGCGTCGTCGCCGCGCGCTGCAGCGTCGCCTCGCCCGCGGCGTGCCCGTCCTCGATCAGCAGCTCGGCGCCGCGCGCGCGCAGCCGCGCCAGCGCCGCGCGCTGCTCGGCCATCGCCGCGAGCTCGCCGGCCTGGACCCGCGCGGCGGCGGCGAACAGCGCGTCGACGTCGGCGCGCGCGGCGTGCCACAGCCGGTTGACCAGCCACGCCGACATCGTCGGTCGCGGCAGCTTGCCCACCTCGGCCGCCGCGGCCTTGTCGCCGCGCTGCTTGAGCGCGTCGGCCAGGCGCTTGCGCTCGGCGGTGAAGTCCTTGAGCGAGCCCGCGTAGAGCGCCGCGCGCGCGGCCGCGACGTCGAGTGGTTCCGCTGACATGGCGTGCCGACCATACGCTCGAGATCGCGCTTCCAACAGCCGCGCTGGCTCTGGCACACTCGTCGCGTGGTGGGCTGTCGAGCCGCAGCGTGGCTGTGCCTGGCGACCGCGACGTTCGCCGTCGCCGGGTGCGCGCACGTCGCGCATCGTTACCCGCGCGCGACCGGCACCGTCGTCGGCGCCGCGGTCGTGGCGGCGGTCTACGGCGGGACCCACGCGCTCGACGACAACGGCGAGCTGCCGCGCCACTTCACGCTCGGCGCGATCGCGGGCGCCGTCGCCGGCTACGTCGTCGGTCGCGAGATCGCGAACACGCCGCCCGAGGACCCGGGCGTGTGGTACGGCGAGGCCGCGGAGCCGGCGGCCGCGGCCTCGCCGCCGCCGGCGCGCGATCGCTGGATCGGCCGCGACGACGGCGCGCCGGACGGGCCCGCGTTCCCGCCCGACGGAGCGCCCGCGCCCGCCGCGGCGGCGCAGGGCGTCGCGAGCGGCTGGACGTCCGTCCACGTCTCGCGGAGCTGGGAGCTCGGCTTCGCGCTGACCGCGTCGCGCCGCGCCGACGATGCCGCGCTGCGTCGGGGTGGCTACGCGCGGGACGCGTCGCTCACCCGCGCCTGCGGCCTCGCGACGGTGGAGGCGCTCGCCGAGCTCGATCGCGCGTGCCGGGAGGATCGCGGCGCGCGCGGCGTCGCGGCCCACGATCTCGCCACCGCGGCGTGCGCGTGCACCTCCCTGTCCGCCGACGAGATCGAGTGCGCGATCGTGCCGGAGGCGACGTGCGCCGGCTCGGGCACGTTCGTGACCCTCGGGCTCGCGACCAGCCCGTCCGCCACCGTCGCCGAGGCCGCCGCCACCATCGACGCGCGGCTGGCGTGTGACCGGCGGGACGGCGTCATCGGCGCCGTCGACACGGTGTGTCATTGCGATCGCGCCGTCGATCCGGCGCTGCCCGAGGTCCACGACGCCTGCACGTGCGTCGCGCAGGCGAGCTGCGATCCGTGATAGACCCCGCGCGATGACCGCGCCCCGCCCGACGACGCCGGCCGATCGGCTGATCGAGACCATCCGCGCCTCCATCATCGGCGACGACCACGCGGTCGAGGGGCCGTACGGGCTGCGCCGCGTCACCTACGCCGACTACACCGCGTCGGGGCGGTCGCTGTCGTTCGTCGAGGACTTCATCCGCGACGCGGTGATGCCGCTCTACGCCAACACCCACACCGAGACGTCGAGCACCGGGCTGCAGACGACCGCGTTCCGCGAGGAGGCGCGCGCGATCATCCACGCCGCGTGCGGCGGCGGCCCCGACGACGTCGTGATCTTCACCGGCTCGGGCGCGACCGGCGCGATCAACAAGCTGATCGACGTCCTCGGCCTGCGCGTCCCGCACGATCTCGACGCGCGCTACGAGCTGTCGGCCCACATCCCCGCCGACGAGCGCCCGGTCGTGTTCATCGGGCCGTACGAGCACCACTCCAACGAGCTGCCGTGGCGCGAGTCGATCGCCGACGTCGTCGTGATCGGGCAGGACCTCGACGGCCACGTCGACCTCGCCCAGCTCGAGGCCGAGCTGGTCAAGCACGCGGCGCGCCCGCTCAAGATCGGCAGCTTCTCGGCGGCGTCGAACGTCACCGGCATCGGCACGAACACTCGCGCGGTGTCCGCGATGCTGCACCGCCACGGCGCGCTCGCGTTCTGGGACTTCGCCGCGGCCGGGCCGTACGTGCGGATCGAGATGAACATGCGCGACGACGGCCCCGACGGCGCGCTGATCTACAAGGACGCGGTGTTCCTGTCGCCGCACAAGTTCATCGGCGGGCCGGGGACGCCGGGCGTGCTGGTCGCCAAGCGCCACCTGTTCAAGAACACGGTGCCGGCGCAGCCGGGCGGCGGCACCGTCGCGTACGTCAACCCCGAGGAGCACCGCTACCTGTCCGACCCGCAGCACCGCGAGGAGGGCGGCACGCCGGCGATCATCGAGTCGATCCGCGCGGGGCTGGTGTTCCAGCTCAAGGAGTCCGTCGGGTGGGAGGCGATCCGCGACCGCGAGGAGAGCTTCATCCAGCGCGCGATCGCGTCGTGGTCGGCCAACCCTGACCTCGTCATCCTCGGCAACAAGGACGCGTGGCGACTGTCGATCGTGTCGTTCGTCGTGCGCCACGGCGCCGACTACCTCCACCACAACGCGGTCGTCGCGCTGCTCAACGATCTGTTCGGGATCCAGGCGCGCGGCGGCTGCTCGTGCGCCGGGCCGTACGGCCACCGCCTGCTCGGCATCGACCTCGCGACGAGCAAGGAGTTCGAGCGCGAGATCGTGCGCGGCTGCGAGGGCGTCAAGCCCGGCTGGGTGCGGGTCAACTTCAACTACTTCCTCAGCGAGACGCAGTTCCAGTTCCTGCTCGACGCGATCCACCTGATCGCGACGCACGGGTGGAAGCTCTTGCCGCAGTACCGCTTCCACCCCGAGTCGGGGCTGTGGCACCACCGCCGCGGGCGTCCGGATCCGGCGATGAAGCTGAGCCACATCAGCTACCGCGCCGGCAAGATGGAGTACCGCTCGCGCACGGCGACCGAGCCGGAGTGGGCGCTCGCCGGCTACCTCGACGAGGCGCGCCGGCTGATCGCCGAGGCCGAGGCGGGGGCGGGCGAGGCCGTCGACGATCCGCCGCTGACCGGCGACTTCGAGGCGCTGCGGTGGTTCCCGCTGCCGGGCGAGATCCTCGCCGAGCTGCAGGGCAAGGAGCCGCCGCGCCGCCGCGTCCACCGCGGCCTCGGCGGGCGCTGACACGGCGCGGTCAGGCGTCGTCGGGGCGCGCGCGGCCGCCCGCGTCGGGCATCGGCAGGGTCGGGTCGTCGTCGGGGACGCCGGCGAGCGGGGCGCACACCGCGCACAGCTCCTCGAACAGCGGCACGAGCCGGATGCTCGCGACCGCCGGGTGGTAGGCGTCGATCGGCAGGCCCATCCAGGTCGGGCCGCCGGCGGCGGCGCGGGCGCCGTTGCCGCCGCCGTCGGCGATCGCGCGCGCGCGGTCGAGGCCGCCGGTCGCCCACGCGTGGAGCGCCGCGGCGCGGCCCGGCTCGACCTCGCGGCGCGGCCGCACCGGCGCGTCGGCGCCGGTCGCCCAGCCGAGCGCGCACAGCACCGCCCACGCGCGCCGCGCGTCGGCCAGCAGGTCGGGGATCCCCGAGAGATCGTCGCCGTCATCGGAGCCCGGGCGCGCGGCGTGGTCGTCGGGCAGCGGCGGCGCGAACGACGGGACGACGCCGCGCTCCTCCGCCAGGGCGACCAGCCGGGCGCGCACGGTGGCGAGGGTGTCGGCCCACTCGTCCCACGTCGCGGCCAGCTCGCCGGGCGACGGCGGGGCGACGCCGGGCGGCGGGGGGCTCGCGATCGGCTCGAGCCGCTCGACCGCCGGGACGAAGCCCCACTCGCCGGCGTGGTGGAGCAGGTACTGGTGCAGCATCTCGGCCTCGTCGGCGCCGGCGTCGCGCAGCGCCTTGACGTCGCCGCGCGCGGCGAAGAAGTCGCCGAGGCTCATCTTGATCAGCGCGCGGTTGAACAGCGGCTCGATCCAGCCCGGCGCGAGCGCGAGCGCGGCGTCGATCGCGTCGGCGGCGAGGCACGGCAGCCCGTACTGGTCGCACGCGACGGCGAGCTGGCGCAGCACCGGGGCGGGCGTCGCGCCGTCGAGCAGCGCCGCGATCGCGGCCGGCGGCAGCGCGGCGCGCGCGCGCTCGGGGTAGCGCTGGAACAGCGAATGGCTGGACAGGCCGACGAACGCGCGCACGCGCGTCGCGGCGTCGTCCTCGTCGCGCGCCGGCGCGCCCGCGAGCCACGCGCGCAGCGGCCCGACGTCCCCCGACCGCCCCGACCAGCGGACGAGCGCGAGCGCGGCCTCGATCGTCCGGCCCGCCCGTCGCGCCTCGTCGTGCGCCGCCCACAGCGTGTCGGGGTCCAGCCGGCGATCGGCGCGGGCGGTCGAGCTCGCAAGCGTGTCCTCGCTCTCCCCCGCCCCCCAGGGCGTGTCGTCCGCCATGCGTCGAGCATCGCCCGCGCGAGGGCGTCCCGTCGAGTCGATCGGCGACGGGATCGGTTAGCGTTCGGGGATGCGCTCCTCGCTGCTCGCGCCGCTCGCGCTGCTCGCCGTCACCTGTGGGCCGTCGACCTCGCCGCCGCTGTTCACTCCCGGCCCGGACCGGGTCGCGGTGCTGCCGCCCGCGCCGCCCGACGCCGCGCCCGCGCCCGACGCGGGCGCGCCGCCGCCGACCGCGGGCTACGCCGGCCTCGGCGCCGACAGCGTCGCCCCCGAGGTGATCGCCGAGTTCGCCCCCGCGCCGCTCGAGCCGTCGGTGTCGTCGCGGATCGAGGCGATGCTCGACGTCCGCGGCGTCGGCGGCGGCGCGCTCACGCGCGACGGCAAGCGGATGTACTTCACGTGGAAGGTGACCGGCACCAACCAGGTGTGGGTGCAAGACGGCCCGATGCGGTTCCCGGTGCAGCTCACCGGCGGCGAGGAGCGCTCGTCGGTGGTCGGGCTGGCCCCGGACGACTCGTTCATCGTGATCAGCCGCGATCGCGGCGGCGAGGAGAACCCGGGGCTGTACCTGATGCGGCCCGACGGCGGCGCGCCGGTCGAGATCCACCGCGCGCCGAAGGTCCAGACCTCGCTGGCGTTCATCTCCGACGACAGCAAGGCCGTGTGGTACCTGGCCAACGATCGCGATCCCGCGTCGTACGCGCTGTACCGGTGGGACGCCGCGACGCGCACGGCGCGCGCGGCGCTGACCGAGCCCGGGACGTGGCGCGTCCTCGATCACCGGGGCGAGGACAAGATCCTCCTCGGCAAGCTCACGACCAACACCGCGACGGAGATCTACGAGCTGGACGTCGCGTCCGGCGCGGTCACGGCGGTGATCGGCCAGGGCGAGGGCCAGGACCACCGCGCGCAGTACGGCGCGCGCGCCGGCGAGCTGCTGGTGCTGACGAGCAAGCTCGGCGACTTCAAGCGCCTGTACCGGCTGGTCGAGGGCGAGCTCGACCCGATCACGAAGGAGCAGCCGTACGACGTCGCCAGCTTCGGGATCGACCGGCCGCGTCGCACGATCTACTACAGCGTCAACGAGGGCGGCTACCTGCGCGCGCACGCGCTCGACGCGCGCACGCTGGCGGCGCGCGCGCTGCCGGCGCTGCCCGCGGCCGACAACGTGCGGCTCGCGGGCGTGTCGTACGACGGCCGGTACGCCCAGCTGTCGTACGACGGCGCGACCCAGCCCGGCGCGAGCGCGGTGTGGGACTGGAAGAAGAAGAAGCTGACGACGTGGCGCGTGCCGAGCGCCCCGGAGGTCGACGTGGGACGGTTCGCGCGCGCCTCGCTCGAGACCTACCCGGCGCGCGATGGCACGCCGATCCCGATGTTCGTGTGGCGGCCGGACCCGGCGCGCTGCGCCGGGCCGTGCCCGGTCGTCGTCGACTTCCACGGCGGGCCCGAGGGCCAGTCGATCGCCGGGTTCGACGCCCAGGCCCAGCTCTACGTCGACGCCGGCTTCGTGTTCGTGCAGCCCAACGTCCGCGGCAGCGACGGCTACGGCAAGCGGTGGCTCGACAGCGACAACGGAGCGAAGCGGCTCGCGGTGATCACCGACATCGAGGACTGCGCCCGCCACCTCCGCGCGAGCTGGGGCAAGGACGGCGTCGCGCCGAAGCTCGGCGTGACCGGCGGCAGCTACGGCGGCTACTCGACGCTGATGGCGATGACCTACTTCGCCGGCGCGTTCGACGCCGGCGTGTCAGAGGTCGGGATCTCGAACCTGATCACGTTCCTCGACAACACGGCGCCGTACCGCCGCGCGCTGCGGATCAGCGAGTACGGCGATCCGGCGGTGGACCGGGACGCGCTGGTCGAGCTGTCGCCGACCACCCACCTCGACAAGCTGGCGGCGCCGCTGCTGATCATCCAGGGCGTGAACGATCCGCGCGTGCCGGTCGGCGAGGCGCTGCAGTTCCACCGCGCGGCGAAGGCGCGCGGCGTCGACGGCGGGTTGATCCTGTTCGCCGACGAAGGCCACGGCACGAGCAAGCGCAGCAACCAGGTGCTCGCGCTCGGCCACACGCTGGCGTTCTTCGAGCGCCACCTGAAGTGACGCGCGCGGGGCCGCCGGTCAGGGCAGCAGCCAGTACAGCCACGCCAGGACGAGCGACAGCGACGACAGCACGGCGAGCGCGAGCGCCGCGGCGCTCGACGGCTCGAGCCCCGCGATCGCGGCGCCGGGAGGCGCCGGGTGGAGCGTCCGCTGGCCCGTCCGGCGGACCGTCCGCTGGCTCGACGTCCGGGGCGTCCGGCGCACCGGACGGTTCAGCGAGACCACGCGGCCCCACCGGCGCGGCGTGTCGATCAGCTTGACCGGCAGCGGCAGCGGCAGCGCGAGCCGCGCGTGGCGCAGCCCGACCGCGCGCTCGACCGGATCCGCCGGATCCGCCGCACCAGGGCGCCCGGGCTCGGGGACGAGCTGCAGCGTGCCGCGGGCGAACCGCGGGAACGGCGTCGTCGCCGCGTCCTCGAGGTGCGGCGTCACCTGCGACGGCGGCGCCGTCGTCGGGGTGCGGTCGAAGAACCCGTGGTCCAGGGCGGTCGGCCGGAGCTCCCCTGGCCCGACGACGGCCCGCGCGGCGCGCGCCCGCAGCGGCGGGATCGGCGGTGGCTGACGATGGACGCGATCGGTGTCTTGCATCCGTGGTGTCCCCCCCTGGACGGAGCGCAGCGACCGTAGGGCGAGGTGCGTGCGCGTCGCAAGGACAATCATCTGTCGTGGAAGGTCACCGTCGGTGCACGTGCAACGACCGTAAGGTCGCTCACCCGCGCAACATCAGCGCGAGCAGCGCGGCCGCGATCGCGAGGACGCACAGCGTCAGGATCGCGCCGTGCGGCGCGCGGGAGTGGCTGACGCGCACGGTCGCGTCCGCGTCATCGTCCACGTCGCGCGTGGGGCGCGTCGCCGGGCGCGGCGGCGACGGGTCGAGGCGCACCGGGATCGACGGCTCGGGCTCGATCAGCGCGACCAGCCGCGGCATTGGCGCGGTCGTGTCCGCCTCGTCGGTGGGCGTGGTCGCGCACGCCTCGCGCGCCGCGCGCGGCTCGTCGGGCCGCGGCCACGGCGCGGTCGAGCCGCGCGCCAGCCGCGCGCGCGGCGGCGGCTCGTCGAACACCGTCGTCGACTGCGGGGCCCACGACGACGCGCGCGGCCAGGTGAGGCGGCGAGGGAACGGATGGGTCGGGTCGCGATCGGACATCACCCCACGGTAGCCGCGACGCGCGCGCGACCGTGCCAACCGAGGTTCCGCGCGTGGGATGCGGGGCGACGAGCGCCACCGCGGTTCGCGGGCGGCGGGCGGTCAGGACGACTTCTTGCCGAACAGCCGGCGCAGCCAGCCGACCTTCTTCGCCGGCGGGGGCGCGTCGTCGCCCGGGGGGCCGTCGCCGTCGCCGTCGCCGTCGCGGCTTGCCTCGTCGCCGTCGCCCAGCTCGACGTGGCCGACGGGGCGCCCGTCGCTGACGAGCACGAGCGCCGCGCTGATCGCGCGGCTGCCGCCCTTGGCGTGCTCGTGCGCGACGATCGTCGCGAAGCCGCGGAGCTGCGCTGGCGCCTGCGCAGCGGCGGTGACGAACATCAGGCCGCGGCGCGGCACGCCGACCGCGAGCAGCGGCGCGCCGAGCCGGGTCGCGAGCTGGCGCATGAACGCCTCGTCGAGCAGCTTCTCGGTCGCGAAGAAGCTGCCCTGGACGGCGAGCACCCGCAGGCTGCCGATGTCGAGCGCGTCGACCTCGACCTGCTGCGCCGGCAGGTTGGCGAGCGCCTCGTGGTGGATCGCGTCGGCGCGTACCTCGTGGCGCTCGCGCTGGAGCAGGGCGAACGTGCGCTCGCCGTCGTTGCCGTAGGCGATCACCGGCAGTGCGTCGCTGGCGCGATCGAGCAGCGGCCGCCACAAGAGCTGCGACGCCTGCGCCTCGCCGCGGCCGCGCAGGCTCGGCAGCATCGGCCCGTCGGGCGTGTCCTCGGTGCGCGCCGCGACCTCGTCGGCCGAACCGAGCAGCAGGAACATGCTCTCGTCGGGGCCGTCCTCGAGGAACCGCTCCGCGCGGTTCGCCGGCAGCATGATCTGGTTGCCGCCGAGCGTGAACCCGAGCGGCACCGTGCCCTGATCGGTGATCACGCAGCTGACGCGGTAGCGCCGGCGCAGCGCCGCCGCAGTGAGCGCGGTCAGCTCCATCACCCGCGTCCAGTACGTCAGCTCGTCGTCCTCGCGGTCGGGCGGCTCGACGCCGATCTCTGCCTCGAGCGCGCGCAGCGCCGCGGCGGGATCGGTCAGCCCGACCCGCCGGCACACGCGGTCGGCGAGCGCGGCGAACGCGCGGTCGGCGAGCGTCTCCGACGTGTCGGCGGGGCGGGGCAGGTGTCGCCGGGTCCGATCGGGCGGGACCTCGAGGCACGCGCCGGCCGCGGCGATCGCGTCGCACAGGAACGCCGGCGGCGGGTGCTCGGCGGCGTAGACGACGTCCTCGACGGCGTCGCCGCGCGCGGTGAGCGCGTGGCGCGACGCGATCACGCGCGTCAGCGCGAACAGCACGCTGAGCTCCGGCGCCGCCTCGATCTCGTCGCCGCGGCGGTGATCGGTCTGGACGATCAGCGAGCCGCCGCGATCGCCGCTGGCGACGAAGTCGATCCTGTCGAGCGACGAGTACATGCGGCGCCCGACGACCGTACACCACGCGTCGCGCCGGCCACGCGACAAACCGAGGCCCCGCGCTCAGCGTGGCGTGGGCGCGGGTGGCACCTGGGCGCACGCCGCGCGCGCGCCCGGATCCTCGAGCGCCGTCAGCACCTCGCACTGCTTGACCAGCGCCGGGCGCCACGTCGGCTGCAGCGCCAGCGCCTGGCGCACGCTGAGCAGCGCCTCGGCGAGCGGCTGGCGCTCGGCGAGCGCGAGCCAGCCGGCCGCGGTCGACGGGCGCTGCGACGGCGCGACCGGCGGGGCGCGGCCGGCGGCGACGTCCGCCTTGCGCTGCGCGTCGCTGGCCATCACCTCGCCGATCAGCGAGAGGAAGTCGCGGGCGACGTCGAGCCCCTCGGGGTCGGTCTCGGTCGTGATCTCGACGGCGGGCGGTGGCGGCGCGGGGGCGGGCGCGGCGGGCGCGCGTATGAGCCACACCACGGCGACGCCCGCCGCGGTGGTCGCGGCGACGGCGCCGGCGAGCCACGGCCACCGCGGGCGCCTCGGTGGCGTGGTGGACGCGGTGGACGCGGCGGTCGCGGTCGGAGGCGCGGCGGCGTCGCGGCGCCGCGCGTGCCCGACGACGGTGGGCGCGTACGCGACCGCGGGGCTCGGCGCGCTCGCGGTCGGGGCGGCCGGCGCGCCCGCCGTCGTGGCCTCCGCCTCGGCGACGACCGTCGCGGCGTCGGCGCTGTCCGGCGCGTGGGCGAGCGCGCG
>WYBA01000015.1 GCA_011526095.1 Myxococcales bacterium | reverse complement strand
GGCGAGCTCGACCAGCGCCGCGACGCCGGCGCCGCGCTGCAGCTCCGCTCGCGCGATCGCGAGGTACGCGGCGCCGTCGTCGCGCGCGGGCGGCGGCGCGGCCGGCGGGCGCGGGCAGGCCCCGAGGAGCCCGACGAGCCCGACGAGCCCGACGAAGACGAGGCGCGCGATCGGCACGGCGAGGGCTCGCATCCCGGCATCCTGCCACGCCCGCCGCCTCGCGCGCCGACACCGCGACCGCGCGCCGGTTGCACGCGCGCTCGCGCCCCGCGCGCGTTGAGCCGCCTCGGCAGCCGTGTCATCGTCGCGCCATGCGCACCCTCGCCGCGGCCGCCGCCGCGCTCGCCTTGCTCGCGTGTGGCTCGAAGAAGGAAGAGAAGAAGGCGCCGCCGCCGCCGCCCAAGCCGACGACGCCGACGACGCCCGATCCGCCGCCGGCGAAGCCGCCGGCAGCGGACAGCCTGCCGCCGCTCGCCGCCGATCCGGGCGGCGCCACCGGCGCGCCGGCGTGGGGCGTCGGGTTCGGCGGCCTGAAGTCGGACGTCGCGCGCGGCGTCGCGGTCGACGCCGCCGGCGACGCCTACGTCGTCGGCGACTTCGAGGACGCGGCGACGTTCGGCGCGCTGGGCGAGCGCACCTCCGCCGGCAAGAGCGACGCGTTCGTCGCGCGGATCGCCAAGGACGGCAAGCCGGCGTGGGTGCAGACGTTCGGCAGCGACGGCGAGGAGAGCGGCGAGGCGGTCACCGTGACGAGCGACGGCACGGTCGTGATCGCCGGCCTGTTCTCCGGTGTGATGAAGCTCGGCAAGTTCGAGGCGAGCTCGCGCGGCTCGGACGATCTGTTCGTCGCGGCGTTCGCGCCCGACGGGACCCCGAAGTGGCTGTGGACCACGGGCGGCAAGGCGTCGGACACCGCGCTCGGCGTCGCGGCGACGTCCGACGGCGGCGTCGTCGTCAGCGGCGCGTTCTTCGGCACCGCGACGTTCGGCGCGGTCGAGCTGACCGCGATCTCGCGCGAGGAGGCGTTCGTCGCCAAGCTCGCCGGCACCGGCGAGGTCGAGTGGGCGCGCAGCTTCGGCGGCGACCTCGATGACCGCCTCACGAAGGTCGCGGTCGACGGCCAGGGCTCGGTGTTCGCGGTCGGGCAGTTCCAGGGCAAGGCGAGCTTCGGCGGCCCGCCGCTCGAATCGGCCGGCGGGTTCGACGTCGCGGTGGTCAAGCTCGACGCCGGCGGCAGCCACCTGTGGTCGTACCGGCTCGGCGGCGCGTTCGACGAGTACGCCGCCGCGATCGGCGTCGACCCGGCGGGCGACGTCGCGATCGCCGCCGCGTTCCAGGACCGGATGACGATCGGCGATCAGACGTACGTGTCCAAGGGCGAGGGCGACGCGGTGGTCGCGCGGTTCGACGCGCGCGGCGCGCTGTCGTGGGTGCGGACGTGGGGCGCCGGCGCCGACGACATGGCGCACGGCGTGGCGCTCGACGCCGCCGGCAACGTCGTCGTCGCGGGCTGGTTCCAGAAGGGCGTCGACTTCGGCAAGGGCAAGCTCGAGAGCAAGGAGATCAACAAGGACGTGTTCGTCGCCAAGCTGACGCCGGCGGGCGAGCTGGTGTGGGTGCAGCAGCTCGGCGATCGCGACCACGACCAGGCGCGCGCGGTGGCGGTCACCGCCGACGGCGACGTCGTCGTCGCCGGCATCTACCGGTTCACGATGGCGCTGCCGACGCCGCTGCAGTCGACGGTGGCGGAGGGCGACCGCGCGCCCAAGCCCGAAGCGTTCGTCGCGCGGCTCGCGCGCTGATCCTCGTGATCCTCGTCAGCGCGGTCGTTTCGGCGCGTAGCGCCTCGAATTCGGGCCCCCGCGAGAACGGGCCGGGATCTGCCCCTGGGGCCCGGAAAGACGCGAGCACGGACGAGAATTGTCGCGTCGGCTCTTCCTCCCCCGTCGGGGTCGTGCGAAACGAAGGTCGGATCGTTTCCGCTTGCTAGAGGAGAAAGACCATGGCGAAGGCTAAGGCGAAGTCGAAGGCGGCCGCGAAGGCTCCGCAGGAGTCGGTGCTCGTCGGCTCGAAGGTTCGCGCGATGATCAAGGACGCGGACTGCAACACCGCGGGCGACGCGCTCGACGGTCTCAACCAGTGGGTGTACTGGCTCGTCAGCCAGGCCACCGCGCGCGCGAAGGCGAACGGCCGCAAGACCGTCCGCGCGCACGACTTCATGGTCCCCTGATCATGAACGTCCGCGGGTGAGCGGTGCCTCGGCCCTGACTCGCCCGACTCGACGATGAAGGGCCGACGAGGTGACTCGCCGGCCCTTGGTCGTTTCGGCGGCGCGCCGCGCGTGCGGCGTGCCGCGCGCGCCCCCGGCGCGTCACTGCCGCGCGGCGGTGAACCCGGTCGTGAACTTCACGCCGGCGCCGAGCACCAGCGCCTCGACCGTGCCATCGTCGTCGGGATCGCCGGCCCACAGGCAGCCGCCGCTGTAGCCGATCGTGACCAGGCCGTTCGACATCCCCGTCGCCTGCCAGTCGTCCCCCTCGGCGGAGCCGACGGTGTCGAGCTCGGCGTCGGCGACCGACCACCCGAACAGCGCGCAGTTGATCCCGTTGGTGGCGATGCCGGCGCCCAGGTAGAGCCGGAACGTCTCGCCGGACTCGCCGATCACGCCGAACCGCTCGGTCTCGACGACGGTGATCTCGCCATCGCACACCTGATCGCAGCCGGGGTTGTCGGTGCCAGCGCCGCAGCTCCCCGGCGCGGGCGCGACGAGCGCGCCGCTGCACCGCTGCTCCGGCAAGGTCACGATCATCCGGTGCTCGAACATCGCGTCGCGCTGCTCGGCGGTGATCGTCTCGGGCCACGCCTCGCTCGGACACAGGATCTCCGGGCGCGCGCAGTCGAGGTCGAACGTGATCGGCTGCCCGTCGTGGTCGATCGTCACGACGCCGCCCTCGGCGCCGAGCTCGGCGTCGTAGACGGCGCCGCCGATCGCCACCTCGACGCCGATCGTGTCGTCGTAGGTGACGTCCCAGGCGCCGGTGACGTCCGGCGCCGGCGAGCGCGAGCTCGCGGCGCAGCCGTCGCCTTGCGCCCCCATCATCATCGGCAGGCCGATCAGCAGCGCGAACGAACCGAGCTTGGTCGTGATCTTCATGGTGTCCCCCGGTACAGCAACGACGATGCCACGGACGGACGTGGCCCGGCACACGGGCCCTGTGGCCAGACGCGACGCCCCCGCCCCGCCCGGCGCCGCCGTGAACGGCCGTTGCCAGGGGGGCTCGTGGACGGTTTGTGATGGCTGGCGGATTTGCCTACACTGAGGAACCGTGGCGACTGCAGGGTACGCACTGAGCCTGGTGTCGCAGGCCTCCTCGGAGGAGGAGCTGGTCGCGGCGCTGCGTCGCTTCGTCCACCGCGACCACGTGTTCGTGCCGACGCCGGACGCGGTCGCCGCCGGGCGCACGTTGCGGCTCGCGATCACGCTCGCCGACGGCACGCCGGTGCTCGCCGGGCGCGCCGAGATCCTGTCGTCGTCGACGATCCCGCAGGGGCCGCACCAGCGCGCGGGCGTCCGGCTGCGCTTCGTCGAGCTCGACGGCGACGGGGCGCGGGTGATGGCGCGGTTCACCGCGCCGTTCGAGCCGGGCGTGCCCGAGGATCCCGAGGCGCCGACGGTACCGAGTGGGGCACGGACCGACATCTCGGTGGAGGCGGAGCCACCGGCGTTCGACTCGGGCGACCGCGCGACCTGCCGGGTCGTCGAGGCCGGCGCACCGGCGGGGCCGGTCAGCGCGCGCGCCTCGAGCGTCGAGCGGATCGACGTGACGCCGGTGCCGCGCGGCCCGCACCCGACACCGCCCGCCGGGGTGGTGCCGGGCAAGTCGTTCAAGATCCCGACGATCGCGCCGATCAAGAAGCCGGCGACGCCGCCCGCGGGCGTGGTGACGGCGACGCCATCGACGCCGTCGACGCCGTCGAGCGGCCCCTCGGGCGTGCCGGTCGCGCCCGATCGGAGCGGCCCGGTGAGCGGCGATCTGACCGTGCCGACCGACCCGATGTTCACCGAGCGCGTGGACGTTCCGGTCCCCTCGCCGGCCGCGGCGGCCGGGGCGGCGGCGCACGGCCCGGTCGGCAAGGCTGGCAACCGCGCGGTCGTGCGCGGCAAGCCGCCCGGCCTCGGCGCGTCCCCGTCTCCGGCTCCGTCTCCGACTCCGGCTCCGACTCCCTCTCCGGCTCCCTCTCCGTCTCCGGCTCCGTCTCCGACTCCGGCTCCGACTCCGTCTCCGGCTCCGGCTCCGGCTCCGGCGGGCCGCACCTTTGCGCGAACACTGCTCGGCGTCCCGGCGCTCCCGGCCACCGCGCCTGGCGGCGCCGGGCTCGGCACCTGGAGCGCGCCCGAGGAGAGCGTCCTCGGCGAGCCAACCGAACGCAACGAGGCGGCCGCGTTCACCGCCGCGCGGCCGCCGGCGCCCATCTCGCCGCACAGCGCGCCACCGGACCGCGCGCGACCCCACGACGCGCCGCCCCTTCAGGCGGGCGTGCAGCTCCCCCCGATGCCGCCGGGCGCGACGATCGCCGCCACCCGGCCGTCCGCGCCGTGGCTCCAGCCGCCGCCGCCGCCGCCGCTCGGCGCGCCGTTACCCGGCGGACCACCGCCGCCGCGCGCGACGCAGCGCGGACCGGTCGCCGCGCCCATGCCCGCCGCGCCCATGCCCGCCGCGCCCATGCCCGCCGCGCCCATGCCTGCCGCGCCGTTGCCCGCCGCGCCGTTGCCCGTGCTCCCGCTCCCGGCCGCGCCGGCGCCGGCGCCCATGCCCGCCGCGGTCACCGCCGCCCCGGGACGTCGCGACGCCGACCTCACCGACATCGTGTTCGACCGCGTGACCGGCGAGGACATCGGGGACAGCACCGACTCGTTCGCGCTGCGCCGCCGCCGGCGCCGCCCGTACGTGCTCGGCGCGCTCGCGGGCGCGGTCGTCTCGATCGGCATCGTCCTCGGCCTCGCGATCGGCGGCGGTGACGACGCCGGCGACGAGTCGCCCGCGCCGCCCGCCGCAGGGACCGCCGTCGCCCCCGACAAGGCCTCGCCGTCCCCGGCCGTCGCCGTCGCGCCCGCGACCGGCGCCGACGCGGCCCCCGCCCCCACCGCGAAGCCCGCCGACGCCGCGGCGCCGGCCGAGGTGGCGGCGGCTCCCGACGACGACGCTGCCGACGACGACGCTGCCCCGGACAACGACGACGCCCCCGCCCCGGACAACGACGACGCCCCCACCGAGCCGCCGCCAGCCGTCGCCACGCCGCCCGCCGCGGCCGACGCCGACGCGTGCCGGGTCGCGTTCACCAGCGCGCCGTCGGGCGCGACCGTGGCGATCGCCGGCAAGAAGCACGGCAAGACGCCGGTCACCGTCGACGTCCCCTGCAAGCGCGCCACCGCGACGTTCGCGCGCGCGCGCTACGCGACCGAGACCAAGGCGTTCACCCCCGCGCGCGGCAAGACGGTGAAGGTGAAGGCGTCGCTCGCGCGCCCGCGGTTCACGCTCAAGATCACCTCGACCCCGAGCGGCGCCGCCGTCACCGTCGACGGCAAGGCCGCGGGCAAGACGCCGACGACCGCCAAGGTCTCCGGCTACCAGGCGGTCACGGTCAAGCTGACCAAGCCCGGCTTCGCGCCGGTGACCAAGAAGGTCACGGCGAAGAAGAACAACACCGCGGTCAAGCTGACGATGAAGGGCAAGCGCTGACCGTCCGGCCGCCGGACGAGGTCAATCCGCCGGCCCGCGCAGCGCCAGGTCCTCGACGCCGGCGCGCACCCGCGCCATGAACGCGGCGCCCGGATCGGGCTTGGAGTTGCGGTACCCCGCGACGCGCTCGACGAACAGCGGGTGGTCGCGCATGTCCATGACCTCGTGGTGGCCGAGCAGGTGCGAGATCGGGTGCGTCGCCGCCAGCCACCGGATCAGCGCGACGTTGGCCTCGACCTGCGCGTCGGTCAGCGGCCAGCGGTCCTCGTCGCCGACGTTCTCGACGCCGATCGCGACGTGGTTGAGCCCGATGCAGTGCCGCGCCATCCGGGTCACCGGCTGGAGCTGGTAGATCGTGCCGTCGCGGTCGACGACGAAGTGCGCCGAGACGTTCGCGGCCCCGCCCTTGGCCAGCGCCTTGCGATCGCCCTCGATCCGCGTGCGGTCGAAGTAGCGCATCGTGTTCTTCGCCGAGCCCCCCGCGGTGTAGTGCAGGACGATCGCCTTGGGCGTGATCGTGAGGTCGGCCGCGTCGGGATCGGAGTGAAGCCGCCGGTAGTCGAGCATGAGCTGCTCGCGCTCGGCGGACCAGGCCATGGGGCGGTCGACGAGGTCTGGCGGGGCCGCGACGGCGTCGGCGGGAGGCGGAGACGGAGGCGGAGACGGAGACGGAGACGGAGGCGGAGGCGGAGGCGGAGACGGAGACGGAGACGGAGACGGGGACGGAGTCGGCGTCGAAGACGCCCCCTGGCCGCACGCGCCGACGGCCGCGGCGATCGCGAGGACCACCGGGCCGACGGCGCGTGACACGCGGATCATGCCGCGAGCATGACTCACTTCCAGAACGCGCGCCCGCCGCCGCGCGGGGGCGGCGCGAACGGATCGGACACGCCGCCGCCCGCGGCGAGCTCGCGCAGCGCGGTCAGCGCCGGGCGGGCGTCGTCGACCGATCGCGCGGCGTCGCCGACGACGGCGCGCAGGTCGGCCAGCACGCCGTCGAGCGCCCGCGCCAGCGCGTCGAGCCCGCCGACCGAGGTCACGTCCTCGACCAGCTCCGCCAGGCGCGCGACCGCGAGGTCGAGCGCGCGGCGATCGCCGCGCCCGAGCGCCGTGTCGATCGCCTCCGCGATCATCCGCACGCGCGCCAGGTACGGCGCGTGCGCGGCGGGCGCGGCGCTCGGCGCCGCCGAGAGCTCCGCGTCCTCGTCGGCGAGCGCCGCCTTCATCACGGTCCGCTGCGCCGGCATCGACGAGGGCGGCGGCGGCGGCGGCGCGGGCGGCGCGGCCTGCTCCTCCTTCGCCTCGCGGCGCAGCAGCTTCTTGGCGCGCTCGACCAGTCCACCACCGCCGCTGCGGCGCGCGTCGGACGGCGCGCCCGTCGGCGGCGCCATGCGCGCCGGCGCGCTCGGCACCGGCACCGCGATCGACGGCATCGGCGGCGGCGCGGCCGAGGCCAGCACCGGCATCCCCGGCGGCATCCCGCCCGGCGCCGGCGGCGCCATCCCGGCCATCGTCGACGTCGGGGACGTCGGCATCGCCCACCCCGCGGGCGCCTCGACCGCCTGCACGACCTCGCGCAGCCGGCCACCGACGTTCACCTTCTCGGCGCGGTCGACCGCGAGGAACGCGGTGAACCGCGACAGCACGCGATGGCGCAGCGAGGTCGCGACGATCTCGCGCTCGAGCGCGTCCTTGCCCGACGACCGCGTCGCGTACTGGTCCTCGAGATCGCGGATCCGCGCGCGCGCCCACACCGCCGCCGCGGCGTCGCCGCGCCCGTCAGCGCGCACGTCGACGACCTGGCGCCACGGCTGCCCCGACGGCGTCTTGCCGGTGACGACGATCCGTCCGGCGGTCGCGCCGCCGGCGAGCCGCGCCGCGACCACGACCGGCGCGCCCGCGAACAGCGCGGGCAGCCGGTGCGGCGCCTGCGTGCCCGGCGCGATCGTCACCCCGTCGCCGGCGAGCGCGAGCTCGGTCACCACCGGCGTACCGATCCGGCGGTGGACCTTGGCCATCACGTCGTCGAGGCGGTCCTCCGACTCGACCAGCTCGCACGCGCCGCCGCCGGCCGCGGCGAGGCGGCGCAGGAACGCGGCGTTGACCGCCTGGTCGACGCCGAGCGTGAACACGCGGACGTTCTTCACCCGCGCCGCCAGCTCGCGCAGGATCTGGTCCTCGTTGCCGACCTGGCCGTCGGTGACGAGGATCAGCACGCGGTCGCGATCGTCGTAGCCGCCGGCGAGCAGGTCGACGCCGCGGGACAGCGGCGCGCGCAGCTCGGTGCCGCCGCGCGCGTCGAGCGCCGCGAGGAACTCGACCGCGCGGAACCGATGCCGGTCGGTCGCGGCGACGAGCTGGCGCGCCGGCAGCCCGGGCGGCTCGTCGATCCGGTCGTCGAACGCCATCACGCTGAACCGATCGCGCGCGCCGAGCGTGTCGACCATGCGCGCCACCGCGCGGCGCGCCGCGACCATCTTCCACCCGCCCATGCTGCCCGAGCGATCGAGCACGAACACGACGTCGCGCGGGCGATCGCCGCCGCCCGCGCCCTCCTCCCGCGGCGGGACGAGCGTGCACAACAGCGTCGCGCCCTCGCCGTCGGCGTCGGTCACCGCGACCGCCGACGACCGTACGTCGGCGTCGCCGACGCTCCACCGCACGATGAAGTCGCGGTCGAGGCGCTCGCCGGGGCGCAGCTCGACCCGGCGCACGCCGGCGCGCTCGCCCGCGACGACCGCGTGCAGGCTCGACCGCAGCTCACCGACCGGCAGCCCGCCGCCGTCGACCGCCAGCGTGATCGCGAGCCGCACCGGGTTGGGGCAGCCGGGCAGCAGCACCGGCGGCGTGATCCGCGAGGCGTCGGGGACCGCGTCGGTGTCGGCGGCGACGCCGAGGCCGGCGCGCGGCCCGGGCAGCGCGTGGCCCGGGATGTAGCGCGGCGCGACCACCAGCGGGAACCGGAACGTGACCTCGCCGTCGTCGAGCGACAGCGGGCCGACCATCGTCAGCCGCACCACCGCGACCTCGCCCGGCATCAGGTTGCCGACGCGCAGCGTGAACACGCCCGCGCGCTCCTCCTCGGTGATCGCGGCGCGGTGGCCGGCCGAGATCGCCGCGTCGTACTGCTCGCGCGCGCGGCCGCGCTCCTCGATCACGCCGTCGATCACCCGCCCCGCGACCTCCATGCGGAACCGCGTCGCCGCCGCCCGGTCCGGCAGCGGGAACACGTAGGTCGCCTCGATCGGCTCGGCCAGCGTGTTCTCGAACGTCTGCGCCAGGTCGACCTCGGCGAGCAGGCCGATGACCCGCGCGTCGACCGTCATCGCCGTCATCGGCAGCGGGCCGCGCGCGGTCTCGACGGCGCCGAAGCCGGCGTCGTCGCGCGTGCCGAGACGGGCGAGCTCGGCGTCGCTCATGGGGGTGCAGGTCATCATCATCGTCGTCCTCCTCCGGTGCGGCTCGTCAGCCATCGACCACGGGATGTGGCGAGGCCTTGGGTTCGTCGGGTGTGGTGAGCCCGCGGCGCGTCAGCTCCGCGAGCAGGGGGGCCGCCGCGCGGGCGAGCGCGGCGAGGTCGTCGGGCGTGAGCGGGCGATCGACCCGCGCCAGCACGCCGCCGAGGTCGACCCAGGTGCGGGGCGGTGGCGCGGGCGCGGGCGCGGAGACGGGCGCGGAGACGGGCACGGGCACGGGCACGGGCACGGACGCGGACGCGGACGCCGGCGCGGCCGCGGTCTCGCCCCCGGCCTCCTCGCGCCAGAACGCGCGCCGCGGGCGCGGCGGCACGACCACGCCGGCCACCCGCGACAGCGTCGGGTCGTCGATGGACGCCATCAAGGTCCGGATCTCGGACAGCGAGCGCCCGGCCGCCTGCAGTCGCTTGATCGCGACGACCTGCGCCAGGTGCCGCGGGCCGTACAGCGCGGTCCGCCCGCGGGTCGCGTCGGGCCGGTCGAGCAGGCCGAGCGTGTTGTAGTAGCGGATGGCGCGCTCGTCGGGGATCGCCCGGACCTGGCCGTTGTCCGCGGCCTCGTAGTTGCGGGCGAGCTGCGCCGCGACCTCGGCGGCCAGCTCGCTCAGCGTCCACTGCGGCGTCTCCATGGCTCTTCATGTAACACTGTCATCAAACACTGTCAATTATGAGATTTGCAACAGCATGATTTCCATGAGCTAATGACCGCATGCGCCGCGCCCTTGCCCTCGCCCTCGTCGGCCTGCTGACCGCCTCGCCCGCCCTCGCCCAGCCCGGCGCGCCGGCGCCGCCCCCGGAGCCGGTCCCGGAGCCGGCGCCCCCGCCGACGCCCGACACGATCGCCGACCCGACGACCGCGGCCTACGACGCCGCGATGAACGCGCTGATCCTCGGCGACTTCGCGACGGCCGCCCGCGGGTTCGACGCCGTCGCCGCGGCCTCGCCGGATCCCGAGCGCCGCGGCGCCGCGCGCGCGCTCGCCGGGCTGGCGCGGACGTGGATCGACGGCGGCGTGCGGCTGGCCTCGGCCGGCCACGTCGACGCGCTCGCCGACGCCGCGGCCGAGCACCGCACCGGCGGCCGCGTCTCGTTCATCGCGACCAACACGACCTGGGGCCTGTACGGCGGCGTCGTCCTCGCCGACCTCGCCGATCTCGAGGACGCGCGCGCCTGGGCCGGCACGCTGTTCCTGTCGACCGGCGCCGGCCTGCTCGGCAGCTACGCCGTCACCCGCGGCCGCAAGATGACCTCGGCGATGGCCGAGGGCTACTGGTTCGGCCTGATGCTCGGCGTCGGCAACGCGCTGCTGCTAGGCGAGCCGCTCGGGCTCTACGACGGCGAGAGCGAGACGTCGGAGAAGGTGCAGAGCGCGGTGTTCCTGTCGGGCAGCGCGCTCGCGCTCGCCGGGCTGGTCTACGGCGACCAGGGCGGCCCGACCGCCGGCCAGATCGCGTTCGCCGAGACGGTCAGCCTGCTCGGCCTGGCCTCGACCTGGCTCGGCATGGCGATCCTGCAGCCCGACGACCTCGACGGCTCGTCCGCGCTCACCGTGACCGCGCTCGGCCTCGACGCCTCGGCGATCGGCGGCCTGGCGATCGCGCGGAACCTCGACTGGTCGAGCGGGCGATCGCGGATCGCCAGCCTCGGCGCGCTGCTCGGCGGGCTCGGCGGCGTGACCGCCGGCGTGATCGCCGGCGGCGAGGACCCGAGCGCGCGCACGCTCGCGACGCTGACGCTGGTCGGGATGTGGGGCGGGTTCGGGCTGACCGCGCACCTCACGCGCGGGATGAAGCCGGACCGCGGGCTCGCGCCGCCGCCGCGCCAGGTCCAGGTCGTGCCGACGGTGAACGACGGCGGCGCCGGGCTGTCGCTCGCCGGCGCGTGGTGACCGTCACCACCGCGCGCGCGGCGACCGCGCGGTGACCGTCACCACCGCGCGCGCAGCGCGGCGAGGAACGCCTCGCCCTCCTTCGCGATCAGCTCGCCGAGCGCGCGAAACTCGCGGCCGCGGGCCGACGACATCCGCCACACCAGCCCGATCGCCCGGCCCGGCGCCTCGCCCGGCCCGGTGAACCGCGCCAGCCCGACGCCGGCGCGCGCGCCGCCGACCAGGACGTTGGCCGCGGTCTCGGGCAAGAGCGTCACGCCCAGGCCGCTGGCCACCATCTGCACCAGCGTCGGCAGGCTCGTCGCGCGCAGCTCCGTCGCCTCGCGCGCGCCGGCGACCTGGCACACGCTCAGCGCCTGGTCGCGCAGGCAGTGGCCATCCTCCAGCAGCAGCACGGTCTCGTCCTCCAGGTCGCCCTCGCGCAGGCGCTTCTTGTCGAGCAGCCGGTGGCCGAGCGGCGCGCACAGCAGGAACTCCTCGCGGAACAGCGTCGCGGTGGCGACGTCGCCCGGCACCGGCACCGCGAGCAGGCACGCGTCGAGCCGCCCGGTGTCGAGGTCGACCAGGATCCGCGCGGTCTGGTCCTCGCGCAGCGCCAGCCGCAGCTTCGGGTGGCGCGCGCGCACCGTCGGCAGCACCCGCGGCAACAGGTACGGCGCGATCGTCGGGATCACGCCGAGCCGGAGGCCGCCGCTGAGCGGCTCGCGCGCCGAGCCGACGCCCTCGACGAGCTGGTCGATCGCGCCGAGCGCGGCGCGCGCGCGCCCCACGACCTCCTCGCCGACCGGCGTGATCAGCACGCGCCGGCGGTCGCGCTCGAACAGCTGGACGCCGAGGTCGCGCTCGAGCTGGGCGATCTGCGCGGACAGCGCCGGCTGCGACACGTGGCACGCCGCGGCGGCCTTGCGGAAGCTGCGGTGCTCGGCGACGGCGACGGCGTACTCGAGCTGACGGACCGTCGGGCGGACCGTCGGGCGGATCGTCGGGCGGATCGGCGGGCGCTCGCGCATCGGGGATGGTTATCACATCCACCGCGTCGGGCGAGCGCGGCTATCACGGCGCGGGCCGCAGCGCGCGCCGCGCGCCGCGGATCAGCCACGCGATCACCGCCGCGTTGGCGACGAACACGGCGAAGAACGCCGCCATCCCGCCGGCGGCGGCGACGCGCGGCCGCGCCGCGGCGAGCGCGTCCCACCGGTAGGCCTCGCGGAACAGCGCGACGTGGACGAGGACGACGAGCGCGGCGAACGACGCGGCGCCGAGCGTCAGCCGCCGCCGGCGCGCGCGCGGCAGCACCGCCCACAGCACCGCGAGCACGAGCGCCGGCCCGAGCGCGCCCCACAGCATCACGCCGGCGACGCCGCGGCGCGGCGCGGTCGCCGGCTCCCAGCTCGCGACCATCACGCCGCCGGCCGCCACCGCGACCGCGAGCCCGGCGAGCGCGGCGGCGCGGAGCTGGCGCAGCGCCCCGGCGTCGTCGCGCACCGCCCACGCCGCGATCGTCGCGCCGACCGGCAGCGCCAGCCCCAGCCACATCGCGACGCGCGGGACCAGCTGGGCCTCGACGTGGACCACCGCGCCCTCGCCGTACATCGTCGCCCAGCGGTCGGGGCGCAGCGTCAGCAGGTGGTTCTCCGTCCACGAGTAGGCGACGAACACGAAGCACGCGGTCGCGACGCCGGGCACGGCGGCGCGCCACCGCGCCGGCCACGCCGCGACGCGCGCGGTCTTGGCCGCGTAGAGCGCGTAGAACCCCACGATCAGCGCCGGAACGACCGCCATCCACCGGTGCGACAGCAGCAGGTTCGCGGTGTAGAACCGCTCCTGGTAGAGGACCTGGACGAACAGCAGCGGCGCGACGCCGGCGGTGATCGCCGCGCCGAGCATGAACGGCAGGCGATCGCGGAACGTCGCGGCGAGCGCGTCGTCGTCCTTGCCGAGCGCGGCGCGCACGGCGAGCCACGCCGTCCCGGTCAGCACGTGGCCGATCAGCGCGACGTGGACCAGCCAGGTCGCGACGTAGAGCACGAGGTAGACGGCGGTGCCGTCGGGCGGGGTCACGGCCGGCCTCCCGCGCGGTGATCGGACGCTCCGGCGCCGGGGCGCCCGGCGGGCGTCGCCTCGTCGAGCCAGCCGGCGATCCGCGCGAGCGCGGCGGCGTCGCCGGTGGTGTCCGGCCACGCCCGCGGCGCGCCCGCGACCTCCCACTGGATCAGCTGCGCGATCGCCTCGACCTCGCTCGCCGGGCCGGCGAACGGCGGCATGAACGGCTTGGTGTGCTGGAGCTTGGCGATGTTCATCCGGAGCTGCTCCGGCGTCCACGTCCCGGCGAGGTGGACCAGGGCGTTGGCGCCGCGCATCGTGTGGCACACGGCGCACTGCAGGCGGAACACCTTGGCGCCGGTCTGGAGCTGCGCGGTCGGGTAGCGCGCGGCGTCGCGCAGCGGGTACGGATCGTCGACGACCGAGCCGCGCGCGCGCAGCCCGGCGAGCTCGTCGGGCGTGATCGAGTTGGAGTAGAGGACGTCGCGCACGGTGTACGGCTTGCGCGCGCCCTCGCGCACGAACTCGCCGGCGGCGGTCGCGCCGAACGCCAGCGCCAGCAGCAGCGTCGCGGTCGCGCCGTTGATGTAGAGCCGCCGGAGCAGCAGGCCGATCGCCGCGTAGGCGCCGACCAGCACCGACGCGCCCGCGGCGATCCCGACGAACATCGTCATCGCGATCGAGCCGCCGAGCAGCCATGACCGGCTGTCGTCAGGGATCACCGCGAGGTACCACAGCCCGAGCGGAGGCATCAGCGCCATCGGCGCGAGGAGGTGCGCGGCGCGGAGGATCAACCGGCGCCGCGCCTCGCGGTCGACGTCCATCGTGTTGATCACGACGGCCGCGGCGAGCGCGGCGAGCGCCATCGCGACGGTCGTGCGGAACACCAGCGACGGCCAGAAGCTGGGGTTGAACAGCCCGGCCCACACGCCGGCGCCGTCGGCCCACGCCCCGGGCGTGAGCTGCCACGACAGGATCCCGTTGATCCAGAACAGGCTCATCCACGACGCGAGCGCGTAGGCGGCGAGCAGGCGCAGCCGCCAGGTGTCCGGGAGGCGATCGCCCCACTTGAGGAACGTGTAGCCGGCGGCGATCTCGAGCGAGAAGAAGCACCACTCGATCGCCCAGATCCAGTGGAACTCGTCGACCATCAGGCCGATCGTCCGCGCGCTGATCTGGATCGTCGTGAACCACATCGCGACGCCGGTGAGCGCGCCGGTGACGAAGCTGACCAGGACCAGGATCTTGAAGTAGCCGTCGAGGAACCGGCGGGCATGGGGCTCGCGCCCGGTCTGCGCCAGCCACTGGAAGTAGCAGAGCAGCATCCCGCCGCCGATCGCGAACTGCGCGAGGAACACGTGGACGATGCCGAGGCCGCCGATGACCATGCCCTTCATCGCCGGGCCGTAGTCGTTGACCGGGTAATACGGCAACGCGGCGGCGAGCGAGGCGAGCGGCACGGTGGTGGGATGATGCCCGAGCCTGCCGGGGGGCGCGACATGGCGCCGCGGCCCGACGTGCGGGTAGGATGGCGCCGGATGGCAACGACGAACGACCCGGCGATCGGCGGGCCCCACGCGGCGCGCGAGGAGGGCGGGCTCGTCCACGCGTTCGTCCTCGACGGCAAGGGCGGCGGGGAGTCGCTCGACTGGAACGGGATCGAGCGGTGGCAGCCGTCCGACGGGGTGCTGTGGCTCAACCTCGACTACGCCGGCGCCGACGCGCAGGCGTGGCTCGGGATGCGCTCGGGCATCGATCCGCTGGTGCGCGAGGCGCTGCTCGACCACGATCCGCGGCCACGCGCGCTCGCGGTCGGCGACGCGCTGCTCTTGATCATCCGGGCGGTCAACCTCAACCAGGGCGCCGAGCCGGAGGACATGGTGTCGATGCGGTGCTGGGTCGAGCCGCACCGGGTGGTGACGCTGCGCCACCGCCTGGTGCGCGGCGCCAAGAGCGTCACGCTCGACGTGCGCCGCGGCACGGGGCCGCTGCGCACCGGCGAGCTGGTGACCGACCTGGTCGAGCGGCTGCTCGAACCGGTCGTGCGGTGCGTCGACGGGCTCGACGACGAGGTGTCCGCGGTCGAGGACGAGGCGCTCGGCGATCACGCGCCGGTGCTGCGCGCCAAGATCGCCGGGCTGCGGCGGCGCGCGATCGCCCTGCGCCGGTTCATCGCGCCGCAGCGCGAGGCGTTCGCCAAGCTGGCCGCGATGACGCCGGCCTGGCTGACCGACACCGATCGCGCCCGGCTGCGCGAGGCGGGCGACCGGCTGACGCGCACGATCGAAGAGCTCGACGCCGCGCGCGATCGCGCCGCGGTCGCGCACGAGGAGCTGGCGAGCCGCAACGGCGAGGTGTCGAACCAGCGGCTCTACGTGCTGTCGCTGATGACCGCCATCTTCCTGCCGCTGGGGTTCGTGACCAGCCTGCTCGGCGTCAACGTCGGCGGCGTGCCGGCGCAGGACGTGTCGTGGGCGTTCTGGGTGCTGTGCGGGATGTTCGCCGCGTTCGTCGGCGTCCAGCTGTGGCTGTTCAAGAAGTGGAAGTGGCTGTAGCGGGAGTCGGAGACGGAGGCGGAGACGGAGACGGAGACGTCCTTCGACACGGCCCTCGCTCGCGCTCGGGCCTGCTCAGGATGAGCGGGGCAGACGGAGACGGAGGCGGAGTCGGAGACAACCGGAGGGGATGGGCGGAGCGACGGAGACCGAGGCGCACACGCTCACCCTGGTGATGACGAGGCCGGTCGCGGGCACGCGCGCAGGGCCGCACGGAGCCAGGCGTCGAGCGGTGCGTCCGCGCCCACGTGGGCGCTCGCCTGATCGATGGCACGCGTGATGTCCGCCGGGCGGAAGCCGAGCCCGCGCAGCGCGGCCCGGACCTCGGCGACGACGTCGGTCGCGTC
>WYBA01000138.1 GCA_011526095.1 Myxococcales bacterium | reverse complement strand
AGCGGCCCGAACAGCTCCTGGTCGGGCACGCGCTCCTTGACCACGCGCCGGGTCTTGTCGAGCGTCCGCCGCACCGACTCGAAGCTGTCGTTGAGCAGCGCCGAGTCGGTCGCGCGGAAGAACTCGCCGCCGGTGGTGGCCGCGATCCGGCGCAGCGTCTCGGGGTTGACCGACATGCCGCCGAAGCTGCCCCACCCGCCGCCCTCGGCGCCGACCAGCACGGTGAACACCTTGACGCCCATGTCGCGCGCCATCGCGCCCGCCTCGTCGGGCGTGAACGCCGTGACGACGTTGTTGTCGCCGTCGGACAGCAGCACGACGACCTTGGACTTCGCGTCGGACTTCTTGAGCTGCCCCAGCGCCATGCCGAGGCCGTCGCCGATCGCGGTGCCGAGCTCCGGCACGTCCCCGATCATCAGGTCCGCGACGATCCAGTCGAGCACGTTCATGTCGTGGGTCAGCGGGCACTGCACGAGCGCGCCCTGGCCGAAGATCGCCAGGCCGACGCGGTCGTGCTCGCGCTCGGCGATGAAGTCGCGCACCACCGCGAGCGCCGCGTCCATCCGGTCGCGCCGCGGCGACATGTCCGTCTCCTCCATCGACTTCGACATGTCGAGGACGATCATGATGTCGACCGAGTCGATCTCGCGGGTGATCGTCTTGAACGTCTGCGGCCGGGCGAGCGCGACGGCGATCGCGACGACGGCGAGCAGCCGCAGCACGCCCGGCAGGCTGGCCAGCCACGCGACCGCGCCGCGGCTGACCTGGGCCAGCGTGTCGACGCGGGTGAACGCCAGCGCCGCGCCGCGCTGGCGCCGCAGGTGGAACGCGGCGAGCCCGACCAGCACGCCGCCGAGCGCCAGCGCGAACGCGCGCGGCCGGTGCCAGGTGATCGGCTCGCCGTGGCGCGCCTGCTCGAGGTGGTCGGCGATGATGGACGCCAGCGGCAGCCCGATCGCGAGCACCAGCAGCCACGGCACGACGTGCGGCAGCAGCCTACGCACGGGCCACCTCGCTCGTCGGCGGCGCCGCCGGCGGCGCCGCGATCGCGACCACGAGGTCGCGCGCGCCCGCGAGGTGAGCGCGGCCCTCCTCGACCGTCGCGGTGAACCCGCCGAACTTGACCAGGTCACAGTCGTCGACCCAGCGCGACAGCTCGAGCCGGCTCGCCCCGCCCAGCCCCGAGCCAGCCAGCCACGTCCGCAGCTCGCCCGTCGTCGCGTCGTCGAGCGGCGCGTCGAACTGTCGGCCGAGGAACGACCGCATCACGTCGACCATCTCGGTGTAGGCGACCTTGCGATCGCGCGCGAGCATCCCCGAGGTGTCGATCGCCTCGAGCCGCGCCAGCGCCTCCTCGGCCGGGCCGCCCAGCCGCACCCGGCGCAGCGGCACCGCGGCCATGTAGCGCGCGCTCGGCCGCGGCCGGCGGCGGCGCCGCGCCAGCCACCACGCGACGGCGACCGCGACGACCAGCCCGACCGCGGCGGACGCGAGCCACACCCACAGCCAGCTCTCGCGGGTCAGCGCGACCGGCGGCGCGAGGTCCCGCGGCTCGGTCGACTCGACGATGTCGCCGAGCGCGCCGACGACGCGCACCGGCACCGGGTTGGTCTGGACCGCGCCGGCCTTGCCGCCGCGGATGAACGTCACCTGCACCGGCGGCACCGTCAGCTCGCCCAGCTCCCAGGCGATCAGCTCGAGCTGCCACTGCCGGACGTGCTTGCCGTCCGACGTCCGCTGGTCGGACGACGTCCGCCGCTGCTCCTCGAACGCGGGCCCGAGGTCGACGCGCGACGGCAGGTTGACGGTCACGCCGTCCTCGTACTCGGCGGAGACGACGAGCACGAACCGGCGCGCCAGCTCGACCTCGCTCGGCGTCGCCGCGGCCGACACCACCGGCGCGCCCAGCAGATCCTCCGGGTCGATGAACACCGGCGCCCCCGCGTCGGCGCCGCCGCCGCCCGCGCCAGCGTCCACCGCCGTCTGCGCGCGCGCGGGCGCCACGGCCAGCACGCCGGCGAGGAGCACGAGGGTGACGAGGCGCGCCCGCATGGTGCTAGCCGTGCGCCAGCCTCCGCGCGCGCGCCTTGAAGAACGCCACCAGCGCGTCGACGTAGGGCCGGTCGGTGTGGACCTCGACGACGTCGACGCTCATCCGCCGCAGCGCCGCGTCGCGCGCGGTCCGCTGCGCCTCGATCCGGCGCCGGTACTCGACCGCGCCGGCGCCGCTGGTGTCGACCTCGACGACCTCGCCGGTCTCCATGTCCTCGAACATGCACAGCCCGACCGACGGCAGCGCGTCCTCGACGCGATCGGTGATCACGACCGGGACGAGGTCGTGGCGCTGCGCGGTGATCCGCATCGCCCGCTCCCACCCCGTCGACAGGAAGTCCGAGACGAGGAACACGACCGAGCGGCGGCGCGCGATCTTGCCCAGGAAGTCGAGCCCGGCGGCGAGGTCGGTCCGGCGCGACCGCGGCTCGAACGCCAGGATCTCGCCGACGACGCGCATCACGTGCTTCTTGCCCTTCTTGGGCGGGACGAACCGCTCGACCCGGTCGGTGACGATGTAGAGCCCGACCCGGTCGTTGTTGCGGATCGCCGAGAACGCGACCATCGCGGCGAGCTCGGCGGCGGTGTCGCGCTTGGACGCGGCGCGCGTGCCGAACCGGACCGAGGCGCTCATGTCGATCACCAGGTTGACGGTGCGGTCGCGCTCCTCGACGAACTGCTTGACGTGCGCCTGGCTCATCCGCGCCGACACGTTCCAGTCGATCGCCCGGACGTCGTCGCCCGGCATGTACTGGCGGACGTCGCTGAAGATCAGGCCGCGGCCCTTGAACACCGAGTGGTACTGCCCGGCCAGGCGCTCGTCGACGAGCCGCCGCGTGGCGATCTCGATCTTGCGCGCCTTCTTGAACAGCTCGCTGGCGATCATGCGCCCCTTCTTGGTCGAACGTGGCCGGCGTGGCCGACGTGGCAGGCGTGGACTGGCGTGCGCGCTACGGCGCGGGGATCCGCTCGAACACCCGGCGGATCACGTCCTCGGTCGAGATCTCCTCGGCCTCGGCCTCGTACGTGAGCACGACGCGGTGGCGCATCACGTCCTCGCCGATCGCGCGGACGTCGTCGGGCGTGACGTACGGGCGGTGGCGGAGGAACGCGTGCGCGCGCGCCGCGATCGCCAGGTTGAGCGTGGCGCGCGGCGACGCGCCGTACTCGACCAGCGGCGCCAGCTCGGTCAGCCCGTAGGTGCGGGGCTGGCGCGTCGCGTTGACCAGGTGGACGATGTAGTCGCGGACCTTGTCGTCGATGTAGATGCTGCCGACGACGCGGCGCGCCGCCTTGATCTGCTCGATCGAGCACACCTCGGTCGCCGCCGGGACGTCGAGCGACGTCATCCGGTCGAGCATCGCGCGCTCCTCGACGGGCGTCGGGTAGTCGACCTTGATCAGCAGCATGAACCGGTCGAGCTGGGCCTCGGGCAGCGGGAACGTGCCCTCCTGCTCGATCGGGTTCTGGGTCGCGAGCACGAGGAATGGATCGGGCAGGCGGTGGGTCGCGTCGCCGATCGTCACCTGGCGCTCCTGCATCGCCTCGAGCAGCGCCGACTGCACCTTGGCCGGCGCGCGGTTGATCTCGTCGGCGAGGACGAGGTTGGCGAACAGCGGCCCACGCTTCTGCGTGAACTGCCCGGTGTGCATGTTGTAGATCGTCGTGCCGGTGATGTCGGCCGGCAGCAGGTCGGGCGTGAACTGGATGCGCTGGAACGAGGCGTGGATCGTCTGGGCCAGGGTCTTGACCGTCAGCGTCTTGGCCAGGCCGGGCACGCCCTCGATCAGGCAGTGCCCCCCGGACAGCAGGCCGATCAGGATCCGCTCGACCATGTAGCTCTGGCCGACGACGACCTTGCCGACCTCGGCGGTGACGACGTCGAGGAACGCGCTCTCGCGGTCGACCGCCTCCCCCAGCGCCCGGACGTCCGGCCGGGTGTCGCGCGCGTCGCGGGCCCCGCCGGTCGCGCCCGCCTCGCCCTCGGTTTGCGTGTCGACGCTGGACGGCGCCACGACCGGATCGACCAGGGTGTCCATGCTCTTGCCGACGATGACACGTTCCAGGCCCCGCTGCATTCCCGGGCCGGAAATGCGATACCCTGCGTCCATGTCGGCAGCTCGAGGAGAAGGTCAGGCCGGATCGACGCCGGTGGCGCTCGGCCAGGTCGACTTCGCGACCCACATCCTGTCGCTGGCGTCGTCGGCGATGGTCGCGCTCGGCACGATGCCGCCGCCCGGCGCGACCGAGACGGCGCCGGTCGACCTCGAGACCGCGCAGCACCTGATCGACGTGCTGGCGATGCTCGAGCACAAGACCCGCGGCAACCTCGACGAGTCGGAGCAGCGGCTGCTCCAGAGCCTGCTCTACGATCTGCGCGTGGCCTACGTCGATGCGAGCAAGGCCGCGAGGTAGTGCGCTGACCGGAGCATCCTGCTCCGGCGTGGTCGTGGTCGTGGTGGCGCTCGGCGGCGCGTGCCGGCCGCGCGGCGAGCCCGCGCCGGCGGCGCCGGACGCGGGCGGCGTCGAGCTCGCCTCGCCGGATCGCCGCGCCAGCTACCGCTACCCGTCGGCGCCCGGCGCGTTCGTCGACCTCGTCGCCGACGCCGCGCCCGCGGTCGTCGCGATCCGCGCGACCTCGCCGGTCAAGGGCGGCCCGGCGGCGATGTACCCCGGCGCGCGCGACGCCACGGGCGCCGCGACCGGCGACGACGTCGCGCTCGGCACCGGGTTCCTGATCGAGCACCGGGGCACGTTCGTGCTCACCAACGATCACATCGCCGGCGCCGCGCCCGAGCTCGAGGTCGTGCTCGCCGACGGTGCGAGCGCGCGCGCGAAGATCATCGGCCGCGATCCCACGCTCGACGTCGCGCTGTTGCAGATCGACGTGCCCCGGCTGCCGACGCTGCGCCTGGGCGAGAGCGCCGAGCTGCAGGTCGGCGAGTGGGTGCTGGCGCTCGGCAACCCGTTCGGCGACGAGGTCACGGCGACCGCCGGGATCGTCCAGGCGACGGGGCGACAGACCGCGGCGTCGCTGCACACCGGCACCGCGGTGCTCTACCGCAGCTACCTGCAGACCGACGCCGACATCCACCGCGGCAACTCCGGCGGCCCGCTGATCGACAGCTCCGGCGCGGTCGTCGGGCTGGCGGTCGCGACCGGCGATCGCCCGGGCGAGGTCGGGTTCGCCGTCCCGATCGACCGGGTCGAGGAGATCCTCGACGCGCTCCACGACCACGGCAGCGTCGCGCGCGCCTACCTCGGCGCGCTGGTCCAGAAGGTCACGCCGGAGCTGGCGCAGCGCCTCGCGCTGCCGGCGGCGACCGGCGCGATCGTCACCGAGGTCCACGCCGGCTCGCCCGCGATCCGCGCCGGCCTGCGCGCCGGCGACGTGATCCTCGAGTGGGACGGCAAGCCGGTCGACCACCGGACGCTGCCGTCGGCGGTGGCGATGACCACGGTCGGCAAGAAGGTCAACGTCAAGGTGTTCCGCGCGGGCGGCACGGTCGTGCTGCCGGTGGTCGCCGACCGCGCGCCGCAGTAGCCGACGGCCGTCGCCGGGCGCGGGCGCGCCGTCAGTCCGTCGTCACGAACCGCGCGAGCACGGTCTTGTAGCCGACGTCGGGGAACTCGATCACCAGCTTGCGGTCCTTGCCCTGGCCCTGGGCGTCGACGACGCGGCCGGCGCCGAACTGGACGTGGCGGACGCGCGCGCCGGCGCCGATCCGGTCCTCGCGCAGCCGCGCGGTCCCGCGATCGCCGTCGAGGTCGAAGCTCGGCTCGTCGTCGTCGTGGCTGCGCTGGTCGTGCTCGTCGTAGGTCGTGCCGAGCGAACGCCGAGGCGCCGGCCGGTCGGGCCGGCGGGCCATCGCGGGCGCGCCGGCGCGCGGCCAGCCGCCGCCGGAGCTGACCGCGGCGACCGGCGTCGCGCCGCGCCGCGGCCGCGCCAGGCACGCCGCGGGGATGTCGTCGAGGAACCGCGACGGGGTCTGCACCCGGATCTCGCCCCACGTCCGGCGGGTGCGCGCCGCGGTGAGGACCAGCCGGTCCATCGCGCGGGTCAGCGCGACGTACGCCAGCCGCCGCTCCTCCTCGAGCTGCGCGTCCTCGTCCTGCCCCTCGCGCTCGCGCAGCGACGGGAACAGCCCGTCCTCGAGGCCGCACAGGAACACGACCGGGAACTCGAGCCCCTTGGCCGCGTGGATCGTCGTCATCCGCACGCGGTGCTGCTCGGCGCCGTCGCCCGCGCCGAGCTGGCCGTCGCTGGGCGAGGCCAGCGCGATCCGCTCGAGGAAGCCCGCGACCGTGCCGTCGGCGCCGGCCTCGTCGTCGTAGTCGGCGGCGACGGTGACGAGCTCGGCGAGGTTGCCGAGGCGCTGGCGCGACTCCTCGGTGTCCTCGGCCTCGAGCACCTGGCGGTAGGTCGACCGCTCGACCACCTGGATCACCAGCTCGGCGACGGACGCGCCGGCCGCGGCGACCGCCGCCAGGCCGTCGATCAGCTCGACGAACGCGCCGAGCGTCTTGCGCGCCGCGGGGGTCAGCCCGGCGCGCGCCCGCTGGCGCAGCTTCTCGACCGTGGCCTCGCCGATCCGGCGCGGCGGCGTGTTGACCACGCGCTCGAAGCTCATGTCGCTGGCCGGGTTGAGCACGAGGCGCAGGTAGGCCAGGACGTCCTTGACCTCCTTGCGCTCGTAGAACCCGACGCCGCCGACGATCTCCGCCGCCAGCCCGAACCGCAGCAGCTGCTCCTCGAGCGCGCGCGACTGGCCGTGCGTCCGGTACAGGATCGCGACGTCGCGCGGCGAGATGCCCTCGTGGTCGATCAGCTTGCGGATCGCGTCGGCGACGAACCACGCCTCGCCGCGCTCGTCGCCGGCCTCGTGCCACACCAGCGGCTCGCCGCCGCCGCGGTCGGTCCACAGGTGCTTGACGTGGCGCTCGCGGTTCTTGCCGATGACCGCGTTGGCGGCGTCGAGGATCATCTGGGTCGAGCGGTAGTTCTGCTCGAGCCGGATCACCACGACCTCGGGGAAGTCGCGCTCGAAGTCGAACATGTTGCGCGGCTCGGCGCCGCGCCAGCCGTAGATCGACTGGTCGTCGTCGCCGACGACGGTGATGTTGCGCGACGCGCCGCCCAGCGCCGTCACCAGCCGGTACTGGACCCGGTTGGTGTCCTGGAACTCGTCGACGAGGACGTGGCGGAACTGCGTCGCGAGCCGCGGCCCGACCTCGGGGTGCTCGAGCAGCCGCAGCGTCTGCAGCAGCAGGTCGTTGAAGTCGAGCGCGTGCTCCTTGCGCAGCCGCGCGGCGTACTTGGGGTAGATCGCCTGGACGTACTCGTCGGAGAAGCCGAGGCGCTCGGTCGTCGGATCGACGCCGCGGTTCTTGGCCCGGTCGAACCGCGACAGCAGGGTGCGCGGGCTGATCGAGTCCGCCAGCCCCTCGTCCTTGAGCAGCTGGCCGACGATCTTCATCTGGTCGTCATCGTCGACGATGTGGAAGTCGCGCGGGACGTCGATCGCCTCGCCCCACCGGCGCAGCAGGCGCGCGCACGTCGCGTGGAACGTACCGATCCACATCGCCTTGGCGCGCTCGCCCAGCAGCTCTGCCAGCCGGGCACGCATCTCCTGCGCCGCCTTGTTGGTGAAGGTGACCGCCAGGATCTCCCACGGCGCGACGCCGCGCTCGACCAGCAGCGCGATCCGCTGCACCAGCACGCGGGTCTTGCCCGTCCCCGCACCCGACAGCACCAGCAGCGGCCCGTCGCCGTGCTCCACCGCCTGGCGCTGCGCCTGGTTGAGCGACACCCGCATCGAGACCGCGGTCTTACCCGAAATCCCTGACACCGACCACCCACGAGATCGCTCCCCACCCGGGAGACGGAGACGTCCTTCGACACGGGCCTCGCTGGCGCTCGGCCCTGCTCAGGATGAGCGGGGAGACGGAGACGGCCGCCCGAAAACCGCGCGGGCCCGGCGGTTCACGCCGGGCCCGTCGATCAGGCGCGCGCCAGCGCGCCGGGATTCCACCTCACCGCCACAGATGGCGCCAGAGATGGGGGGCCTGGGGGGAGCAGCGCTCCCCCCAGCCTGAGCGAGCGGGCGAAGCCCGCGAGCGGATCAGAACGTCATGCGGACGCCGAACTGCGCCTGGAACGGCGAGTAGCGGCCGGCGACGTTGCCGAAGTTCGGGTTGCGGACGACCGGGTTCGGGGTCTCGCTGCCGTTCGAGTCGTCGAGCGCCTTGGCCCAGATCAGGTCCTCGTAGGTGCCACCGACGATCGGGTTGACGTTCGAGAAGTACGTGTAGGCCTCGTCGACCGAGAACGTGCCCTGGTCGTTGAACACGTTGAACAGGTCGGCGAACAGCTCGACCTTCATGCCCTTGCCGATGTCACGGCCGTAGTCGAAGTGGACGTCGAGCCCGGTCTCGAAGTCGGTGCGGCGGATCTCGCCGCGCGGCAGCAGGAACGACTCGTTCGGGCCGTAGCGGAAGTGCGTGCCCACGACGTCGACCGGGACGCCCGACAGCGCGCGGAAGCGGATACCCGCCGTCGCCTGACCGGCCTTCTTGAAGTCGAACGTGTAGTAGCCGTCGAGCTTGACGTAGTGCGGGCGATCCTGCGGCAGCGGGCCGTTGCGGTTCGCCAGCAGCTCGATCAGGTCGTACTGCGACGAGATGTTCGGGTCGACCTGGCCGTTGTCCGGCGAGAACAGGCCGGGGAAGTTACCCTCGGCGCGCGAGTAGGTGTAGCTGCCCTGCATGTACAGCGACTTCGAGAACCGGCGCGTGACCGTGAACTGCAGCGCGTTGTAGTCGCGCTGCGGCTTGTCGAACACGCGGATGCCCTGGAACTGGCGCAGCTCGTTGCGCAGGCGGGTCTCGTCGTCGCACGCCTCGCTCATCGGGGTCGCGTCGCACGCCGACTCCGCGCGCGCGAGCTCCTCGACCAGCTTGGCCTCCTCGTCCTCCGACCACTCGCCGGGGTTGGCGATGATGTACGTCGCGGCGCCGTCGGTCGAGACGTCCTCGATCACGCGGCCGAGGCGGCGGTTCTGGTACGCCAGGCCCAGCTTGAGGTCCTCCATGACCTCGTACTCGACGCCGAAGATCGTCTCGTCCATGTACTGCGGCTTGATGCCCGGCGCCACGAGCACGCCCGAGCCGAACAGCACCTGGCCGTCACCCGGCTCCTCCATGTTGTCGGTGTACGGGCAGTTGTTGGCGTCGACCGAGCCGATCTCGTCGACCGTGCCGCCGCACTGGCTCGGGTCGAACCACTGCTGGTAGCTGACCTCGCCGCCGAACGAGCGGTTGTTGATGTCCATCGGGATCGACTCGTAGAACCGGCCCCAGTGGGCGTAGATCTTCGAGCGGCCCTCCTTCGTCCAGTCGTACAGCGCGCCGAGCCGGGGGGCCCACAGGTTGTTCAGCACCATCGCGTTGGTGCCGAGCTCGCGGCCGGTGAGCGGGTCGGTGGTGTTGCGCAGCCCCTCGGCGTAGCGCATGCGCTGCTCCTCGTAGCGCAGGCCGGCGTTGATCGTCAGGTTCGGCCGGATCTGCCACGAGTCGCGCAGGTAGGCCGACCAGTTGATCGTCTGGCCGCGGACGTCCGAGTCCGGATCGTCACCGGTGAGGAAGCGGCACGGGAACCGCGGCGGGTTCTGCATGCCGGTCGTGGTGTCGGTGCACATCCGGTCGACCTGGTCCGCGGGCGTGCCCTCGGGCAGGAGCTGGACGTAGCGGTAGGCCCGGACCTGGGTGAGGCTCGGGTGCATGTAGTTGGCGAAGAAGATGTCGCCGGAGTAGGCGCGCGACGCCAGGATCTCGTTGTTCTCGAGGTCCAGGCCGGCCTTGATCTCGTGGGTGCCGACCGCCTTGACGCGCTGGACCAGGCCCAGGCGGCCCGAGATGCGCTGCTCGTAGTCGTCGACCAGGCTGCCCGGGCCACCGATCGCGTAGCCGATGCCCTCGTCCGGGCACTTCTTGATCAGCGGGTACGGATCGTCCGGGCCCTCGCCGCAGCCGAGCACCTGGCTGGCCACGTTCGGGTTCTCGCCGCCGAGGCGCGCCCAGTCACCGAGATCACCGTAGAGCAGCTGCTGCAGCGGGATGTTGTCCCGGGCGCCGTCCCGCGAGCCGAACTGGTCGTCGGCGCGGAACAGGCCGATGACGGCCTCGACCTCGGTCTTGTTGTCGTTGAACTTCGACGTCCACTTGACCGCCGCGTTCGTCTGCATCCCCGAGAAGTCGACCTGCTGCTCGTTGATGTTGCCGTAGATCCGCTGGGTCTGGCTGCCGTACGGCTGGGCCGTGATCGACACCTGGCCCTGGTGCTCCGGCGACACCGCGAAGTTGACCTTGCCGAGCATCGAGTACTGCGAGCTCGTCGCCGGGATCTCGCGCTCGTCGATCTGCTCGACGATCATGAAGCCGGTCGCGGGATCGATGTCCTCGATGCCGTCCTGGATGCCGCTGCCGTCGACCGGGCAGCGCGCGCCCGCCGGCGTCGACAGCGTGCCGTCGCTCAGGGTCTCGCGGCAGTCGGTGCGGCGGTAGGTGCGGCGGGTCGTCGTGGCCTTGGTGAACTGGGGGGCGAAGCCGACCCAGAACCACGCCTTGTCCTTGATGATCGGGCCGCCGACCTCGAACCCGAAGTCCATCGAGTAGTCGAGATCGGTCTGGGCGTCGATCGCGGTCGCCTGGCTGGGCGTGCGCAGGCGGTCCGCCACCAGGGCGCCCGGCGTGATGTAGCCCCACACCGAGCCCGCGATCTCGTTCGAGCCGCTCTTGGTCACCACGTTGATCACGCCGCCCGTGGCGCGACCGTACTCGGCGTTGTACCCGCCGGTGATGACCTCGATCTCCTCGATGAAGTTGTTGATGATCGGCGAGCCCGAGGTGCCGTAGGTCAGGCCCGTCGTGTTGACGCCGTCGACGACGTACTGGTTCTCGAGCGAGGTCGAGCCGGAGAACGCGACGCCCATCGCGTCGCCCTGCGAGCCGGCGGCCGCGCCGAGCGCCGACTCGAACGTGCGGCCGGGGACCGGGATCTTCTCCAGGTACTCGGTGTCGAGCGTGATGCCCTGGCTGGTCGACGTCGGGTCGATCGTCGGGGCCGAGTCCTCGACGACGATCGTCTCGCCGCCGGCCTGGTTGGTGTCGAGCTTGATGTAGACCGGCGCGGTCTTGTTGATGCCGACGGTGATGCCGCGGCGCTCGACGGTGATGTCGGCGTAGTAGAACGTCACCATGTAGTCACCGCCGGCCTGCAGGCTGGTGACCTTGTAGTAGCCGTTCTCGTCGGTGATGACCGTCTGCGAGGCGGACGAGCCGCTGGTGATGACGATCGTGACGCCGGGCAGCGGCTCGCCGGTGGCCTCGTCGGTGACGACGCCCTGGATCGCGCCGGACGTCGAGTCCTGCGCGCGGGCCTCGTCGAGGCTCACCGCCGCGGTCCCGAGCAACGTGCCGGCGCCGAGCGCTGCGGCCAAGAGGATCTGGCTGGTCTTGGACATGGTTTCCTCCGCGTTGGCTGGGCCGGGCCTACGAGCCCGTGGTGAAGGTGATGGTCCGGACCTCGGACTCGGGGAGCCCGACGCCCCAGTCGTCGGTCGCGCCGGTCTCGACGGTCAGCGTGTACTCGGTGTCCGCGAGGAACCCGCCAGGGACGGTGATGTTGACGTTCGACGGGGTCGCGGCCGAGGCGGCCGCCGTGATGTCCGTGCGCTCGACGCCGTCCTCGAGCAGCGTGAAGAACGCCGGGGTGTCGACCGCGTTGTCCGCGCCGCGCTGCACGACCACGTTGAAGTTGACGAGCATGACGAAGTTCGACCCGCTCGAGGTCAGCGGCACCAGCGTGTCGCCGTCGGCCGGGTACGAGCCGGCGACGCGCAGCGGCTCGGTGCCGAACGAGATCTCCGAGAGCCCGTCGCTGCACTCCTCGAACCGGTAGACGTCGTAGTCGCCGTCGTCGGGCGGCGCGCACACCGTGCGGTGCTCCTTGTCGACCACCGAGCTGTCGAAGTCGAACCGGCAGTCCGAGCTGGTCGGGAACCCGCGCCCCGACGGGGTCAGCACGATCGCCGGGCCGACGGCGTCGAACCCGCCGGTCGCCGGGACCTGCTGGTTGCCCGACGGCTGCCAGTAGCTGTTGTCGAGGTTGAGCGGGATGACCTGGTCGGCCCCGCCGCTGTTGCAGACGATGTCGACCGCGCCCTCGATGAAGCGCGTGTCGTCGGAGGTGCCGTCCTCGTCCTCGTCCTGCACGCCGATCGGCACGCCCTCGCCGTCGAGGCACACCGGGTACTCCGCCGACAGGCAGCTGTCGCGGAGGATGTCGCGCTGGACCGAGCACTTGGCGATGTCGTCGGGCGTCGCGCCCTCGGGCACCGACTGGTAGTTGCCGTCGCGGCACAGGATCTGCTCGAGGTAGTTCCCGATGAGCAGCTCGTCGAGGATGATGCGGATGCGCTGCT
>WYBA01000137.1 GCA_011526095.1 Myxococcales bacterium | reverse complement strand
GGCCGGCGGGGCGGCGCGGGCGCGAGCTCGCCGAGCCGGGCGCACCGCACGACGCCGTCGAGCGTGACGATCACGAGCGCGTCGCCCGCCGCGGCCAGGCCGGCGACGACGTGGCCGACCGCGAGCGCGCCCGGGCGCGCGCCCCACGTCCGGACGGTGGCGTCGGCGCCGCCCGAGATCACCACGTCGCCGACGACGGCGAGCGCCGTGACCGGCGCGGCGTGCGCGCCGAGCACCCGGCGCGCGCCGTCCGCGGCGACCGCGACGACCTCGTCGCCGTCCGCGACGACGCGCTCGCCCGTGCCCAGGCCATGCGTCGCCGGCGCCAGCGCCGCGTCGAGCACGGCCGCATCGAGCGCGACGTCAGCCCCGCGCGCGTCGAGCGCGACGGGCGCGTCGTCGGTGGCGATCGCGAGGTGCGCGGCGTCCAGCCACACCAGCCGGCGCGGGCGCCCCGCGAGCCCGCGCCGCCGCCACGCCTCGGTCCAGCCGCCCGCCGCGTCGCGCCGCCAGCCCCGGACCGACCCGTCGAGGCTCGCCGACGCCAGCAGCGCGCTGTCGGGGTGCCACGCCACCGCGGTGACCTCGTGGACGTGGCCGCGCAGCAGCGCCGGCGCCGCCGGGTGCGCCACCTCCCACACCCGCACGCCGCTGTCGCCGGACGCGGTCGCGAGCCACCGCCCGTCGGGAGAGAACGCGGCGGCGAGCACCGCGTCGTGGTGGGCGAGGCGCGCGCGCTCGGCGCCGGTCTCGACGTCGTGGAGCACGGCGGTCGGCGCGCCGCCGAACACCACCAGCGCGCCGCCGGCGGGCGATGCCGCGACGCCCACCTTCTTGCGCCAGCCCAGCAGGTCGGCGTGGTCGATCGTGATCACCGCACCATTGGAGCGTCGCCGGCGCCGACGTGACAAGGGCCCCGGGCGACAGCCTCCCTGTTCGGGTAGCTCCGCGTGGCGGGCGAGCGCGGTACCGTCGCGCCGCCGATGTCGTCCCCGTCGCCCGCGCGTTCCATCGCATCGGCACCTTCGGCTGAACGCCGGCTCGTGTTCCTGATCGGCGCGGTCCAGTTCGTCAACGTCCTGGACTTCATGATGGTGATGCCGCTCGGGCCGGACCTCGCCACGGCGCTCGGCGTGCCGGCGTCGCAGCTCGGCCTGGTCGGCGGCAGCTACACCGCGGCCGCGGCGGTCGCGGGGATCATCGGCGCGTTCTTCCTCGACCGGTTCGATCGGCGCCGCGCGCTCGCGGTCGCGCTCGCCGGGCTCGTCGTCGGTACGGCGGCGGGCGGGCTCGCGACCGGCCTGGGGACGCTGATCGCGGCGCGCGTCGTCGCCGGCGCGTTCGGCGGCCCGGCCACCGCGCTGGCGCTGGCGATCGTCAGCGACGCGGTGCCGCCCGAGCGCCGCGGCCGCGCGATGGGCGCGGTGATGGGCGCGTTCGCCGTGGCGTCGGTGCTCGGCGTGCCCGCCGGGCTCGAGCTGGCGCGCCTCGGCGGCTGGCGGCTGCCGTTCTTCGCGGTCGCCGGCCTCGGCGCGGCGATCGCGGTCGCGGCGATCGCGGTGCTGCCGCCGCAGCGCGGCCACCTGGAGGCGGCGGCGGCGGGCGAGCCGGTCGCGCGGTTCCGCGACGTGCTGCGGCGGCCGATCGTCCTCTTGTCGATGGCGGCGACGGTGTCCGCGGTGGTCGCGAACTTCGCGCTGATCCCGAACCTGTCGGCGTACTTCCAGTACAACCGCGGCTACCCGCGGGCGGAGCTCAGCGTGCTCTACCTCGTCGGCGGCACCGTCAGCTTCGCGACGATGCGGCTGGCCGGCGCGCTGACCGATCGCCGCGGCCCGCCGGTCGTCGCGACGTTCGGTTGCCTGATGTTCATCGCCGTGCTGCTCGTCGGGTTCATCCACCCGGTCTCCGCGATCCCGGTGCTCGCGGTGTTCGTCGCGTTCATGGTCAGCGGCAGCTTCCGGTTCGTGCCGCTGCAGACCCAGAGCTCGCGCGTCCCCGGCCCGTCCGAGCGCGCGCGGTTCATGTCGGCGCAGTCGGCGGTGCAGCACCTGGCGTCGGCGGCCGGCGCGATGGTCGGCGCGCAGGCGCTGAGCGAGGGCCCGGGCGGGACGCTGGTCGGGATGGACCGGCTGGCGTGGGCCGCGGTGATCACCGCGGTGATCCTGCCGGTGCTGGTCTGGCTCGTCGATCGCCGGATGCGGCGCGCGCGCGCGGGCGACGGGCGCGGCTGAAGACGCCTCGGGCCGGCTGTGGTATCTGCCCAGCATGCACCGCCTCCCCACGTGCACCCTCGCCCTGGCCCTCGCCGCGTGCAGCGGCGGAACCCGCGCGACGCCGACCGACGAGCCGCGCGCGGCCGGTGAGCCGGTCGCGCCCGACGCGCTCGCCGGCCCGTCGGCCGCCGAGCAGGCGCGGGCGCGCCGCGCCGCGTTCGCCAACCCGGGCGGGATGTGGATGCCGCGCCAGATGATCGATCACGCCGCGCGGCTGCGCGAGCTCGGGCTCGAGGTCGACGCGGCCGCGCTGGCCGATCCGACGGCGGCGCCGCTGAGCGCGGTGGTGAGCCTGGGCGGCTGCACCGGCTCGTTCGTGTCGGCGGAGGGCCTGATCATCACGAATCACCACTGCGTGCAGTCGGCGCTGCAGCTCAACTCGACCCCCGAGGCCAACCTGGTCGAGACCGGGTTCGTCGCCGCGACGCGCGCCGACGAGAAGCCCGCGGGCCCGAGCCAGCGGGTCTACGTCGCGCAGAAGATGACCGACGTCACCGCGCAGATGCTCGAGGGCCTGTCCGCGATCGCCGAGCCGCGCGATCGCGGCCGCGAGGTCGAGGCGCGCGAGAAGGCGCTGGTGTCGGCGTGCGAGCAGGACCGCCCGGCGGTGAAGTGCCGGGTGTCGTCGTTCTTCGCGGCGTCCGAGTGGCAGCTGATCGAGTACCTGGAGCTGCGCGACGTCCGGCTCGTCTACGTCCCGCACCGCGCGATCGGCAACTACGGCGGCGAGATCGACAACTGGGCGTGGCCGCGGCACACCGGCGACTTCGCGTTCCTGCGCGCCTACGTCGGGCCGGACGGCCAGCCGGCCGATCCGTCGCCCGACAACGTCCCGTTCCAGCCGCCCGCGCACCTCGAGCTGTCGGTCGAGGGCGTCGCGGCGGACGACCTGGTGTTCGTCGCGGGCTACCCCGGGCGCACCAGCCGGCTGCAGACCGCGGCCGAGGCGACGCGGATGGCGACGTGGACCTACCCGCGCAACATCGAGAAGGCGCGGCTGCGGATGGCGGTGCTCGAGCGGCTCCAGCAGGCCGGGGGCGAGACCGCGATCAAGGCCGGCGTGCTGCGCCAGTCGGTGCAGAACGTGCTCGAGAAGCAGGAGGGCATCCTCGACACGGTCGCGCGGGGGGACCTGCTGGCGAACAAGGCGGCCGACGAGGCGGCGCTGCGCACGTGGGCCGCGGCCGACGCGTCGCGCGCGCGCTACCTCGACGCGCTCGACCGCCTCACCGCGCTGCTCGCGGACACCTGGGCGTTCGAGGACGAGCACGAGGCGTGGAGGGACGCGGTCAACGCGTCGAGCCTGCTCGCCGAGGCGGTGTTCCTGGTGCGGTGGGTGCACGAGCAGCAGCAGCCGGACGCCGAGCGCAAGCCCGGGTTCCAGGCGCGCGATCGCTCGCTGGTCGAGGCCAAGCAGCGGACGTTCACCCGGAAGTTCGACCGGACGATCGACCGCGCGCTGTGGGAGCTGATGCTGACGCGCGCCGCGGCCGAGCCGGCGGCGGCCAGCTGGCTGCGTCCGATGCTGGGGCTGGGCAAGCGCGGCAAGCTCGACGCGCGCGCGATCGACCAGGCGCTCGACCGGATCTACCGAGGGACCCAGCTCGACGACGAGGCGGCGCGCCTCGCGCTGCTCGACGCGACGCCCGCGGCGCTCGGCAGGTCGAAGGACCCGTTCGTCAGGCTCGCGGTCGCGCTCTACCCGCTGGTCGAGGCGCTCGTCGCGCGCGAGGAGGCGGACAAGGGCGAGGCGCTGCTCGTCGCGCCGGTCTACGCCGAGGGGCTGCTGGCGTTCCGTGGAGGTGGCGGTGTGGCGCCGGACGCCAACAGCACGCTGCGCGTGTCGTTCGGGATCGTCCGCGGCTACCAGCTGCCGGGCGGCGAGCCGTACACGCCGTTCACGACGGCCCCGCAGATCGTGGAGAAGCACACCGGGGCCGAGCCGTTCGACGCGCCCGCCGCGCTGCGCGAGCAGATCGCGACGGCGGCGTGGGGCCCGTACGCCGCGGCGGCGCTCGGCGTCGTCCCGGTCGACTTCCTGTCCGACGTCGACACCACGGGCGGCAACTCCGGCTCGCCGATCCTCGACGCGCGCGGCCGTCTCGTCGGCTTGCACTTCGACCGCAACAAGGAGGGCGTGGCGTCGGAGGTGTACTTCCTGGCCGAGACCACGCGCAGCATCGCGACGGACATCCGCTACGTGCTGTGGGTGGCGGACGCGGTAGACCAGGCCGACCACGTCCTGCGCGAGCTGGGGATCGAGCCGGCGCTGTAGGGACGGGGAGGGAGGCGGTGACGGAGGCGGAGACGGAGACGGAGGCGGAGACGGAGACGGAGACGGAGGCGGAGACGGCGACGGAGGCGGAGGCGGAGGCGGAGGCGGAGGCGGAATCCGAGCCGTCACGCCGCGGCGCGCAGGAACGCCACGATCTCCGCTCCGACGCGCGGCAGGTAGGCGGCGCGGTCGAAGCCCGGCGGATCGATCGACGGCGGGAAGTGCGGGCCGGCGAGCGGCGGCGGCACCGGCCCGAACCACGCGAAGTGGCCGGCGTCGGGCACGACGGCGAAGTCGAGGCGCGCGTCAGCCGGCAGCCCGCGCAGCACGGCCTCGATCGCGTAGGGCGGCGCCAGCTCGTCGCGCTCGCCGGCGCGGACCATCACGCGGGCGCGAACCTCCGCGAGCGCGCCCGGCGCCATCAGCCACGGCAGCGCCGGGCCGAGCAGCACCACGGCGTCGACGCGCGCGTCGTGCTCGACCTCGAGCGGATGGGCGCGTCCGTCCGCCGTCATGTCGGGCAGCGCGACCGGGCGCCCGCCCGCCGCGGCGAGCGCGGTGTAGCCGCCGAGCGAGTGGCCGATCACCGCGGCGCGGTCGCGCGCGACGTGCGGGCCGAGCACGGCGTCCGCGGCGAGCGCGTCGAGCGCGAGCCGGACGTGGCGCGGCCGGTTGACCAGGTTGGCCGCGGTGCCGGCGAGCCCGTCGTCGCCGCGGGTGTTACCGGGGTGGGTGAGCATCACGACCACGTGACCGGCACGCGCGACCGCCAGCGCGATCGCGCGGTAGCCCCACGGCGTGCCGCCCGAGCCGTGCGACACGACGACGACCGGCAGCCTCTCCGCCGCGACGGCGGCCGGCGCGGCGTCGACGGCGGCCTCGACCGCGTAGGGTCCGAACGCCACCGAGGCTGGCGGCGCGTGAGCCGGGTACAGCGCGCGGGCGGGCACGCGTGCGCCCTGCGTCGGGTCGTGGACCTCGAGCTCGCGCAGGCCGAGCTGCGTCACGTCGTCCATCGGCGTCTTATCCCACGGCGCGCGCCCGCCGGCTGCTGCTAGAGTCCGCCGGATGTCGCGCGCGTGCCTGCTGCTGTCGGTCCTGCTCGTCGCTTCCTGTGGAGGCGACGAGGCCTCCCCCGACGCCGCGCCCGGTGACCCGATCGACGCGGCGGCCAACGATATCGACGCGGCCAGCGCGCCCGATGGCGGCGGCGGCGACATCGACGCGGCTGGTGCGCCCGACGGTGGCGGCAGCATCGACGCCTCGACGAGCGGGCTCGGCCCGGTCGATTGTCGCGTCGAGGACGACTGCCCCGGCCTGTCGAGCTGCAACCGCGACGCGCCCGGCGGGGTGTGCGTCGGCTGCGGCACCGACGACGACTGCCCGGCCGGGACGAGCTGCGGCCAGGTCGGCGCGTGCGTCCGCGACTGCGTCGACGACGGCGACTGCTCGGCCGGCAAGCGCTGCACCGCCAGCGGGCTGTGCGCGATCCGTTCGTGCGGGCCGTCGCAGGACTGCCCGGCGCCCTACGTGTGCGGCGGGACGCTGTGCGAGCGGCCGGCGTGCGACGGCGGGACGTGCCCGGCGCCGCTGGTGTGCGGCGCCGACGACGTGTGCGTGGAGCCGTGAACGGATGACCCCGCCGTACCGCCTGCTCGCGCTCGACCTCGACGGCACGCTGCTGCGCGACGACCACACCGTCGATCCGCGCGACGTCGCGGCGATCGCCGAGCTCCAGGCCGCCGGGGTGACGGTCACGATCGTCACCGGCCGGCTGCACTCGGGCTCGGTCGACGCCGCGCGCGCGTGCGCGATCGACGGCGCGATCGCGTGCGTCGAGGGCAGCCACATCGTCGACGCCTCGGGCGACACGACCCACGCCCACCACGCGCTCGCGCCCGACGAGGTCGCGGTGCTGCGCGGCGCGATCGACGAGCACGGCCTGGCGCCGTTCGTGTTCGACGCCGGCGGCATCCACCACGGCCCGGCCGGCGCGCCGTTCGCCGACTACGTGCGGACGTGGTCGCCGGCCCTGCGCGCGGTCGACGACGCCGCAGCGTGGGCGACGACCCCGCTCGGCGCGGTCGCGATCGGCCCGACCGCCGCGGTCGCCGCGGCGCACGCCGCGCTCGCCGACCACGCCGGCCGCGTGTTCTCGGTCCGGTTCGAGGTCCGCGGCCGCCCGGGCACCAGCGCCGTGCTCGCGCGCGTCGCCGGCCCGACCAAGGGCACCGCGCTGACCGAGCTGTGCCGGCTCGCCGGCTGCACCGTCGAGCAGGCCGTCGTCGTCGGCGACTGGATCAACGACGTCCCGATGTTCCGCGTCGCCGGCCGCGCGTTCGCGATGGGCAGCGCGCCCGACGACGTCCGCGCCGCCGCGACCGACGAGCTGTCGACCGCCGCCGGCGCCGGCGGCGGGATCGCCGAGGCGATCCGCCGCGCGGGGGGATAGCCAGGGATCGCTAGGGCGCGGGCGCAGGCAGCGGCTGGAGCGCGAGCTCGAGCGTCGACGGCGACAGCTTCAACCACGCGCCGGTGAGGATGTCGATCGGCACGCCCAGGCCGAAGTTGAGGATGTTCCACAGGGTCGTCCAGTTGAACGAGCCGTCGATCGAGCTGAGCTTCATCACCGACCCGGCGCGCCACCCGATCACGGCGTAGATCTCGCCGCGATCGAGCTCGACGTCGACGCGCCCGACCCCGAACGCCTCCAGCCCGAGCGAGCCGACGAGCTTGTCCTTGAGCGCGCGGGGGATCCGCTGGTAGAGCGCACCGAGCTGGGCGGTGGTGTCGGTCGGGACCTGTCCGGTCTTCACCTCGAGGATCAGGCCGGTGAGGAACCGCTCGAGGCCGACCTCGGTGATGAGCGCCTCGTCGTCGGGCCCCAGCGCCCCGCCCAGCAGCCCGAGCACGCGCCGCTGCAGCGCGGCGACCTTCGCGACCTTCGCGATCGCCGCGCCGGTCGCCCCGCCGAGGACGATGATCGTCGTGTCCTCGGGCGTCGCGCGGATCGACACGCGCTGCGAGCTGCCGCTGAAGATCGTCGCGCAGCCGGGGATGGCCAGGAGCGAGAGGATCGCGAGGGCCGCGACAAGCGGTAGCTGCCGGTTCATCCGACCGAGGTTCCCCCGGGCGCGCCGCCGCCGCAAGCCGGCGGCGCGCCCGCCGTCACGGCACGACGAAGCAAGCGATCGTCGTCTCGATCCGGAAGTTCGACGCGGTGGTGTGGCGCTCGGCCTGGAAGATGTCCATCGCGTAGACACCGCCGGGGACGAGGCCGAGGTCGGCGGCGCGCGCGTCGAGGTCGACGCTGCCGGTCGCGGGCTCGTGCAGGCCGCCCAGATCGATCGCGAGCCGGCCGTTGATGAACAGCCACAGGTCGTCGTCGCCGCGGAACGTGAACGTCTCGCCGCCGTCGTAGCGGAACGAGGTGTGGATCTCGGTGGTGAACGAGTAGTTGTGCGCCAGGCCCTCGTCGCCGAAGCCCTGGCCGTCGACGGGGAAGAACGCGGCCGAGTCGAACACGTAGCGGCCCGGCGCCACCTCGAGCAGCTCGAGCTCGAGGTCGACCGCGACGTTGACGCCGTCGACGTCGTGGTACCACTGCGCGAACTCGGCCGGCCCGGTCGTGCACACCGTGCCGCCGGCGTGGGCGTAGGTCGGCGTGCCGTCGGCGCCGAGCATGGCCTCGACCAGCCCGGGCGTGACCGCGTTCGAGGTGAACCGCTCGAAGTCGGGGTGGGTGACGCGGAAGTCGCGGACCCGCACCGGCAGCAGGTTGCAGTCGGCCGGCGCATCGCCGCCGTCGCCAGGCGGCGCCGGATCGCGCGCGTCGGGCACGCCCGCCGCGGCGTCGGCGCCGACGCTGTCGCCGTCGCCGCCTGGCGACGGACCGCACGCGGCCGCGGCCACCGCCGCCGCGAGCGCCCACGCCGCGCGCGTCACCGCGGCACCGCCACGGTGTTGCCCTCCGGCGTGGTCACCAGCACCCAGCCCTCGGGATCGCCGCCGAGGTCGAGGATCGCCTCGACGCTGGGCGTCGCCAGCTCGTACGCGATCGTGCCGGTCGCGTCGTAGGTCACGGCGTCGGGGAACACGTCGAGCACGGTCTGGAACCCGCGGATCGCGTTGGTGCGCACCTGGGGCAGGTCGCCGGCCTCGGCCTGCGCGCGCTCGTAGATCGCCTTGAGATCGAGCGCGACGTAGTACTGGCGCTCGCCGCTTGCGCCGCGCGCCAGCAGCGTCGCCCATGCGTAGAACGCCGCGACGTTGCCGCCGGACCGCTGCAGCTCCCACACCGCGTCCTGCGACAGCGCGCCCTGCGCGAACAGGTTGTCCGGATCCTCGAGCACCGAGCGGTCCGGGTGGACGCCGACGTCGTCGGTGTACAGCGCCAGCGGCGCCTCGGGCAGGGCCTCGCCCTGCCACGGCACGCCCTCGGCGGCGCACCCGCCGCACGCGATCGCGATCGCGAGCCAGGTGGTCTTCCTCGCCGTTCGCATCATCGCCTCCTTCACATCCGCACCTCGACGTAGCTCAGCACCTCGGCCTCGCGGCCGAGCGCGCGCGGCGCCGCCGGGTCGGTGACGTAGCCCTCGGAGAACCCGTCGAGCAGCCGGAGCTGCCCGCGCAGCCCCAGCCGCGCGTCGGCCGCGCCGAACGCGGCGCGCGGCAGGCCGTACGACAGCTCCGAGTAGACCTGCAGCGGGAACGTCAGATTGAAGTCCTGGTGGTAGTCGTACGGGCCCCAGTCGCGGACCTTGACCAGCAGGCTCGCGAGCAGCCCGGCACGCGCGAGCTGCAGCGAGCCGCCCCACCGGGTGACGAGCCGCGGGTCGCCGGCGCGCGCCTGGTCCTGGCCGGCGTAGAGCGTGCCGGACAGCCGCATCGCCGGCAGCGCCGACGTCCACGCCAGCGTCGCGCTCCACACGTCGTGCGCCGGCGGCGCCGCCGGGCTCGGCACCTGGCTGCCGTCGGCGAGGATGATCAGCGTCGCGTCGCGCGAGGTCGGCTGGTGGCGGTACACCAGATCGAGGCTCGCGGCGAACCGCGCGTCCTCGCGGCGGTCGCGGTCCCAGCTCCAGAACCACGTCGCCGGCGTCGGATCCCACACCAGCAGCAGCTCGCCGCCGATCGTCTCGCGGTTGTCGAGCACGACGAACGGATCGTTGATCGCGTCGCGCGGCGCGACGCCGGGGAAGTACGTGTCGGTCGCGGGGTCGTAGCGGTCGGCGATCAGCGGCGTCGGCCCGACGATCGGCCGCTGCCACAGCGCGTTGGGCGCGACCTGCAGCGAGCCGAACGTCAGCAGCACGCCGCCGACCGCGCCGAGCTGGTTGCCGCGGCCCGACGACTTCATCGACCACCCGGTCCACGTCATCGTGTGGTCGCCGCCGCCGTCGGCGACGAGGCCACGGTAGTTGCCCTCGACGTACCACCGCGCGAACCCGCCGTCGAACGCGAGGCGGGCGCGGCCGCCGAGCGTGTCGGCCCACGCCACCTCGCCTGTGTAGACGTCGTGGCCGCTGCCGAGGTAGCCGCCGCCCGGCCGCTCGGCGACGTACGTGTACGTCCGGCCGACCCGCTGCGGCGCGGCGAAGATGCCGCCGACGTCGAGCGTGGCGCGGCCGCGCGCGAGCTTGCCGTGGATCGTCGAGCGCCGGCTCAGCGGCTCGAACCCGGCGCTCGACGTCGCCGCCGCGCCGCGCTCGGCCACGTCCTCCTGGTGCATCACGGTCACCGCGAGCGGGCCGAGCCCGCGGCTGTACTTGGCGATCACCGTCGGGTTCGCGCCCCAGTAGATCTCCGGGCCGAACGCGAGCTTGAGGCCGGCGAGCGCGCCCTTGCCGGTGAGCGTCGCGCCGATCGGCGCGGCCGCGTGGTAGGTGTCGATCGCGACGCCATAGTAGGCCTCGCGGTAGAGGCCGAAGAAGTCGCCCTCGTAGCCCCAGTGGCCGTGGCCGGTCCGGTAGTACGCCTCGACCCCGACCGCGGGCAGGTCGGCGGCGAGCTCCGCGCCGTAGATCGAGGCGTGGTCGATCGACGGGTCGGGCAGGGTGGGCTCGTCCGGTGGCGGCGGCGGCGCGGCCGGATCGGTGCGCGGCGTGCGGTTCTCCCAGTACAGCGGGTCGAGCCGGTTCTGCGCCGCGTTGCCGACCAGGCTCACGGTCACCTTCGCCGAGACCTTCGGCGTCGGGTTCGCGGTCACGTCGACGAACAGCGACTCGGTGTGGTCGAACGTCGGCGCGTCGGCGCGGTCGCTCTGCGCGTCGGCGCGGGTGAGGTTGGACTCGAGGCGCATCCTCATCCCGGACACGCGCACCCTGGCGAGCCGCTCGACCTCGGCGAGCGCGCGCTGGCCGTCGGCGCCGCCGGCGAAGTCGCCCGGGTCGAGCAGCGCGAAGTGCGCGCGCACGTGCTCGCGGGTCGTGCCCTCGGCGTACGGGTCGAGCCGGAACGCCGCGCGCAGCAGGTAGTACGCGACGCGCGGCCGCACCTGGTAGAACGCGTCGGCGTCCTGGTCGGTGATCGCCGCGATCCCGAACCACTCCTCGTTCATGTTGTTCTCGCCCTCGACGAAGTCGTGGGGGTAGGCGGCGTTGGGCCACGACGCGGTCGTGTCGTGGACGTCGAGGTGGATGTCCTGCCCGTGCTTCCACCACCCGTCGGTCCACTGGAAGATGAACCCGCCGATCGCGTTGCCGACCAGGCCCTTGCCCCAGCTCTGCTCGTAGATCTCCTGCCACTGGGCGCGCAGGTACTCGGCCTGCGCCGCGCCGTCCTCGCGCCCGGCCCTGGCGTCGTAGGCGTCGGCGCCGAACTCGGTGAACATCGCCGGCAGGCCGAGCTTGTCGTGGACGACCTGGAAGAAGTCGCGCGCCGAGGCGCCGCGGTAGACGTTCGAGCCGAGGATGTCGAGGCCCTGGCAGTGCGCGGCGATCAGGTCGATGTACTGCAGGTCGCCGTTGGCGATCGCGACCGGGTGCGCGGCATCGCGCTGCTTGATCGCCGCGATCGCCTCGCCGTAGAGCGTGTACAGCGCCACCGCCCGCGCCGCGTCCTCCTGGTCCTTCGTCGGCAGCGCCTCGGCCTCGAAGCTGGTCCACGCCAGCCCGTAGTTGTTCTCGTTGCCGAGCAGCCACATCACGACGCCGTCGGTGCCCCGGTAGCGCTCGACCACCTCGACGATCTCGGCGAGCAGCGCGGCGCGCTGCGCCGGGTCCGCGTAGTTGGTCTGGCCGTGCCACACGCCGTCGACGGTCACGCCGTAGCGGCCCATCGTGTGGTTGATCATCGTGTAGATGCCGTACTCGCGGTGGATCCAGCTGACCCATCGCGGCGGGATGTCCGGGCCCTGGCGGATCATGTTCACGCCCATCGCGCGCAGCAGCGCCATGTCGCGGTGCAGGACCCGCTCGACGAACGCGTCGGGCTGGGCCCACAGCGAGTAGCTGTAGTTCCACCCGATCGGCGAGTAGCCCCAGTTCATCCCGCGCACCATCACCTCGGCGCCGTCGACGACGAGCTTGTGGCCGCGCTCGTCGCTGAACACGCGGGCCTCGGTCGCCTCGGACGTGCGCGCGAGCGCGAGCACGGCCAGGAGCGGGACGATCGCGACGATGGCTCTCACGCCGCCGCCTCCGTCAGGTCGGCCTCGAGGTCTACGAGCGCGTTGGCGCGGATGATCCGCCGGCACAGGTGGGCCGAGTCCTTGGCGAGCCGCGCCTGGGTCGCGTAGTCGACCCAGAAGATCCCGAACCGCTGGGTGTAGCCCTCGCCCCACTCGAAGTTGTCCATCAGCGACCACAGGTAGAACCCCGCGACCGGCACGCCGTCGGCGATCGCCTGGTGCGTCGCGGCGAAGTGGGTCCACAGGTAGCGCTGGCGCGCCAGGTCGCGGACGCGCCCGGTCGCGTCGGGCGCGGTGCCGTAGGCCGCACCGTTCTCGGTGATGTAGAGCTTCGGCGGCGCGTACTCGGCGTGGACGCGGCGCAGGATCGCGTGCAGGCCCGACGGCGCGACCTCCCAGCCGATGTCGGTCTTGTCGCCCGACGCGACGACGGTGGGTGGGGAGTTGTCCGCCTCGGGGACGACGGCCGAGCGCATCACCGCCCGCGAGTAGTAGTTGATCCCCAGGTAGTCGGTGGGCGTGGCGATCACGCGGAGGTCGCCGTCGTGGACGAACGGCAGCTCGGGGCCGGGGACGTGGCCGGCGTGGACGTGGTCGAACACGACGTCGAGCGGGTAGCCGCGTCCGTACAGCGGATCGAGGAACCACCGGTTGAACCCGCCGTCGAACGCGCGCGCGGCCTCGCGGTCCGCCTCGCTGGGTGACGCCGGCTCCGTCGGGACGAGGTTGAGGACGATCCCGACCTCGGTGGCTGGCGCGATCGCGCGGATCGCGAGCGTCGCGTGGCCGTGGGACAGCAGCAGGTGGTGGGCGGCGGCCAGCGCGCGCGGCCACGACCGCTCGCCGGGGGCGTGCTCGCCCTTGCCGAACCCGAGCGTGCTGATGCACCACGGCTCGTTGTGCGTGCACACGCGCCGGACGCGATCGCCGAGCCGGCGCATCACCACCTCGGCGTAGTGCACGAACGCGCCGACGGTGTCGCGCGCCGGCCACCCGCCCGCGTCGTGCAGCGCCAGCGGCAGGTCCCAGTGGTTGAGCGTGACGAACGGCTCGATCCCGCGCGCGAGCAGCGCGTCGACGAGCCGGTCGTAGAAGTCGAGCCCGGCGGCGTTGGGCGCGCCGCGCCCGGTCGGCAGTACGCGCGGCCACGCGATCGAGAACCGGTACGACCGCACGCCGAGCCAGCTCAGCGCGTCGAGATCCTGGTCGACCCGGTGGTAGTGGTCGCACGCGACCCGGGCGTCGGAGCCGTCGCGGATCCGGCCGGGCTCGGCGGTGAACCGGTCCCACACCGACGGGCCGCGCCCGTCCTCGTCGGTCGCGCCCTCGATCTGGAACGCCGAGGTCGCGGCGCCCCACAGGAAGTGGTCGGGGAAGGTCTTCACAGGGCCTCGTGGCTGGCCGCGGCGAGCAGCGCGCGGGTGTAGGCGTGCGCCGGCGCCGTGAGGACCGAGGCCGCGGGGCCCTCCTCGACGACGCGGCCGGCGCGCAGGACGAGCACGCGGTCGGCGATCGCCGCCGCGCTCGGGAGATCGTGCGTGATCAGCAGGACGCCGAGCCCGCGCTCGCGCGCGAGCCGGCGCAGCAGCGCCATCAGGTCGGCGCGCAGCGACGCGTCGAGCATCGACGTCGGCTCGTCGGCGATCAGCAGGCGCGGGTCGGCGGCGAGCGCGCGGGCGAGCGCGACGCGCTGGCGCTGGCCGCCCGACAGCTCGTGCGGGAACCGGCGGGCGAGCTCGGCCGCCGGCTCGAGGCCGACCGCGCTCAGCAGCGCGCCGACGCGGTCGTCGAGCGCGTGCGCCGGGACATGGCCGTGGAGGATCAGCGGGCGGGCGAGGTGGTGGCGGACGCGGCGCGCCGGGTTGAGCGAGGCGAACGGGTCCTGGAACACCATCTGGACGCGGCGGTGGTGCGCGCGCGGCGAGGCCGCGAGCGCGTCGTCGCCAGAGATGCGGATCGTCCCGTGGTCGGGGCGCTCGATCCGGGTCAGCAGGCGCGCCAGCGTGCTCTTGCCGCTGCCCGAGGCGCCGACGAGCGCGACGACCTCGCCCTCGCGCAGGTCGAACGAGGCGTCGCACAGCGCGGGGAGCGCGGGCGGGGCGCGGCGCGCGAACCGCGAGCCGCCGACGTAGCGCTTCGACAGGCCGCGGACCTCCAGCAGGGTCGGGCGCGCCGCGGCGGGCTCGAGCGGCGAGCGAGCCGGCGGCGCCAGCGAGGGGAACGCCGCGAGCAGCTGCCGCGTGTAGGGGTGCTCGGCGTGGGCGCGCAGGTGCGCGGTCGCGCCGAGCTCGAGCAGCTTGCCGTGGCGCATCACGCCGACGCGATCCGACAGCGCCAGGAGCAGCGGCAGGTCGTGGGAGATGAACAGGATCGTGAGGCCGAGCTCGCGGCGCAGCCGGGCCACGTGCGTGAGGATCTCGCGCTGGACGATCACGTCGAGCGCGGTCGTCGGCTCGTCGAGGATCAGCACGCGGGGCTGCAGCGCCAGCGCGATCGCGATCACGACGCGCTGGCGCATCCCGCCCGAGAGCTGGTGCGGGTAGGCGCGCAGGTGCTGGGGCTCGAGCCCGACGTGGCGCAGCAGCTCGAGCGCGCGCGCCTCGGCGGCGGCGCGGTCGAGGCCGCCGCGGGCGCGCAGCACGTCGGTGAGCTGGTCGCCCGCGGTCAACACCGGGTTGAGCGCGTCGAGCGCGGCCTGGAACACCATCGCGACCTCGGCCCAGCGGTGGGCGCGCAGGGCCCGCGCGTCCATCGCCAGGACGTCCTTGCCGCCGCACACGATCGCGCCGGTGACCGTGCACGCCGACTCGTCGAGCAGCCGCAGCAGCGCGTAGCCGATCGTGCTCTTGCCGCTGCCCGACTCGCCTGCGAGGCCGAGGATCTCGCCCTCGCGCAGCGCGAACGACACGCCGTCCACCGCGCGCGTCGCGCCGTATTGGACGCGCAGGTCGCGGACGTCCAGGACCGGCTCCGACTCCGACTCCGATTCCGACTCCGTCTCCGTCTCCGTCTCCGTCCCCGCCTGTCCTCTCGCTCGCTTGCGCAGCCGTGGGTTCGTCACCTCGTCGAGCGCGACATTCACCAGCGTCAGCGCGAACCCGACCAGCGCGATGCACACGCCCGTCGGCACGAACACCCACCACGAGCCGGTCAGCAGCGCGGCGTCGTTGGCCGCCCAGTACAGGTTCGTGCCCCACGTCACCGCGCCCAGATCCCCCAGGCCGAGGAACTCCAGCCCGACCATCGCGCCCAGCGCGTAGACCGTGGCGCCGATGAACGCCGCCGCCATCAGCGAGGTCATGTTCGGCAGCACCTCCGCCACGATCACCCGCGCGTGGCGCTCGCCGGTGACCTGCGCCGCGGCGACGTAGTCGCGCCGCCGCAGCGTCAGCGCCTGGGCGCGGAACACCCGCGCGTGCCACGCCCAGCCGGACAGCGCGAGCACGGCGATCAGGCTCGCCGGGCCCGGCCGCAGGTACGCGGCCAGCACGATCGCCAGCGGCAGCCCCGGGATCACCAGGAACACGTTGCTGCCCAGCGACAGCGCTCGGTCGACGCGCCCGCCGAAGTAGCCGGCGGTGACGCCCACGACCGCGCCGAGCGCGGTCACCACCGCGCCCACCGCGAACGCGACGAGCAGCGTCCCGCGCGCGCCGGCGAGCGTCAGCGCCAGCACGTCCTGGCCCTGGCCGGTCGTGCCGAGCCAGTGGTCCCACGACGGGCCCTGCAGCGGCCGACCCACCGGCGCCGCCGCGTCGGCGAACACCAGCGGCCCGATCACCGCGATCACCGCGAACGCGACGAGCACGCCGATGCCGACGCGCGCCTTGGCGTCGCCGCCGAGCGAGCGCCAGAACGAACGGTCGTGCTCACGCATGAGGCCTCGTCCGGGGATCGAGCGCCAGCGTCGCCAGGTCGACCAGGAAGTTCGCGGCGAGCACCGCCAGCGTGATCGTGAGGAACAGCCCCTGCATCAGGGGGTAGTCCTGCGTGCGCACCGCCTGGATCAGCAGGTAGCCCGTGCCCGGGTACGAGAACACGATCTCGGTGAGCAGCGAGCCGCCGAGCACGAACCCCACCGCCATCCCGAACGAGGTCAGGTTGGGCAGGATCGCGTTGCGCGCGGCGTACGCCCACAGGATCCGGCGCGACGACAGGCCCTTGGCCCGGGCGAGCGTGATCTGCTCGGTGCCGAGCACGCCGAGCATCGCGTTGCGCATGCCGAGCAGCCAGCCGCCGACGGTGGCGATGATGATCGTGAGCGCCGGCAGCGCCGCGTGCTGGACGACGTCGAGCGCGAACCGCAGGCTCCACGTCGGCTCGAGGTGCGAGCAGTACGCGTGGCGCAGCGGCGCCCACCCGAGGGTGAACCCGAACAGGTGCAGCCCGAGCATCGCCAGCCAGAAGTAGGGGAACGCGCCGGACAGCGCGAGCACCGGCGGCAGCACCGCGTCGAGCCAGCCCGACCGTCGCCACGCGGCGAGCGCGCCCAGCGTCGTGCCGATCGCGAAGCTCAGGACCAGCGCGACACCGCCGAGCCCGAGCGTCCACACCAGGCCGGTCGCGATCACGTCGCCGACGCGCGCTGGGTACTGGGAGATCGAGCGCCCGAGGTCGCCGGTGAGGACGTTCCCGAGGTAGTCGAGGTACTGCGCGTGGAGCGGCGCGTCGGTCTTGCCGAACGCCTCGTTCAGCGCCGCGATCGCCTCGGGTGAGGCCGAGGCCGACAGCCGGCCCGCCATGATCGTCGTCGGATCACCCGGCATCAGCCGCGGGATCAGGAAGTTCAGGGTCAGCGCCGCCCACGCGGCGATCAGGTAGAACCCCAGACGCGACAGCACGGCGCGCATCAGTAGGTCGCCTCCGGCGCGGCGTCGCGCGGGCGCACCGACGTCAGCACGAGCAGCGCGTCCGGCTCGATGTGGGGCGACAGCCGGGCGTAGGGATCACGGGCGCCGGGGAACCCGACGAACCGGGTCGTCGTGACCTCGCCCCACAGCGGGTTGGCGAACAGGGGGATCGCCGGCGCGGTCGCGGCGAACCGGCGCTGCAGCGCCACGGCGAGCTCGCGCTGCGCCTCGGGCGTCGCGGCGCGCTCGAACGCCGCGAGCAGCCGGTCGGCCTCGGGGTCGCCGAACCGGTGCCAGTTGCCGGGCGCGAGCTTGCCCAGCGGCTGCACCGTCGCGCTCGCCATCGTCCACCGGTAGAACCGGTACGGCGTCGGGCCGTCGAGCGAGTAGCCGACCGACAGCGAGAACGTGCCCTCCTGCAGCCGGCTCATCCACGCGCCGAAGTCGTAGACACGGAGGTGGGCGCGCACGCCGATCGCGTCGAGGTCGCGGGCGATCAGCTGCGCGGCGCGCACCCAGTCGGACCAGCCGCCGACGACCTCGATGTCGAACGCCAGGGGGCGCCCGTCGGGGGCGTGGCGCACGCCGCCGTCGCCGCGCGGACACCCGGCCTCGTCGAGCAGCCGCTCGGCCGCGGCGCGATCCTGCGTCATCCACGGCGCGCGCCCGGCGGCCTCGTCGTGCCAGTCGGCGTAGGCGTCGGTCAGCCCGGTGGCGTCCGCCGGGCGGGTCATCCCGTACATCGCGACGTCGACCAGGCGGTCGCGGTCGATCGCCATCGACAGCGCCTGGCGCACGCGGACGTCGTCGAGCGGCGGCCGCGCGGTGTTGGCGTAGAGCAGCACCATGTTGCCGGCGAGCGGTGACCACGCCTCGCGGTGCGCCGGATCGCGGCGGACGAACGTGCGCTCGACCGCGGGCACGAAGTTGCCGGCCCAGTCGACGTCGCCCTCGATCAGCGCCAGGTTCGCCTGGTCGTTCGACGGGTAGGCGAGCATCCTCAGCGCCGGCACCGCCGGCTTGCCGGGCTGCCAGTAGTGCGGGTTCTTGCCCAGCTCGTAGACCTGGTCGCGGAACACCCGGACCTCGGTGAACGGTCCGGTCCCGACCGGCGTCGGGTTGGCGAACGTCATCGGATCCGGGACGCGCTCCCACACGTGGCGCGGCACGACCGGCTGGTGCGCGAGGTCCTCGAGCCCGGGGACGTACGGCCGCTGGAACGTCAGCTCGACGGTCAGCGGGTCGATCGCGTGGACGTCGGCGAGGAACCCCCACAGCCGCGGCAGATCGAGCGCGGGGTGCTCGCGCAGGAGCAGCAGCGTGTAGACGACGTCGTCCGCGGTGAACGGCGCGCCGTCCGACCACTTCACGCCCGGGCGCAGCGCGAACCGCAGCCGCAGCAGATCCTCGGACCACGTGTAGTCGGTCGCGAGCCACGGCGTCCACCGGCTCGCCAGCGGGTTCCAGATCAGCAGCGGCTCGTAGACGCCCGCGCGCGTCGGCCACCGTGCACGGCCCGGCGGCAGCAGCGGGTTGAAGTTGCGGACCCAGATGCTCTGCTGCTCGGTCGACACCGTCAACGGCGCGTCGCCGCCGCGCGCGCGGGGCGCGTGGTGGTCGCCGCAGCCCGCGCACGCGAAGGACGAGGCGAGCGCCGCGGCCAGGGCGGCCAGCGACGCGGCTGCGCGTCGAGCGATCAGGGGATCCTCTCGTAGACGCGGACGTGGTCGACCAGCATCGTCTGCGGGAACTGGGTCGAGCCGTCGGGGTTGCCGACGTAGTGCCCGCCGACGGCGACGTTGAGGATGATGAAGAACGGGTGGTCGTAGACCCAGTCCGTCCCGGCCGGCAGGTCGCTCGGCGTCGCCGTGAAGTAGACCTCCTCGTCGACCTTGAAGATCACGCGCCCCGGGTCCCACTCGACCGCGTAGGTGTGGAAGTCGGCCGAGAGATCCACGCCGACGTCGGTGTCGCGCCCGTGGTTGGCGCCGCCCGAGTAGCCCGGGCCGTGGAGCGAGCCTCGGATCCGCGTCGGCTCCTGGCCGCGGTACTCCATGATGTCGATCTCTCCGCACGCCGGCCAGCCGACGTTGGCCAGGTCGGCGCCGAGCAGCCAGAACGCGGGCCAGATGCCCTGGCCGCGCGGCAGCTTGATCCGCGCCTCGAACCGGCCGTAGGCGTGCTCGAACCGGCCGCGGGTGTTGATCCGCGCCGAGGTGTACGCGCGCCCGCCGTAGTCCTCGCGGCGCGCCGTGATCCGCAGCCGGCCCTGGCCGTCGTGCGACGCGTTCTCGACCCGGTCGGTGTCGAACTCGAGCTGGTCGTTGCCCCAGCCCTCGCCGCCGACGTCGTGGATCCACTTCGCGGCGTCGGGGCGTGTGCCCTCGGCGCCGCCGAACTCGTCCTGCCACACGAGCTGCCACGGTGGCCCGAGCAGGTCGCTGGCGTCCGCCGGCGGGCCGGCGTCGACGACCTCGACCGGGCCGGCGTCGGCCGGCGCGCCGGGCGAGTCGGGATCGGGCGTGCCGGGCGCGCAGGCGGCCCACGCCGCCCACGTCGCCACGACCGCCGCGCCGAACGGGCGGGCCGCGCGCCTCACGCGGTCGCTCCGTGCGCGGGGAACACGCTGCGATCGGCGAGCGCGGCGTCGAGCACCATCGTCGCCGCGCCGACGGCGATCGACCGCGCGCCCAGCCAGCTCGCGACGATCCGCGTCTCCGCGACCGAGGTGGACAGCGCGCGCGCGCGGACCGAGGCGCGCAGCGGGTCGAGCAGCAGGTCTCCGACGCTGGTGATCTCTCCTCCGAGCACGACGACTCCTGGGTTGAGCAGGTTGAGCAGGCCGGCGACGACGACGCCGAGCTGGGCGCCGACCTCGTCGATGAGGCCGCGCGCGACGGGGTCGCCCGCGCGCGCGCCGGTGACGATGTCCGCGATCGTCGGGCTCTTCTTGCGCTTGCCCCACTTCGCGCGCGCCCGCGTCAGCAGCGCCTCCGAGCCGATCAGCGTGGCGAGGCAGCCGCGGCCGCCGCACACGCACGGCGGGCCGCTCGGGTCGATCGCGATGTGGCCGATCTCGCCGGCGGTGCCGCCGGCGCCGCGGTAGAGCGCGCCGTTGATGATGTGGCCCGAGCCGATCCCGGTCGCGATCTTGATGAACGCCAGGTCCTCACCGCCGGCGCCGGCGCCCCAGTAGCGCTCGGCGAGCGCGCCGAGGTTGGCGTCGTTGTCGACGAGCACGGGCACGCCGAACGCGTCGGCCAGCTCCTCGCGGACGTCGTGGTCGGCCCACGCCGGCATGATCAACGGCGACAGCTTGCCGGGGCGATCGGGGTGGACCGGGCTCGGCACGGCGACGCCGATCCCGACGACGCGCTTCTTCGACACCCGCTCGGCGGCGAGGCACTCCTCGATCAGCGCGCGGGCGGTCGCGAGCGCGCCGCGGGGATCGTCGCGCACGGCGACGTGGGTGTCGCGGAACGCGCGGACGTTGCCGCGCAGGTCGGTGAGCACGGCCGCGACGTGGGTCGCGCCGAGCTCGACGCCGACGAGGGCGTAGGCGTCGTCGCGGAACCCGACCAGCACCGGCCGGCGCCCGCCGCGCGACGCGCCCGCCCCGATCTCGCGGACCAGGCCGGCCTCCGCGAGCTCGCCGACGATCGCGCCGACGGTCGAGGGCGACAGCCCGGTCTGGCGCGCGATGTCGGCGCGGCTGAGCTGGCGCTCGCGCCAGATCAGCCGCAGCACCAGCGTGGCGTTCTGGGTGCGCATCCCGGCCGCGTCGGCGGTCGGCAAGGGCAGGGCGGCGTGGCTGCTCATCGGGTGATCACTCCCAGCGGATGTCGTCGATGCTGAACGTCATCGCCGCGGTCGCCTCCTTGGCGACCCAGCCGAAGCCACCGACGACGCGAGCGTAGCTGGCGCCGGCGAGCGACAGGGTGAACTGCTGCGGCTCGGTGGTGAGAGCGATCTGCTCCTGGGTCACCTGGAACCCGTCGACCGCCATCATCCCGACCATGAAGTCGACCTTCTCGGTGCCGGTGGCGCCCCACGCGCGGAACGAGATCCGCGTCGCGCCGGCGGGGACGGTCAGCCCGGGCAGGTCGCCCCAGTTGCCGTCGGGGTACTGCCAGTAGACGCCGGCCCACGCGGTGCCCGAGGGGGTCCAGGTGTAGCGGTGGCAGTTGCCGAGCCACGTCGTCGGGCGATCGGCCAGGCACGTCTGCGCGTCCTCGATCGCGCCCGGGTTCTCGCCGTCGCCCATGTAGCCGGATGGCCCGTACCAGTCGTCGACCGCGAACGGCAGCACGGTCGGCGCGACGCCACCGCCGCCGCCGCCGTCCGTGTCGCCGACGGGGTCGGTGGCCGCGTCGATCGCCTCGGGGAACTCGCCGCCACAGCCGGCCGCGAGCGCCACGACCAAGAGCCCAGGGATCCTCATCTGACCGCCTCCTGTGGGCCGCCGGGTGTCGGCGGCGTTTGTTCGGACGACGCACAAACTAGTCCGAGCGCGCCTCGGATCGCAAGCCAGAAGTGACGGGTTCGCGCCCGCGGGCGCGTGACGCGCCGGGGCGATCGCGTTGACTGTCATCGCAGGGTCGACGAAGTCGTTGACAGTCGGGTGAGGCGCGATCAATGGTTCGTTCGTACGGACGGCGAAGTAACTCCACGACGACGGAACCAAGGTTCCCTCCCCGCAGCCCGGAGCACGCCCCGATGAACCGCCTGCCTCGCCCGCGTCACCTCGCCGCGGCCCTGTTCGTGCCCACCCTGGCGGTCGCCGCCGGTTGCAGCACCGCGGCCGGTGAGCTCCCCGACGGGCCGTCCGGGCCAGGCGAGGCCGACGCCGCTGGCGCCCCGGACGGCGCCCCGCTCGTCGACGCCGAGCCGGCGGCCGACGCGCCCAGCGTGGTCGTGCTCCGCGTGTTCGGCGACGACTACGGCGACGCCGTGGGCTACGCGCCGTTCGGTGGCTCGACCGGGGGGCCGTCGATCGTCGGCGTCTCGCCGCACGGCGGGGCGACCGCGCTGCAGCTCGAGGTTCCGGCCGCCGGCTACACCGGCGGCGCGTTCCGGTCCGCCTCCGCGGTCGACCTCACGGGCTACACCGCCGTCACGTTCTGGGCGCGCGCGAGCCGCGCGGTGACCCTGAACGTCGTCGGGATCGGCAACGACGCGGCGATCACGACCTACTGGGCCGAGGCGACCGCGCTGCCGGTCTCGCCGGCGTGGGCTCGCTACGTCGTGCCGCTGCCCGACCCGTCGCGGCTCGTGGCCGAGCACGGGCTGTTCCACGTCGCCGAGGGCTCGGACGAGGGCGCGTACACGCTGTGGCTCGACGACATCCAGTACGAGGCGCTCGATCCGGTGGCGCTCGGCGCGCCGAGCCCGGCGATCGCCACGGAGACGGTCGAGCTCGCGATCGGCGCCGCGCACCTGATCAACGGGACGGCCGTGACGTATCCGCTCGACGGCGCGCCCCGGACGATCGCGGCGTCGCGCCGCTACTTCACGTTCGCCTCGAGCCAGCCCGGCGTCGCCGCGGTCGACGCCGACGGCCGGGTCACCGCGAAGGCCACCGGCACCGCGGTGATCACGGCCCGGCTCGGCGCGCCCGACGCGCCGGGCGCGCCCGACGCGATCGGCGTCACCACCGTCCACGTCCATCCCTGATCCGCGTCTCCTGTCTCCGTCTCCCTCTCACTCTCCGTCTCCGCCTCCGTCTCCGACACCGTCTCTGTCTCCGTCTCTCCGCTCGTCCTGAGCAGGCCCGAGCGCCAGCGAGGGCCGTGTCGAAGGACGCCTCCGACTCCGTCTCCGTCCCTCCGCTCGTCCTGAGCAGGCCCGAGCGCCAGCGAGGGCCGTGTCGAAGGACGCCTCGTTCTCCCTCCGCCGGGATCACGCAGGAGCCGCTCATGTCCGCACCGCTCGCCGTCCCGCGCACGCTCGCGCTCGCGCTCACCCTCGCCGCGTGCCAGCCGGGCACACCCTCCACGCCCGACGACGGCGGCGCCGGCGACGGCGCCTCCAGCTCTGACGCGGGCGGCGCCGACGCCTCGCGACCCGACGTCGACGCCGCGCCACTGCCGCCGCAGACCGCGCGGCTGCGCGTCGTCAGCGCGTGCGCCGAGCCGATCTGGATCGCGCACTCGGCCAACGTGCCCGGGCCGCTGGTCGTGCCGCTCGCCCCGGGCGCGTACCACGACTACGACATCCCGGCGGGCGGGCTCGCCTCGGTCCGGCTGTGGCCCAAGCTCGGCTGCGACGCGACCGGCCACGCCTGCCGGATCGGCGACACCGGCGAGGGCGGCGGCGCGCCGTGCGGCCCGACCGGCTGCCAGCCGCCGATCGACAGCAAGTTCGAGGTGACGTTCGCGCCCCTCGGCGCCGGCGATCCGACCTTCTACAACCTCAGCCTCGTCGACGGTTACACGCTGCCGTTCTCGGTCGCGCCCCTCGGCCCTGGCGCCGAGGTCGGGAGCTGCACGACCTCGGACTGCTCGGCGCTGACGCTCGACGCATGCCCCGCGGCCGATGACCTCGGGGGTGACGTCTACCCGCAGTACGCCGACGTCGATCTCCGCGTGCGCGATCCGCAGGATCCGGCGCGTGTCCTCGGCTGCCTGTCGCCGTGCAAGGCCTGGCACTACCCCGCGCCGTACGGCCTGGGCCTGCCCGAGGGGCAGGACCCGGGCCTGCACCTCTGCTGCCCGACGCCGATCGATCCCGGCACCGGGCAGTGCACCTCGCAGAACGGCTGCATCTCGCCCGAGGCGTGCCGCAGCGCCGCCGATCCGCTGAGTGTGGTGCACACCGACTTCGTCGGCGTCGTCCACGCGCGCTGCCCGACCGCGTACGCCTACTCGTACGACGACGACGCGGGGCTCCACGCGTGTTCGGCCGACACGGCGTTCGTCGTCACGTTCTGCCCGTAGCGCCAATGCTGGTCAGATGAGGCAAGGCGTGTCAGTTCCGCTCGCCCCGAGCCAGCGCCAGCGGACGGTGCGAAGCGACGGGTGGCGGCTCCTGACGAACAGCCGTCCAGGCCCGCAGGATCGCCAAGTTCCTTCGACAGGCTCAGCTCAGATCAGAGGGCTGCGCAGAAGGCGTCGACGACGAGGAAGGCGCGCGCGACGATGGCGACAGTCGTGGCTCGCGTCGCCGCACACCGTCGAGGCCTCGGTGCGCGGGCGTCGGCGCTGCGAGCGCCAGCCCGACGAGCCCACCGCGGACGCGCGAGACGGCGGCGGCGTGGCGGTGCCAGGCGCCGTGGCGTGGCGCGCGTCCCACGACCGTCCGGGAGACCGCGAACACCGGCGCCGGGCCTGGTAGGGGCC
>WYBA01000136.1 GCA_011526095.1 Myxococcales bacterium | reverse complement strand
GTGCCGTGACCGTCGCATTCTGCTCCGGCACGGCACGTCGCCTCGATCACACGGGGCTCGCCGCCCCGCCCGACGAGCAGAGCTCGTCGGGACCCACCCCGCCCAGACGTCCTCCGACGCGATCACGGCGTGTCGGTCGGAGGACTAGAAGGTCGTGCCGGGGCGGCGAGCCCCGTGTGATCGTCGCGACGAGATCTCACGACACGGCGGCGCGAATCGCGCCGTGCCGGCGGCGATCGCTTTGCTATAGTCGTCGCGTCCTCTCGTCGACGCGTGCACGCACCGTCGATCGAGCGCTCCTTGACGCCACGCTCCTCGGTCGACGGTGTCGGAGCGCGCGGTGCGCGTCCGCGCCGGCGCCGCGCGCGACCGGCAGGGATGGAGTTCATCGAATGAGACTGTTCGCCGCCATGTGCAACCAGCCGCAGCGCCTCCGCGAGGCGCTGGCCCCGGTGCGCGCCGCACTGCTGGCGCCCCCGCCGATCGACCGGTGGGGCCTGGGCTATGTCCAGTCGGGCGAGGTGCTGCTCGCGCGCACGCCGCGGCCGTCGACGACCGCGGTCGATCTCTACGCGGCGCTCGAGGGCATCCACAGCGACTGCGTGATCGGCCAGGCCGTCCCCGCCGATGGCCCCAGCATGGTCGACGGCACCGACAACACGCCGCCGTTCCGCTACCGCCGGTGGATGTTCGTCCAGGACGGCGCATTCGCGATGGCGCCGGGCGACGCGACCTGGGACGCGCTCGCGGCGCACGTGCCGGACTTCCTGCGGCGCAACATCCGCGGCCGCAGCGTCACCGAGGTCGCGCTCCACGTCCTGATGGCGATGCTGCACGACCAGGGCGGGCTCGACGACCCGAACCTGCCGACCACGGTCACGCGCCGCGCGGTCGCCGCGGCGAGCGCGCTGGTGTCGGCGGAGCTGACCCGCGCCGGCGCGACCCGCCTGCCGGGCAACCTCGCCGTGTGCAACGGTCGCTCGCTGGTGGTCGCGCGGATCGCGGCGCCCCTGTGGCTGCGCACGCTCCACGTCACGACCGACCGCGGCGATCGGGATCCGGCGTTCCGCGGCGTGCTGCTGGTGTCGAGCGCGCCGGATGCGTCCGGGCCGCCCGGCGGCGCGACCGCCGGCGCCGGCGGGCCCGGTGGATTCGAGGAGGTGCCGGCCGGCAACGTCGTCACCGTGTCGCGCGATCTGCGCGTCGACGTCGCGCCGATCGTGCCGTGACCGTCGCATTCTGCTCCGGCACGGCACGTCGCCTCGATCACACGGGGCTCGCCGCCCCGCCCGACGAGCGAAGCTAGGGGGGACCCACCCCGCCAAGAGCTCAGGGCGGCGCGACGCGCAGGTCGCGGCGGACCTCGCCGCTGCGCAGGTCGAGGACGACGACGCGGCCGAGGTCGTCAGCGGCGACGAGGTGGAAGTCGTCGAACCGCAGCGACGCGGCGGAGGCGCCCTCGAGCGCGAGCACCGCGCAGCGGCGGCGCGCCGGCAGATACCACACCTCGACCACGACGCCCCACGCCGGCGCGTGCCACGCCAGCGCGACGACCCGGCCGGCCGCGGCGACGTGGCGGACGATCGTGTCGGGGCCGTGGACGTGGGCGTAGGCGTCGCCGAGCACCGCCTGCCACGGCTCGAGCGACAGCGCGATCGCGCCGTCGGGGGTGATCAGCTCGCGCGCGAGCTGCAGCGGCGCGTCGGGCGCCGCGGCGCGGACCTCGACCCGCGCGTAGACCCAGCCGCCGGCCTCGGGGTTCGCGGCGAACGCCGTGGTCAGCCGCTGCCCGTCGGGCCACCGCCCGTCGGGCGCGGGCGGCAGCGCGCGCCGGCCGCGCAGCGTCAGCCCCTCGTACTGCCACAGCTCGGCCGAGCCGACGTCGGACGCGACGCCGAGCCAGTGCTCCTCGGCGCGCGCGACCGACAGCGCGACCAGGCCGTCCGCCGGCGTCGGATCGACCTGCACGCCCCACGCGGCGCGCGCGTCGTCGCGCGTGGCGTCGAGCGCGAGGAACTGCCCGCCCGCGGCGACCAGCCACAGCCGGCCGTCGTAGGTGCGCGCCGCGTCGTCGAGCGCCAGCTCGCACCACGTCCGCGCGGTGCGCGTCGCGAGGTCGAGGCGCGCGAGCCGGCGGACCTGCCCGCGCCGCGCCATCGCGATCGCGCGGGTGCCCGCGTCGGACACCACGAGCGCCTCGGCCGGCTGGTCCCAGCGCGCGACGACGCGGCCGTCGGGCGCGAGCAGCGCGACGCCGAGCTCGCCGAGCGCGACGAGCACGCGCCCGCCGGGCAGCAGCGCGGCGTCGCGCACGGCCGCGGCGCCGGCGTCGCCGCGCGCCCACCGCCGCGTCACCGGGCGATCGCGATCGACCAGCGCCGGCGCGCGGGTCACCGCGGCCAGCGGGGGCACGTCGGCGCGCAGCGCCGGGTCCCCGGCGAGCCGGAGCAGCCGCGGCAGGATCACCGCGGGCTCGCCGTCGACGCCGCGGCCGACGTCCGCCACCATCGCGCGCGCCGCGGGGCGCGCCAGCGCGGCCGCGCCCGGCCCCGGCGCGAGCGTCGTCAGCGCGCCGGCGGCCGCGATCCGCTCGGCCACGGTCTCGTCGTCGGTGCGCTCGAACAGCGCGAGCGCGGCGTCGCGCGCCTCGGCGAACCGGTCCGGCTCGAGCTCGACCCGCAGCATCGCCAGCCGCGCCGCGGCGACGCCGCCGCCGGCGATGCCGAGCGCGAGCCAGCCGGGCAGCTCGGGCGGGCGCGTCCGGGCGCGGCGCGCGACCTCGACCGCGCGCGCGTGCTCGCCCGCGTCGGCGAGCGATCTCGCCCACAGCAGGCGCAGCCCGTCGGCGAGCTCGGGATCGCGATGGGCGGCGCGCGCGACCGCGTCGGCGAACGCGCCGGTCCGCCACGCCACCAGCGCGGCGCGCGCGGCGTCGCCCGCGACGAACCACTGGCGGACGACGAGCGCCGGATCGAGCCCGCGCGCCTCGGCGAGCTCGGCGGCGAGCCGGCGCTGGCCGTGGCGCTCGAGCAGCGCGACCGCCGCGGCCGCGTCGCCCAGCAGATCGGCGACGACGAACGCCGCCTCGACGACGCGGCCGTCGCGGACGAGGCGATCGCGCGCCGCCTCGTAGCGCGCGCGCAGCGAGCGGATCGCGTCGGCGACGACCGGGATCGCGGCGCCGGCGCCGGGCGGGGTCATGGACGGCGACAGCGCCGTGCGCGGCGCCGGCGTCGAGACCGCGAGCTCGACCGGGCCGTCGCCGCCGCCGCCGAGCGGGATCGCGCGGCGCAGCGCGGCGTCGAGGTCGCCGCGATCGAACATCGCGAGCGTGTCGCGCAGGTAGTCGGCGTGGCGCCGGCCGATCGCCTCGCCGAGCGGGCTGCGCCACAGCGCGCGCGCCAGCCGCGCCCGCATCCGGTCGAGCAGCGACGGGGGCCGCGGCGCGCGCCGCGCGGCGACGGCGGCCGGCCGTGCGGTCGCGACCGCGCCGCCCCCACCTGCCCCGCCCGCCGCAGGCAGCGC
>WYBA01000014.1 GCA_011526095.1 Myxococcales bacterium | reverse complement strand
GGCGGAGACGGAGACGGAGGCGGTGACGGAGACGGAGACGGAGACGGTGACGGAGACGGTGACGGTGACGGTGACGGTGGCGGAGACGGTGGCGGAGACGGAGACGGAGACGGAGACGGAGACGGAGGCGGAGGCGGAGACGGAGACGGAGACGGAGGCGGAGGCGGAGGCGGAGGCGGAGGCGGAGACGGCGCGGCTACTCGCCGCGGGCGACGTCGGGGCAGACCTGCGGCAGCATCTTGAGGATCGCCGCCTCGCGCTTGGCGCAGCTGGCGCCGATCCGGCCGACGTGCTCCTCGGGGATCACGCCGCCGACCTCGACCGCGCGCCGCTCGGCGTAGACGCTCTCGAGCGCCGGGATGTACGCGCCGGCCGCCGTGCAGCGGTCGAGGCGCGCCATCTCCGCGACGAAGCCGCGGCAGATCTCCTCGAACGCCTTGCCCGCGGGCGGCGTGCCGGTGACCGCCGGCGTCACCTTCGGCCCGCCCGCGGCCTCGACCACCGCCGACAGCTTGGTGTCCCACAGCAGGCGCTGCGCCGCCGGCAGGCGCTCGATGCAGCGCTGGTAGGTGAACTTCTCCGTCGGCTGCTTGCCCATGCAGTCGATCAGCGCGACCGGCCACTGATCGGTCTTGCAGCCGCTGCCGAACGCCTCGAGCAGCGCGGCCTGGGCCTGGACGCGGCCCGCGTCGGGCACCTTGTACAGGTCCGCGACCTCGAAGAAGCCCGCGCCGAAGTACGCCACGATCTCGTCGCAGTCCTTCTCCGTCGCGATGCCCGGCGGCGACGCGGGCGGGATCGCCGGCGCGTCGCTCGTCGCCGGCGCGACGTCGGCCCGCGGCGGCGGCACGTCACGGTCGGGCTGCGGGGCGGCGCTGCCCGAGCCCTTGCCGGTCGCGGCGGAGGTCCCGGCGGCCTTGCCCGCGTTCGACTCGGACTTGCAGGCGACGAGGGGCAGGCTGCACAGCAGGACCGAGGCGAGGGCGAGGCGCGTGGACATAGGCGGTATCGATAGCGGGCCGCCGCCGCGCGCGCAAGCACGACGCGCAGGGGCTCAGCAGCCGATGCTGGCGCGGGCCTGGCTGATCGCCGCCTCGGCCTGCTTGCAGGCGTCCGCCATCGACTTGATCACGTCCGGCGACTGCCCGCCGCCCATCTGCTCGAAGCTCTTGCGCATCTGGTCGACCGCGTCGCGCGTCTGCTGGCGCGCCGCGTCGGGGAACTGCGGGCACGCCAGGTACGCCTCGATCGCCGCGACGTAGCCGGCGCACGTCTGCTCGAACAGCGACGCGCCGGTCGAGGGCGGCGTCGGCTGGGTGCCCGGCACGCCGGCGTCGACCAGCGGCGGCGGCGGCGGCGGCAGCGGCGCGGCGTCGGGGGCGGCGCCTTGCACCGCCTTCATCAGCTTCTCCAGCGCCGGCATCACGCGCTGGCCGATCCGCTCGAACGCGTCCTTGCCGAACGCGTCGTCGCAGTCGCCCATGTCGTCGAACGACCGCGCCGCCAGCACGCACTGCTTGGCCGCGTCCGGCCACAGGTCCTCGACGCACGACGCGGCGAGCGCCTCGGTCACCTCGGGGATCACGGGCTCGGCGGCGCGGCGCTGCTCGGGCAGGCCCGCGAACCCGTCGATCAGCGCCTTGGTCATCGCGTCGGCCACCTGCTTGCAGCCGCCGGGATCGCCCTGCAGCTCGGCCAGCAGCGGTCGCGGGCACTTCGCCACGTCGAACCGGCTGGTCGCCGAGGTGATGCACTTGCCCTCGTCCACCGAGAGCCGGGCCTCGGTGCAAGCCGCGGTCAGCTCCGCGACGACGCGGTCGCGCTCGTCGCGCGGGGCGTAGTTGCCGAGCCGGTACGACGCGAGCTTCTGCGCCACCGGCCCGCAGTCCGCCGCGGGCGGGCGGACGCACAGGTTCGACAGGCACGTCAGCCCGACGTCGCAGGTGCCGTTGCCGTAGCAGTCGCCGCGCTCGCTGCCCTGGGCGGCGGCGCCGCTGGTCGACGACTTGTCGCACGCGCCGACCGCGAGCGCGGCGGCGCACATCCACAAAACCGTTCGCATGCGTTCCCCCGGTACGATGGTACCTGGGACGCACGAGGACCGGGGATGGCCTGCGCTACAGGTGCTTGGCCAGCTCGGCCTCGAGCTTGGAGCGGTTGACCGCGCCGACGACCTGGGACACGACCTTGCCGCCCTTGAAGATCAGCAGCGTCGGGATCGAGCGGATGCCGTACTGCTGCGGGGTGAGCTGGTGGTGGTCGATGTCCATCTTGCCGACCTTGAGCTTGCCCTTGTAGGCCTCGGCGACGGCGTCGACGGTCGGGGCGATCTGGCGGCACGGCCCGCACCACACGGCCCAGAAGTCGACGAGCGTCGGCAGGTCCGACTTGAGGACCTCGGTCGCGAAGTTGGTGTCGGTGAGCTCGACGATGCTGGGGTTGGCCATATCAGAAACCTCCGCGGGCGGGCCGCAGGCCCTTATGTAACCTCGGGCCCGGGGCGCGGCAAGGGTCGCGCGCGGAACCTGGCCGCTCGGCCAGGCCACCGACGCCCGTGCTAGGATCGGCCTCCGAATGGCGCGCCTGTTCATCTCGGTGGCCAAGCTCGAGTCGCTGACCGCCGCCAACAAGGTCCAGATCGCCGGCGATCGCATGGACCTCGTCGATCTGCGCCGCACGTTCCGCATCCAGCCCGCGGTCCACTTCGTCTCGGTCGAGGGCGGCGACGCCGATCCCCACGGCCTGATCGGGCTGGTCAAGTCGGAGGAGGAGCTGGCGACGATGGGCGCCGATCACATGGCGACCTCCGTCATCTACGTCGACACCGCCTACAAGGTGCAGCAGGGGTTCCTCGGCGATCCCCAGCCGTCGGCCACCTGACCACGCACGCACCCGCCCGGGCCGCTCGCCATGCTCCACGCCGCGTCGCTCTCGTTCGCGTCCGCCGAACCGTCGGTCGAGGCGGTCCAGCGCGTGCTGTCGGTGCCGCCGTCGCCCGCGTTCTGGGCGGCGGTCGTGCTGTACGGCGCCGCCGCGGCGGCCTTCGTCGTGTCGTTCCTCGCCGGCCGGCCGATCTACGGCCGCGTCGCGCGGGCGCTGCTCGCCGTCGCGATCGTCGCGCACGGCGTCGACATCGGGTGGCGCGGGGTCGAGCGCGTCCACCCCGGCGCGTCGGTCCGCGAGGCGCTGGGGTTCCTCGCGTTCGTCGCCGCCGGCGGCCTGCTCGCGACCGCGATCCGCTACAAGGCCGATCTCGCCGGCTGCGTCGCGACGCCGGCGGTGCTCGCGGTGCTCGCGGCGGCGCGGCTGTCGCCGGCGGGGCAGGAGCAGGCGGGCCTGACCTCGCTCGGCCGCATCCACATCGTCCTCGCGGTCGTCGGCGTCGCGATGTTCGCGATCGCGACGATCGTCGCGGTGCTGTACCTGCTCGAGCAGCGCAGCCTCAAGCGCAAGAAGTTCGACGGGCTCACGTTCAAGCACTCGAGCGCGCCGCTCGACGGGCTCGACGCGCTGTCGCACCGCCTGGTGATGGCGGGGTTTCCGATCTTCACGATCGCCGTGGCGCTCGGGATCGTCTGGGTGTCGCAGCGCGGCTCGACGATCGCGCGCCCCGAGTACCCGTTCGCGATCGCGTCGTGGCTCGCGTTCGCCGCGATGCTGGTGACGCGGCTGGCCTACGGCTGGCGCGGCCGCCGGTCCGCCGTGCTCGCGCTGGTCGGGTTCGGCGCCGCGGTGTGCGTGCTCGCGATCTACTTCCTGCGGCGGAGCCTGGGAGGGTAGCCGTGAGCGCCGCGAACGGAATCCGGGTCGGACCGAGATCGGGCGGGCCGCGCCCGGCCGATCGATCGACCGACGGCCGGACGGAGGTCCGGCCGTGAGCGGTCCGCTGTTCGTCGTCGGCCTGTCGTGGCGGACCGCGCCGGTCGCGATCCGCGAGAAGCTGGCGTTCCGCGAGGAAGAGATCGCCGGCGTGCTCGACGAGCTGCGCGCCGGCCCCGAGGTCGCCGAGGCGATGCTGATCTCGACGTGCAACCGGGTCGAGATCTACGGCGTGGCGAAGGGCGACGCGATCGACGCCGCCGGCGCGGTCCGCGCCCACCTCGCCAAGAGCCGCGGCCTGCACGGCGATCCGCAGGTCGCCGACGCGCTCTACCACCACGCCGGCGACGCCGCGATCCGCCACGTGTTCCGCGTCGCCGCGGCGCTCGACTCGCTCGTCGTCGGCGAGGCGCAGATCCTCGGCCAGCTCAAGGACGCGTTCGGCGTGGCGGCCAAGCGCGGCGCGACCGGCGCGGTGCTCGGGCGGTGCCTCGAGCGCGCGTTCGGCGTCGCCAAGCGCGTCCGCACCGAGACCCAGATCGCGCGCGGCGCCGCGAACGTGTCGTCGGTCGCGGTCGAGCTCGCCGGCCGCGTGTTCGGTGACCTCACCGGCAAGTCGGTGCTCGTCGTCGGCGCGGGCAAGATGTCGACGCTCGCCGCCCGCCACCTCCGCCGCGCCGGCGTCGACGAGATCGTCGTCACCAACCGCTCGCCCGAGCGCGCCGAGCGCCTCGCCGACGAGATCGACGGCGTCGCCCGGCCGTGGGACCGGCTCGAGGACCTGCTGATCGCCGCCGACGTCGTGATCAGCTCGACCGGCGCGACCGAGCCGGTGCTGACCCGGCCGCTGCTCAAGAAGGTCACCAAGGCGCGTCGCTGGCGATCGCTGATGATCGTCGACATCGCCGTGCCGCGCGACGCCGACCCGGCGGTCGGCGAGCTCGAGGGCGTCTACCTGTTCGACATCGACGACCTCGAGAAGGTCGTCGCCGCCAACCTCGCCGGGCGCGCCCGCGCCGCCGAGGACGCGGGCAAGATCGTCGACCACGAGGCGGCGCAGTTCGAGCAGTGGCTGCGCAGCCAGCACGTCGTCCCGACGATCCGCGCGCTGCGCGAGCACTTCACCCGCGTCGCCGAGGCCGAGGCGCAGAAGACGATCGACACCCTGCACCGCAAGGAGCTGACGCCCGAGCAGCGCGACGAGGCGGTGCGTCGCCTCGCCCAGCTCGTCGTCAACAAGCTGCTGCACCGGCCGCAGACCGCGCTCAAGGAGGCCGGGCCGGGCTCGGCCGAGCGGCTGGTCGAGTCGACGCTCGAGCTGTTCGGGCTCGAGCCGGTCGCGCCCGAGGCGCCCGAGGCGCCCGAGGCGGTCGATCCGCCGGCGCCCCCGGAGCCTGGCGCGGTCAGCGAGGCCGGCGAGGGCAGGGCGGGGGCGCGCAAGGCCGCCGCGAACGACACGCCCGGAGCCAGGTAGCAGCCGTCAGGTAGAAGGAGTCGGATGATGGACACCCTCACGATCGCCACCCGCGGCAGCGCGCTGGCGCTGTGGCAGGCCGAGCACGTCAAGGCGCGGCTGATCGCGCAGGCCCCCGGGCTGCGCGTCGAGCTCGCGATCATCAAGACCACCGGCGACATGATCCTCGACGTCCCGCTGTCGCAGGTCGGCGGCAAGGCGCTGTTCGTCAAGGAGATCGAGCAGGCGCTGCTCGACCGCCGCGCCGACCTCGCGGTCCACAGCATGAAGGACGTCCCGGCCGAGCTCGCGCCCGGGCTCGAGCTCGCCGCGACGTCGGCGGGCGAGGTGCCGTGGGACGCGCTGTGCACGCGCGACGGCACGACGCTCGACGGGCTGCCCCGCGGCGCGCGCGTCGGCACGTCGAGCCTGCGCCGGCAGTGCCAGCTGCTGGCGCGCCGGCCGGACCTGCAGATCGCGATGCTGCGCGGCAACGTGCCGACGCGGCTCGCCAAGCTCGACGCCGGCGACTACGACGCGGTCGTGCTCGCCGCCGCCGGCCTGACCCGGCTGGGCTTCGCCGACCGGATCAGCCAGACGCTGCCGCCCGAGGTGTGCCTGCCCGCGGTCGCGCAGGGCGTGCTCGGGCTCGAGACCCGCGCCGGCGACGCCGAGGTGATCGCGCTGACCCGCGCGGCGATGCACGACGCCGCCGAGGAGCGCCGCGTGATCGCCGAGCGCACGTTCCTGGAGAAGATGGGCGGGAGCTGCCAGACCCCGCTCGCCGCCCACGCCCACCGCGACGGCGACGCCCTCGTGCTGGACGCGCTGTGCGGGACGCCCGACGGCGCGCGCGTGCTGCGGACCCGGGTGTCCGGCCCGCCGGACGACGCGGCCCGGCTCGGCGTCGAGGCGGCCACGGCGCTGCTCGCGCAGGGCGCGGGCGAGATCGTCGCGGCGTGCAGCGCGCGGCGCCCGTGACGCTTGCGCAAGCACTTCGATAAGCGCGCGTGGCCGAGGCCGCGCGGCGCGCGGTTTCTTGCCCCGCCGTGATCGTGCGGGCGACAATTTTCTCATCGTGCGCCGCCTCGGACTGTTCATCGCCCTCGCCGCCAGCTTGCTCGGCGCGTGCGCCGGGCCGTCGGCGCAGCGCCGCCGCGACACCGTGCTGCTCGAGGACGAGCTGGCCGAGCTCCGCGCCGAGCTGCGGCGCGGCCGCCGCCGCATCGCCGAGCTCGAGACCGAGAACGTCGTGCTGCGCGACAAGGTCGACACCGCCGAGGTCGCCGCCGGCGCCAGCGGCGTGCCGTCGCTGCCGGTCGAGGTGCTCGGCCCCGACGAGGCGCCCGCGCCGGCCGATCCCGACGGCGAGCGGATCGTCGCGGTCACCGACGACGGCACCGAGATCGTCTACGTCGGCGACGCCGCCGCGGGGCGCGGCGTCGAGGTGCCCGACGACATCGACCTGGTGTTCGCCGACGAGCTCGACAACACGCCCGACGAGGACGACGCGCCGCCGCGCGCCGCGAAGGCGTCGCCGCCGCGCACGGCCGACGACGATGACGACGGCGAGGCCGCGCCGCCGCGCCGCGCCCGCCGGCCCGGCCGCACCAGCGCGCGCCCGGCCAAGCGCACCGCCGACGCCGCGCCGGCGACCTCGACTGACGCCGACGCGGTCGCCGCGTACGACGCCGCGGTCGCGCAGGTCAAGGCCAAGGACCACGACCGCGCGATCGTCGCGCTGCGCGCGTTCCTCGCCGATCACGCGCGCCACGATCTCGCCGACAACGCCCAGTACTGGCTCGGCGAGGTCTACTACGACACCAAGGACTGGGCCCGCGCGATCGTCGAGTTCCGCGCCGTCGTCGAGCACTACCCGCGCGGCAACAAGGTGCCCGACGCGCTGCTCAAGCTCGGCTACTGCTTCGAGCGCACCGGCCAGCGCGCCAAGGCGCGCGCCGCGCTCGAGCAGGTGATCGAGACCTACCCCAAGAGCCAGCCGGCGGCGCTCGCCGCGGCCAAGCTCGAGGAGCTGGCGCGATGACCCCTCGCCGCGTCATGATCCCTTCCGCGAGGTCCGCCGTGACGACCACCCTGCGCCAGGCCCTGTTCACCGCCGCGGTCGCGCTGCCGCTCGCCGTCGGCGCGCGCGCCGCCGCGCAGCCCGCCGAGGCCCCGCCGCCCGACACCGGCGGCGGCGAGGCGCCGCCCGCCGACACCGGCGGCGGCTACTACCACTACGACGACGCCGCCGACCTGTTCGGCTACGACCAGCCGGTCGAGGTCCACGCCGGGCCGGTGCCGGAGCTCCACGTCGTGCGCCGCGGCGACACGCTGTGGGACATCTGCTGGTTCTACTTCAACGACCCGTGGCAGTGGCCCAAGGTCTGGTCCTACAACCCCAGCATCACCAACCCGCACTGGATCTACCCCGGTGACCTGGTGCGCCTGGTGCCGCGCGGCATGATCGCGTCGGTCGCGCCGCTGCCCGACGACGTCGACGGGGGCGACGACACCCAGCCGTCGTACGAGCCCGCGCCCGCGCGTCGGCTCGAGGTGTCGCTGCGCCAGGTCGCGTTCGTCGATCGCGAGGCGCTCGCGTCGTCGATCACGGTCGCCGGCTCGGTCGACGAGAAGGAGCTGCTCGCCACCGGCGACGTCGTCTACCTCGACTACCCGGCCGACAAGCCGCCCAAGGTCGGGCAGCGCTACTCGGTCTACGAGCCCGCCGACACGGTCGAGCACCCGCGCACCGGCGAGGCGGTCGGCAAGTACGTCCGGATCCTCGGCGAGCTCGAGGTCACCTCGGTCAAGAAGGACAAGCGCGCGCGCGCGGTGATCACCGGCTCGAACCACGAGATCGAGCGCGGCGCGCTGGTCGGCCCGCTGGTCACCCAGCTCCGCACCGTGCCGCCGGCGCGCAACGAGGTCGACGCCCAGGGCACGATCATCGCGATGCTGACCAACGACGAGCTGGTCGGCACCGGCGAGGTCGTGTTCCTCGATCTCGGCGAGGGCTCGGGGCTCAAGGTCGGCAACCGCATGTACGTCGTCCGCCGCGGCGACGCGTTCGAGGAGGTCCTCGGCCCGTCGAGCACGATCGGCCAGGACGACCGGCGGTTCCCGGCCCGCGCCCTCGGCGAGGTCGTGATCGTCGACGTCGGCGACAAGGTGTCGATCGGCCTGATCACGCTGGCGGTGCAGGAGATGGGCGTGGGCGATCTGGTCATGATGCAGAAGGCCTCCGCCGGCAACGCGGCGGAGTAGGCGCCGCGCCCGCGCGCCGCACCGGCGTGCGCCACATATAGATGTGGGCCGCAAGTCCAACTGCCTGGAATCACGTGGGTCGATCGCGGCCTACTTGACGGCGGGGCGCCAGGTGGCTAAAGGCTTCCCCCTTGTGAGCCGCGCCTTGCCCCAGACCCTGTCGCCCGGCGACCGCGGCTATCCGCGGCGGCTCGACGGTGTGCCCGGGGCGCCTGCGTGGCTCGATGTCCTCGGAACCCTTGACGATCGGCCGCTCAGCGTCGCCGTCGTCGGCGCCCGCGCGGCGTCCGCGGAGGCGCAGGAGCGCGCGTTCGCCCTCGGCCGGGACGTCGCGGCGCGCGGCGGCCTGGTGGTGTCGGGCGGCGCCCTCGGCGTCGACGGCGCGGCCCACCGCGGCGCGCTCGCCGGCGGCGGCCCGACCTGGGCCGTGCTCGGCAGCGGCGTCGACGTGCCGTACCCGCCGCGCCACGCGCCGCTGTTCGACGACCTCGTCGCCGCCGGCGGCGCCGTGGTCTCGACCCTGCCGCGCGGCAGCCAGCCGCTGCCGCGCCACTTCGTCGCCCGCAACGCGGTGATCGCCGCGCTCGCCGACGTGACGATCGTGGTCGAGGCGAGCGCGCGCTCCGGCGCGCTGCACACCGCGGTCGCCGCGGCGCGGCTCGGCCGGCGCGTCGTCGCCTGGGCCGGCAGCCCGGGGTGCGAGGCGCTGATCGCCGGCGGCGCCGGCGTGATCGCGGGCGACGACGACGTCGACGCCGTGCTCGCCGGCGCCACCTCGCGCCGCGCCGTCGCCCGCCCCGACGCCGGCAGCGACGCCGCCCGGGTCCTCGACGCGCTCGACGACCGCGCCGCGCGCGACATCGAGGAGCTCGCGGCGCGCACCGGGCTGCCCGTGCGCGCCGTCGGGCGCGCCGTCACCGATCTCGAGCTCGCCGGCCTGGTTCGCCTCGCCGCGGGCCAGCACTACGTCCGCTCTCCGCTCGCCGCAACGTCGCCCAACTGATCGAGGAACCCGTGGCCGAGAACACCCAGACCGAGACCAAGCGCAAGGCCGTCAAGGTGCCGCCGCCGCCCGCCAAGGCGAAGGCGCCCGCCGACGGTGACGGCGAGGCCGATGCGGCGCCCGGCAAGGCGAAGGCGCCGGCCAAGGCCAAGGCGCCGGCCAAGGCGAAGGCCAAGGCGCCCGCGAAGGCGAAGGCCAAGGCGAAGCCGGCGGCGAAGGCCAAGGGCAAGGCCAAGGGCAAGGACGCCGAGCCGCGCGAGGACGACGACGTCGTCGAGGACAAGCCGGCGAAGCCGCGCAAGGTCAAGCCGGGCTCGGCGCTGGTGGTGGTCGAGTCGCCCGCCAAGGCGCGCACGATCGGCAAGTACCTGGGCTCGGGCTACACGGTGAAGGCCTCGGTCGGCCACATCCGCGACCTGCCCAAGAGCAAGATCGGCGTCGACTTCGAGAACGCGTTCGAGCCGGTCTACGAGGTGATCGACGGCAAGAAGAAGGTCGTCGCCGAGATCCGCAAGGCGGCGCGCGAGGTCGAGAAGGTCTACCTGGCGTCCGACCCCGATCGCGAGGGCGAGGCGATCGCCTGGCACATCGCCGAGGAGATCAAGGACGTCAACTCGAACTTCTCGCGCGTGCTGATCCACGAGATCACGAAGAAGGGCGTGAGCGCGGCGCTGGCGCAGCCGACCCAGCTCGACATGAACAAGACGAACTCGCAGCAGGCGCGGCGGATCCTCGACCGCCTCGTCGGCTACGAGATCAGCCCGATCCTGTGGAACAAGGTGATGCGCGGGCTGTCGGCGGGCCGCGTCCAGTCGGTCGCCGTGCGCCTGGTGTGCGAGCGCGAGAACGAGATCAACGCGTTCAAGCCCGAGGAGTACTGGTCGGTCGACGTCACCTGCCGCGCGGCGGAGCCGCCGCCGTTCGAGGCGCGGATCTGGCGGTGGAACGGCGAGCGCGCCGAGCCCAAGACCCAGGCCGACGCCGAGGCGATCGCGACCGAGCTGCGCGCCGGCCCCGCCGCGGTGTCCGCGGTCGAGAAGAAGGAGCGCCGCCGCAAGCCGCAGCCGCCGTTCATCACCTCGAAGCTGCAGCAGGACGCCGCGCGCAAGCTGCGGTTCTCCGCCAAGCGCACGATGGCGCTGGCGCAGCGGCTGTACGAGGGCGTCGAGCTCGGCGCCGAGGGCCCGGTCGGCCTCATCACGTACATGCGTACCGACTCGACCCGGATCTCCGACGACGCGATCACCGCGGTGCGCGCGCACATCGGCGACACCTACGGCGCCGAGTACCTGCCGGAGCAGCCCAACGTCTACAAGACCGGCGGCCGCGCCCAGGACGCGCACGAGGCGATCCGCCCGACGATGCTCGACTGGCCGCCCGACCGCGTCGCCGAGGCGCTGGTCAACAACCCCGAGGGCAACGAGCTGGTCAAGCTGTACCGGCTGATCTGGCAGCGGTTCGTCGCGTGCCAGATGGTGCCCGCGGTCTACGACCAGACCACGGTCGACATCGACCGCGGCCAGGCGCAGCTCCGCGCCACCGGCCAGGTGCTCAAGTTCGCCGGCTACACCCGCGTCTACGAGGTCGCCGAGACCGACGACGCCAAGGCCGAGGCTGCGGAGGCGGCGGACAAGCTGCTGCCGCCGCTGGCGGTCGGCGACGCGATCACGCTCGAGAGCGTGCGCCCCGAGCAGCACTTCACCCAGCCGCCGCCGCGGTTCTCCGAGGCCTCGCTGGTCAAGGAGCTCGAGGAGCGCGGCATCGGCCGGCCGTCGACGTACGCCCAGATCATGTCGACGATCGTCGACCGCGGCTACGTCGAGAAGCGCGAGGCGCGGTTCTTCCCGACCGAGCTCGGCATCCTCGTCAACGGGCTGCTCGTCGAGTCGTTCCCCGAGGTCGTGTCGTCCGAGTTCACCGCGCGGATGGAGGGCGAGCTCGATCAGGTCGAGGAGGGGACGATGGACTGGCGCACCGTCCTCGGCGACTTCTACGAGCCGTTCAAGGTGGACCTCGAGAAGGCCAAGACGTCGATGCGCGACGTCAAGCGCGAGGAGATCCCCACCGACCACGTGTGCGAGAAGTGCGGCAAGCCCATGGTCATCAAGTGGGGCCGCAACGGGTCGTTCCTGGCGTGCCAGGGCTACCCCGAGTGCCGCAACACCAAGGAGATCGTGAAGAACCTCGACGGCACGTTCGACATCGTGCCGCCGCAGACCACCGACGAGGTGTGCGATCTGTGCGGCGCCGCGATGACGGTCAAGCGCGGGCGGTTCGGCTCGTTCCTGGCGTGCACCAAGTACCCCGACTGCAAGAACACCAAGCCGATCTCGCTCGGCGTGAAGTGCACGCGCGAGGGCTGCGGCGGGTTCCTCGCGGAGAAGCGGTCGCGGCGCGGCAAGCCGTTCTACGGCTGCTCCAACTACGCCAAGAAGGGCTGCGACTTCTTCTCGTGGGATCGCCCGGTGGCGCAGCCGTGCCCGGCGTGCCACGCCAAGTTCGTCGTCAAGAAGGAGACCAAGCGCGGCGCGACGCTGCGCTGCCTCACCTGCGACTGGGCCGAGGGCGCCGCCGAGGAGGAGTCCGCGGCGTGACGTCGTGGTCGGAGTCGGAGGTCACCGTCGTCGGCGGCGGCATGGCCGGCTCCGAGGCGGCGTGGCAGCTCGCCGAGCGCGGGCTGCGGGTGGCGTTGATCGAGCAGAAGCCGGTCGAGATGTCGCCGGCCCACCAGACGCCGCTGTGCGGCGAGCTGGTGTGCTCGAACTCGCTGCGCTCCGACGACGTCGCGACGCCGGCGGGGCTGCTCAAGCACGAGCTGCGCGCCGCCGGCTCGATGGTGATCGCGTGCGCGGACCAGCACCGCGTCCCGGCCGGCGCCGCGCTCGCGGTCGACCGGTTCGGGTTCGGCCGCGCGATCACCGCGCGGCTGGCGCTGCACCCCAACATCCGGCTCGAGCGGCGCCGGCTCGACGAGCTGCCGGCCGGGCCGACGATCCTCGCCACCGGCCCGCTCACCGGCGGCCCGCTCGGCGAGGTCATCCGCAGGGAGCTCGGCGGCGACCGGATGTACTTCTACGACGCGATCGCGCCGATCGTCAGCGCCGACTCGATCGACATGGACCACGCGTTCAAGTCGAGCCGGTGGGGCAAGGAGAGCCCGGCGCTCGGCGACGCGGCGCCGGCCTCCGACGGCGAGGCGGGGGAGGCGGGTGATGGCGCCGCGCTCGCCGCGCCCGAGGGCGACTACATCAACTGCACGCTGTCGAAGGACCAGTACGTCGCGTTCGTCGAGGCGGTGAACGCCGGCCGCACGGTGATGCCGCACGAGTTCGAGGAGCCGCGCTACTTCGAGAGCTGCCTGCCGATCGAGGTGATGGCGGAGCGCGGGCGCGACGTGCTGCGGTTCGGGCCGATGCGCCCGGTCGGCCTGACCGACCCGAAGACCGGGCGGTGGCCGTACGCCGTCGTCCAGCTCCGCCCCGAGAACCGCTACCTGACCGCGTACAATCTCGTCGGGTTCCAGACCCGGCTGGCGTACCCGGAGCAGCAGCGGATCTTCGCGATGATCCCGGCGCTGGCGAACGCCGAGTGGCTGCGGTTCGGCTCGATCCACCGCAACACCTACGTCGACGCGCCGCGCCTGCTCGGCCCGGCGTTCGAGCTCAAGTCGCGCCCGGCGCTGCGGTTCGCCGGGCTGCTCACCGGCGTCGAGGGCTACATCGAGTCGACGGCGATGGGCCTGCTGTCCGCGTGGATGCTCGCGGCCGAGCTGCGCGGCGCGCCGTTGCCGGTGCCGCCGCCGACGACGATGTTCGGCGGTCTGTACCACCACGTCACCGCGCCGCGCGGGCCCAAGGACCGCTACGCGCCGACCAACGTGAACTTCGGCCTGTTGCCCCCGGTCGACATGCCGCCGGGGCAGAAGAAGTTCGACAAGGCCGTGAAGAAGCAGCGGCTCGTCGAGCGCGCGCTCGCCGATCAGCGCGCGTGGGTCGACGCGGTCTGCCCGGCGGCGTGATCCAGGCGACACACGTCGTGCTGCCGGCGGCCGGCCGGCTGTGATATCCCCGTCGCTCCGGAGGGGGACATGAGCCAGCCGCTCGAGACGACACACCTGCCCGCGGATCGCGGGCTCAATGGCCTCGGCCTGATCATGCAGATCGGCGGGTCGATGTACGCCGCGCTGACCGCGATGATCGGCCTCACCCAGATCATCGTGATCTCCGAGATGGAGAGCCGGTCGCGTGGCTGGGGAGGGGAGAGCCAGAGCTCGGGGCTGACGTTCTGGTTCTTCCTGCTCATGGGCTCGGGCGTCGCGCGCTCGCTCGCCCACCGCGCCGCCGGTACCGAGCTGCTCTACGGCAGCCAGCCGGCGAACGCGATCCGCCGCTACCTGCTCGTGTCGATCTTCCAGATCGGCGTGTGGCTGGCGTTCTTCCTGGTCAAGCTCGACGCGCCGATGTCGGCGTGGCTGCCGATCACGCTGGTCTTGACGGCGTGGCCGCTGACGGTGTTCCTCGTGACCTCGCGGCCCGGCGTGCTGCCGGCCGCCGACGAGCACGGCTTCGCCCGGCTGCCAGCCACCGGCGACCGCGGGTTCGAGGGCATGAGCGTGCTGATGGTGCTGTTCGGCCTCGCGGGCGCGCTCTACACCGGGCTGATGCTGCTGGCGATGCTCGAGGTGCCGTCGCGCGCCCGCAACGGCAGCTTCACGCTGCTGATGGCCGCGACCGCGTTCCTGCTCGTGCGCTCGCTCGCCCACGCCCACGCCGGCGCCTCGCTGCTCGGCGAGCTGTCGCTCGACCGCGCCGACAGCCTCGTCGGGCGCTACATCAACCTCGGGGTGATCAGCTCGCTGAGCTTCGGCGGCGCGATGATGATCCTGTTCGGCGCGATGCCGGGCGGCGGCATGATGATGATCATGCCGATGGTCATCGGCATCACGCTGCTGCTGCTGGCGTGGCCGCTCGCGGTGCGGCAGCTGCTGGTGACGCGCAGGATGGAGCTCTACGGCGAGCCGGGCGGGGCGCCGCAGCTGTTCGGCGCGCCCGATCAGGGGCGCACCACGCTCGGCTGGTTCCTCCTCGCGATGGGCGTCCTCGCCTTCGCCGCGGCGCTGCCGGCGGTGGTGTTCTCCAGCGACGCCGACAAGGCCGCGGTCGAGGGCGTCGGCGAGATGTTCGGCGGCATGACCGGCGGCAGCGCCAGCCGCGTCCCGCTGCTCGGGCTCGGCGTCGCCGGGCTCCAGGTGTGGGCGGCGCTGGAGCTGCTGTGGATGACGCCGCGCCACAAGCAGATCGCGACGGTCTACGGCGCGGCGGCGATCGGCGTGACGCTCTACGACCTGATGCCGATGTTCGACGCCCTCGACAAGCTCGGGCTGAAGGCGATCGGCAGCGGCGGCGGCAACACGATGATGATGGCCGCGCTCGCGCTCGCCCTCATCACGCCGCTGATCACGCTCGTGCTCGTGAACCGCAACCTGCCGCCGCCGCGCCCCACCGCCGGCATCGCCAACGTCTTCGGCTGACCGGCGCAGAACTCGCCCCCGCCGCGGGACCGCACTACGCTGGGCCCATGGACTGGGACGCCGCGCTCGCCGGGTTCCGCGAGCACCTCGCGGTCGAGCGCGCGCGCTCGCCGCGGACGGTCGCGGCCTACCTGGCCGACGTCACCGCGCTGCGCGCCACGGTCGAGGCCAAGCGCGGCGGCGGTCGCCCGCCCGGGCGGCTCGACGCGATGGACGTCCGCGGCCACCTCGCCGCGCTGTTCGACGTCAACGACGCGGCGTCGATCGCGCGCAAGCTGTCGAGCCTGCGCGCGTTCTTCCGGTTCCTCGAGAAGCGCGGCGAGAGCAGCGGCAACCCGGCGAAGGCCGTCCGCGGGCCCAAGCGGCGGCGCCCGCTGCCGCGCGCGCTCGACGTCGATGACACGTTCCGCCTGGTCGAGGCGCCGACCGCGGCGCCGACCCGCGCGGCCCGGACGCTGTCGGCCACCGAGCAGGATCGCGCGGCGATCCTGCGGCTGCGCGACCGCGCGCTGTTCGAGGTGATCTACGGCGCCGGCCTGCGCGTGTCCGAGGCGGTCGGGCTCGACGTCGACGATCTCGACCCCGAGCGCTACGGCGCGCTCGTCGTCCACGTCCGCCACGCCAAGGGCGGCAAGTCGCGGATCGTCCCGCTCGGCGCCAAGGCGGCGGAGGCGGTCGCGGCGTGGCGCCAGGCCCGCCCGGCGCTCGGCGGCCCCGACCCGCGCGCGCTGTTCGTCAACGCCGGCGGCACCCGGCTGACCGCGCGCTCGGTCCAGCGCCAGGTGCGCCGCTGGACGGTGGCGTCCGGGGTGACCCAGCCGGCGACGCCGCACGCGCTGCGCCACTCGTTCGCGACCCACCTGCTCGACGGCGGCGTCGACCTGCGGTCGATCCAGGAGCTGCTCGGCCACGCCTCGCTGTCGTCGACGCAGGTCTACACCAAGGTGTCCCTCGACCACCTGATGAGCGTGTACGATGGCGCGCACCCGCGGGCGAAGCGCTCGCGGGGCACGCCATGACCTCCCCCGAACGCGTCCGCTCCACCACCATCCTGTCGGTCCGCAAGGGCGGGCACGTCGTCGTCGTCGGCGACGGCCAGGTCTCGCTCGGCCAGACGATCATGAAGCACGGCGCCCGCAAGGTGCGCCGCCTCGGCGAGGGCCCCGCGGGCGGCAGCGCGATCGCCGGGTTCGCCGGCTCCGCCGCGGACGGCATGGCGCTGTTCGAGAAGCTCGACGGCAAGCTGCGCGAGCACCGCGGCAACCTGCGCCGCGCCGCGGTCGAGCTCGCCAAGGACTGGCGCAGCGACCGCGCGCTGCGCCGGCTCGAGGCGATGATCATCGTCGCCGACAAGGACGGCACGTACCTGCTGTCCGGCTCGGGCGACGTGATCGAGCCCGACGACGGCGTCGTCGCGATCGGCTCGGGCGGCCCGTACGCGCTCGCCGCGGCGCGCGCCCTGGTGGCGCACACCGACCTCGGCGCCCGCGCCGTCGCCGAGGCGGCGATGCAGATCGCCGCGCAGATCTGCGTCTACACCAACGCCAGCCTGACGTTCGAGGAGCTCGCGCCGTGACCGCCAGCCATCTCACCCCCGCCGCGATCGTCGCGGAGCTCGACCGCTACATCGTCGGCCAGAAGGAGGCCAAGCGCGCCGTCGCCGTCGCGCTGCGCAACCGGTGGCGGCGCCAGCAGGTCGAGGGCGAGCTGCGGGACGAGATCTCGCCCAAGAACATCATCCTCATCGGGCCGACCGGCGTCGGCAAGACCGAGATCGCGCGGCGCCTGGCGAAGCTGGCGCGCGCGCCGTTCCTCAAGATCGAGGCGAGCAAGTTCACCGAGGTCGGCTACGTCGGCCGCGACGTCGACTCGATCGTCCGCGACCTGATGGAGGTGTCGATCAAGCTGGTGCGCGACGAGGAGGCGGCGAAGGTGCGGCCGCGCGCGCGCGAGGCGGCGGAGGACCGGCTGCTCGACCTGCTGCTGCCGCCGCCGCCCCGCACCGGGCAGGCCCGCAGCTTCTCCGACCGACCCGACGGCAGCGCGCCCGCGCAGCCCACGCCGAGCGAGCAGGCGACGCGCGAGAAGCTGCGCGCGATGCTGCGCGACGGCAAGCTCGACGACCGCGAGGTCGAGGTCGAGGTGTCGGAGGACTCGACGCCCTTTCTGCAGATCTTCGGCGGCGGCAACGGCCCGGGCGGCGGCGGGTTCGACGAGATGGGCCTCGGCGGCCTCAAGGACATGCTCGGCAACCTCGGGCGCAAGACCAAGCGCCGCAAGATGAAGATCCCGCAGGCGTGGCTGGCGCTGACCGAGCAGGAGGTCGACAAGCTGATCGACCACGACAAGCTCACGCGCGGCGCGGTCGAGCGCGCCGAGCAGGCCGGGATCGTGTTCCTCGACGAGATCGACAAGATCGCCACCGCGCGCGAGCGCCACGGCGCCGACGTGTCGCGCGAGGGCGTGCAGCGCGACCTGTTGCCGATCGTCGAGGGCTCGACGGTGACGACGAAGTACGGCCCGGTGCGGACCGATCACGTGCTGTTCATCGCCGCCGGCGCGTTCCACATGGCCAAGCCGTCGGACCTGATCCCGGAGCTGCAGGGCCGGTTCCCGATCCGCGTCGAGCTCGACCCGCTGACCGGCGAGGACTTCGTCCGGATCCTCACCGAGCCGCGGAACGCGCTCACCCGCCAGTACGCCGCGCTGCTCGCGACCGAGGGCGTCCACATCGAGTGGACCGACGAGGCCGTGCGCGAGGTCGCGCGGATCGCCGAGAGCGTGAACACCAAGAGCCACAACATCGGCGCGCGCCGGCTGCACACCGTGCTGGAGCGCCTGCTCGACGACCTGTTGTTCAACGCCTCGGACATCGGGACCCAGACGATCCCGATCACCAAGGCCTACGTCGCCGAGCGCCTCGGCGCGCTGATCGCCGACGAGGATCTGGCCAGCTACATCCTGTGACCGCGGCCGCGCGCGCCGCAGCCAGTCCTCCGACCGACACGTCGTGATCGCGGCGGAGGACCTCTGGGCGGGGGGGGGCACGACGAGCTCCGCCCCGTCGAAGGGCGCTGGCGCGCGGCCAGGCCCAGGATGAGCGGACTTCGAGATCCTGCGAGCCTGGATGAGCTGTTCGTAGGAGCAGCGCCTGGCGCTCGGGCCTGGTCGAGGATGAGCGGGGAGACGGAGGCGCACTCGCTCACTCTGACGAGGCCGGCCGCGGGCACGCACGCAAGCTGGCGCGGAGCCAGGTCTCGAGCGGCGCGTCCGCGCCCACGTGGACGCTCGCCTGCTCGACGGCGCGCGTGATGTCCGCCGGGCGGAAGCCGAGCCCGCGCAGCGCGGCCCTGACCTCGGCGACG
>WYBA01000135.1 GCA_011526095.1 Myxococcales bacterium | reverse complement strand
GCCCGAGGCGGTGCCGCTGCCCGAGCGCTCGACCCGGACGCGGCGCCCGACGCGCCCGGCGCAGACCGGGGCGGCCACCGCCGCCGCGCTCGACGAGCCGCCGCCCCGCTCGCGCCTGCTGTGGCTCGTCCCGGCGGGGCTCGCGGCGGTCGTCGCGGTCGTCGTGATGATCGTCGCCTCGGGTGAGGACGCGGCGCCCGGCGCCTCGCCCGCCGACGCCGGGCCGCGCCGCGCGGTCGACGCGGCGATCGCGGTCACGACGGTCGACGCGGGCGTGCCCGTCGTCGACGCCGGGATCCCCACGCGCGCGACCGATGCGGCGGTCGCCGTGGCGACGCCGGCCGACGCCGGACCCTCTCCCGCCGACCAGAAGCGCGCGCGCGCGAAGGAGCTGCTCGCGAAGGCGCGCAAGCTCGTCGCCGACGACCAGGCGGCCGCGATCGCGCTGGCCGACGAGTCGCTGGCGCTGCGCAAGTCCGCCGAGGCCTACTATGTCAAGGCCGACGCCCTGCGCCGCAAGGGCGACGTCGGCGGCGCGCTGGCCGCGGCCGATGCGGCGATCCAGCTCAATTCGCGCTATGCAGACGCCTGGAAGATGACCGGCCAGCTGCTCCGCGATCAGGGTCGCAACGCCGAGGCGCGCGAGGCGTTCGCGACGTACCTCAGCCTCCGTCCGTCGAGCTCCGACGCGACGTGGATGCGCAAGTACATCGAGGGCGGCCAGTAGCCGCCGGCCATGCGCGTCCTGGGGCTGGAGTCGAGCTGCGACGAGACCGCCGCGGCGATCGTCGAGGACGGCCGCGTCGTGCTCGCCGACGTCGTCGCGTCGCAGCACGAGGTCCACGCGGCCTACGGCGGCGTCGTGCCCGAGCTGGCGTCGCGCGCGCACGTCGTCAACGTCATCCCGGTGCTGCGCGCGGCGCTCGACCGCGCCGGCTGCGGCCTCGACACGATCGACGCGATCGCGGTGACCCGCGGGCCGGGGCTCGTCGGCGCGCTGCTCGTCGCGCTCCAGGCGGCCAAGGCGATCGCGTGGGCGCGCGGGCTGCCGCTCGTCGGCGTCCACCACCTCGTCGGGCACCTGTCGGCGATCCAGCTCGAGCCGTCGCCGCCGCCGATGCCGCACCTGGCGCTGATCGTCAGCGGCGGGCACACGTCGCTCGTCCGCGTCGAGGGCCACGGCGACGTCGTCGAGCTCGGCGCGACCCGCGACGACGCCGCGGGCGAGGCGTTCGACAAGGGCGCCAAGCTGCTCGGCCTCGGGTACCCCGGCGGCGCCGTCGTCGATCGCCTGGCGAAGACCGGCGACCCGACCGCGGTGAAGTTCCCGCGCGCGATGGCCGGCCGCGACACCCGCGACGAGTTCTCGTTCTCCGGGCTCAAGACGTCGCTGCTCCACCACGTCCGCGCCCACGGCCAGCCCGAGGGGCAGGCGCTCGCCGACCTGTGCGCGAGCTACCAGGCGGCGATCGTCGAGGTGCTGGTGCGCAAGACGCGGCGCGCGGCGCGGCGCGAGGGCCTCGCGCACGTCCAGGTGTGCGGCGGCGTCGCCGCGAACTCGGCGCTGCGCGCGGCGATGATCGCCGCCGGCGCCGAGGACGAGTTCACGGTCCACGTCCCGCCGCCCGTCCGGTGCACGGACAACGCGGCGATGATCGCGGCCGCCGGGCACCACCTGCTCGCCGCCGGCGCGCGCGACGGGATCGAGCTCGAGGCGGCGGCGACGCTGCCCCTGCCGCGGAGGGCGGCGTGACCGAGCGCGAGGCGTTCCCCGACGCGCGCACGCTGCTCGATCGCCACGGCCTGCGCGCCAAGAAGTGGTTCGGGCAGAACTTCCTCGTGTCCGAGCGGGCGTTCCGCGCGATCGTCGACGCCACGGTCGTCGCCGACGACGACTGGATCGTCGAGATCGGGCCGGGGCTCGGCACGCTCACCGCGCGCCTCGCCGAGCGGATCTGCGAGGGCAAGCTGATCGCGGTCGAGCGCGACCCGGACATGGTCGCGGTGCTCCGCGCCGAGCTCGGCCACCTCGACAACCTGGAGATCCACGAGGGTGACGCGCTCCACTACGACCTGGCGATGGTCGGCAGGTGGCGCGGCGACCGCGTCACCGTGTGCGGCAACCTGCCGTACCACGTCGCCGCGCCGCTGATCTTCCGCGCCCTCGACGCGCGCGCCCACGTCGCGCGGATCGTCGTGATGGTGCAGAAGGAGATGGCCGACCGGATCGTCGCCGCGCCCGGCGGCAAGGACTACGGCGCGCTGAGCGTCATGGTCCAGGCCTACGCGACGGCGACGATGGTGACGCGGGTCAGCGCCGGCTCGTTCGTGCCGCCGCCCAAGGTCGAGTCGGCCGTGGTGAAGATCGTGACGATGCCGGACGGCGCGCCCCGCGTCGACGTCGGCGAGCCGCGCCACTTCTCCGCGGTCGTGCACGCCGGCTTCGGCCAGCGCCGCAAGACGCTGCGCAACGCCCTGCGCGCGGCGTTCGACGCCGACGCGATCGACGCCGCGCTCGCGGCGACGGGGATCGACGGCGGGCGCCGCGCCGAGACGCTGTCGGTGGAGGAGCACGCGGCCCTCGCGCGCGCGATCCCGCCGGCCGCACGCCGCGCCGACGCGCCCGGGCACGCCGGCGCGCGCGACGCCGTCGGCGGCGACGTGGACGCTGGCGAGGGCGCCGGCGAGGACCGCTGATGCCCGAGCTTCCCGAGGTCGAGACCGTCCGCCGCACGCTGGCGCCGGCGCTCGGCGCGCGCGTCGTCGAGGTCAGCCACAGCGGCAAGCCGCTGCACGGGCGCCGCCCGGTCCCGATCGCCGCGATCCGCGCCGCGCTCGTGGGACGGGAGGTCACCGCGCTGCGCCGGCTCGGCAAGTACCTGCTCGTCGACGTCGACGGCCCGACCTCGCTGCTCGTCCACCTCGGGATGAGCGGCCGGTTCCGCCTGTTCGCGCCCGGCACCCCCGCGCCGCCGCACACCCACCTCACCGCGCGCCTCGACGACGGCCGCGAGCTGCGGTTCTCCGATCCGCGCCGGTTCGGCCAGCTCGACGTCGTGGCGCGCGAGGCCCCGCGCGCGCACCCCGCGCTCGCCGGCCTCGGGCCCGACGCGCTCGTCGACGGGCTGTCGCCGGCGCACCTGCTGGCGTGCGCGCGCGGCCGGACGACGACGGTCAAGGCGCTGCTGCTCGATCAGCGCGTCGTCGCCGGCGTCGGCAACATCTACGCGTCCGAGGCGCTGTGGCGCGCGAAGGTCCGCCCGACCCGGCGCGCCAACCGGCTGACCGAGGCCGAGGCGCGGCTGCTCGCGCGCGCGGTGCGCGACGTCCTCGTCCACGCGCTGCGCCACGGCGGGACGAGCCTGCGCGACTTCGTCGACGCCGACGGGCGTGAGGGCGAGAACGCCCACTACCTGAAGGTCTACGACCGGCAGGGCGAGCCGTGTCCGCGATGTCGAGCGTCAGTGGTGCGTAAGGTCATCCAAGGCCGGGCAACGTATTTCTGTCCAACGTGTCAGCTCCGCTAGGCGGTCTGGCGACCAGCGCAGAAAGATCCACGGCGCCCCGACGTTGACGGGCCGTGGCTGGTTTGCAGCCGGGTCCGCCCCTGGGGTACTGTCATGTCGCACTCGCGGGCAACGTCGTCGAACTCCGCGTTCTCGCTCGGGCACTCCGCCGCAAGCGGGCCCGGGTCCGGACCCAACGGCCGTCGCGCCGGGTGCGCCACCCCCGCGATGCTCCACGACGAGGCCGACGAAGACCTGATGGTCCAGTACCAGCAGGGAGAGGTCCGCGCGTTCGAGATCCTGCTGGGGCGGCACAAGAAGCCGGTCTTCAACTTCATCCTGCGGTTCGTCGGGGACCGCGAGACCGCGGAGGATCTGCTCCAGGAGACCTTCATGCGGGTCATCAAGGGAGCGGACGCCTACAAGCGGCAGGCGAAGTTCACGACGTGGCTTTACACCATCGCGAGGAACTTGTGCGTTGACCAGACTCGACGGCGCAAGCACCGAAGGCATGCGTCGCTCGATGCACCCATGTCCGCGAGCGAAGACAGCGGCACCTTGCTCGACGTCATCCCCGGCAACGAGATGGCGTCGGACCGCAAGTCCGTGAACAAGCAGCTGCACGAGACGATGCAGCGCGCGATCGACGGCCTGTCCGACGAGCAGCGCGAGGTCTTCCTGATGCGGGAGTTCCTCGACCTGCCGTTCAAGCAGATCGCCGAGGTCGTCGGCGTCCCGGAGAACACCGTCAAGAGCCGGATGCGCTACGCGCTGGAGAAGCTGCGCCTCGAGCTCGACGAGTACAAGGATCTGGCGAAGGCGCTGCCGTGAGCGAGAGCCGCGATCATCGTGGGGACGCCGCGGACGAGGCGGCAGACGCGGCGCTGATCGACCGGCTGTACGGCGCGCGCGCGGCCGGCGAGGGCGATGCCGGCACGGCCGAGGACGCGGAGCTCGCCGGGCTGGCGTCGGTGCGCTCGCTGGTGGCGCGCGTGCGCGACGAGGCGCCGGTGGTCGAGCCTCCGCAGGCGCTGTCGGCGAGGCTGCTGCTCGCGGCGGCGGAGCACGCACCGAAGCGCGCCGCGGCCGCGCGCGCGGCCGATGGGGGCGACTTCGAGCGCGGGCTGTGGGCGCGGATGCGGCGGTGGTTCGCGCCGCTGGTCGCGCACCCGGCGCTCGCCGCCGCGGCGTCGTTGATGCTGGTCGCCGGCGTCGGCGGCGCGCTCTACCTGCGCGGCAAGGCGACGCCTGGCGAGCCGGTGCGCGAGGGACGCGAGCAAGCGCAGGCCGAGCGTGGCGAGGAGTCCGCGGCGTCGAAGTCCGAGGCGCCACCGGGCGTGGCGTCGGCGCCGCCCGCGACGGCCGAGGGCGCGTCGGCCACGTCAGCGGGCGCGGGGAGCGCCGCCGGCGCCACGACGCTGGACTCGACGCTGGAGACGCCGTCGCCGGCGGTGGTGTCCGAGCCGACGGTCGGCCGTTCCGACAACGGCTTCGCCGAGGGCAAGAAGCCCAAGGACGTCGCGCCGACCGGCGGGAGTCGCAGCGGCGGCGGCGACGCCATCGGAGGCGTGCCGGCGCGCGACCGCGCGGGCGGGGGCGGCGGCGCCGCGAAGGCCGATGGCGCGAGCGTCGCGGGCGGCGAGGTCGGGGACGTCTCGGGCGAGGGCGCGGAGGACGACTGGCGCGAGACGTCGCGGCGCGATCCAGCCGACGAGAAGGTGAGCCCCGACGACGGCCGCGTCCCCGTGACCGTCGTGACCAAGGAGCCGGTGCAGGAGCGCAAGGCGCCGGCGAAGAAGTCGAAGGCCCCGGCCGAGCCCGCGCCGGATCCCGCGCCACCGCCGCCGCCGCCGCCGGAGAAGACGGACAAGACGGACAAGACGGAGCAGGCGGACGCGGAGCGGGCGCGCGCGCTGGGGAGCCAGGCGATCGCCGCGGCGAAGGCCGGACGGTGCAGCGAGATGGAGAAGCTCGCGGCGCAGGTGCGGACGCTCGACCGCGCCTACCACGACGCGACTCTGGCGAAGCAGGCCGACGTCATCGCGTGCCGCGCGAAGCGGTAGCGCGGCAGCCGCGGCTCGCGAGTCAGGCGTAGCTGACTGTCACCATCCTTCGACACGGGCCTCGCTGGCGCTCGGCCCTGCTCAGGATGAGCGGAACATGGCTGTTCGTGAGACGGGAATCTCCGACGGCGTCGGTGAACCGACCAGGATGAGCGGAGGGGGGCACGATTCTGATCGACCCTCTCATGATGAGCGGGTAGGCGGAGACGGAGGCGTCCTTCGACACGGCCCTCGCTGGCGCTCGGGCCTGCTCAGGATGAGCGGGGAGACGGAGGCGGAGACGTCCTTCGACACGGCCCTCGCTGGCGCTCGGGCCTGCTCAGGATGAGCGGGGAGACGGAGACGGAGGCGGAGACGGAGACGGGGACGGATCAGAGGAGGCGGAGCTGGGGCTCGCCGCGGTCGCGGGGGCCGAGGAGGTCGGCGACGTAGGGGTGGGGCCAGGAGCGGCGCGCCTCGGGGGGCAGGTCGCGGTGGCGCTCGACGTAGGCGCGGAGGAACCGGCGGGTGCCGTCGTTGACGTAGCCGCCGCCGCGGATCTCGCCGAACTCGTCGCGGTAGCGCGCGCAGATCGCGGCGAACTGCTCGTCGCGCACGGTCTTGGCGATCACGGAGGCGGCGGCGACGGCGGCGTGGCGCGACTCGCCGTCGTCGTGGGCCTCGAGCTCGGGGTAGCGCGCGCACAGCGGCGCGAACATCCGCGCGCCGTCGGCGACGATGCGGTCGCGCGCGGGCGCGGCGTCGATCAGGCGCGTCGCGACCTCGCGCTCGAGCACGTTGAGCTCGCCGCGCGCGACGCGGCGGTCGATCTCCTCGACGCCGATCACCTCGAGCGCGACGTGGCGACACACCTCGCGGACCCGCGCGGCGAGCGCGGCGCGGGTAGCGCGGGCGTCGTCGCCGGCGCCATAGCTCTTGGAGTCGCGCAGGCCGGCGCGGGTCAGCGCGCGGGCGGCGGCGGTGTCGAGGACGACCGCGGCCATCACCATCGGGCCGATCGCCGGGCCGCGGCCAGCCTCGTCGATCCCGAGGGTGAGGCGGACGGGTGGAGCAGGGCGCTTGCGCGGCATGTCACGATCCCAGGCGCGCGGTGATCGCGTCGAGCGCGCGGCCGAGCCCGACGTCGAGGTCGTAGCCGGCGGCGTCGGCGACCGCGGCCCAGTGCTCGACCCGGCGGGCGATCGCGTCGAGCGACGCGACGCCGGCGCGCGCCAGCGGCAGCGCGACCTCGCGCTCGAGGTCCGGCGCGCTCTTGACCAGCGCGTGGTAGGTCGGGTCCTCGGCCAGCTCGAGCCGCGGCAGCTCGTTGCGGAAGAACGCCTCGACCCAGCCGCCCTCGAGGTAGCCGCGGAGGTAGGCGCGCGCGCGCGCGAACACCTCGGCCGCGACGATCTCGACCCGGTCCTCGCCGAGGCGCGCGAGGTCGCCGCGCACGTCGGCGCCGAGCGCGCCCCCTGCCTCGCCCGCGCTGGCCGCGGCGGCGGCGCTGACCTGGCGCAGCTCGCCGAGCACGCGCGCGCGCGATGCGTCGAGCGCGGTGGCGAAGCCGTCGTCGAGCAGCGCGATGAGGTAGTCGCGGTCGGCGACCGTGGCCGAGTGGGTGCCGAACGGCAGCCGGCGCGGACGGACCAGGTCGAGCACCTCGCGCGCGGCCCGCCGGTACAGCGCGGTCGCGGCCTCGACCAGGGCGCGGCGCTCGCGCGCGACGACGTCGTCGATGAACGCCAGCGCGCGGCCGTCGACGTCACCGGCGGCGCGGCGCAGCCGCTCGGCCGCGTCGTGGGTCGTGCCGGCCGCGCCGGAGAGCACGGCGCGCGCGCCATCGACGACGGCGGTGAGCCGGCGCGCGCACGCGGCGCGCTTGAGCTGGCGCGCCTGGTCGAAGAACCGCTGCTCGAGCGCGCCGATCAGCGCGCCCCAGTTGCCGTCGTCGCCCGCATCGGCCGCGGCTTGCTTCCACGCCAGCGCGCGCCGCGCCGAGAACGGGACGATCACCTCGACCAGGCCGTCGAGCTCCTTGCCCAGGTACGTGACGAGCTCGGCCTCGTCGGTCGGCGACAGCTGGTCGCGCTTGTTGAGCACGCCGAGGATGCGCCGGCCCTCGTCGCGGATCGTGCGCAGCGCCTTGCGCTCGGACGCCTTGCCGCCCTGCGACGCGGTGAACACCCACACGACCGCGTCGGACCGCGCGATGAACGCGCGCGCCGTGGCCTCGTGCTCGGGCAGGATCGAGTTGAGGCCCGGCGTGTCGACGATGTTGATCGCCTCGAGGTGCGGCAGCGGCAGGAGGATCTCGACGCGGTCGACGTCGCGCGCCTCGGCGTCGGTGAGCGCGCGCAGCCGGGCGAACAGCGGGTCCCACCCGAGCAGCTCGGCGGTGCCGTCGCGGCGGACGATCCGGCCGCCCTTCTCGCGGCCGTAGCGGACGACGTTGATCGTCGCCGTCGTCGGCGTGATCCCGGTGGGCGCGACGTCGTGGCCGATGAACGCGTTGACGAACGACGACTTGCCGCTGGAGAACTCGCCCATCACGGTGACGAGCAGCGGCGTGTCGAGGTCCGCCGCGGCGCGCGCGACGTCGCCGACGAGCGGCGCGAGGTCGGGGCGGGTGGCGAGCGCGGCGGACAGGTCGTCGCAGATCGACCGGATGTCGCCCGGATCGGCGGGCGAGGCGTCGAGCCCGAGCTCGCGGGCGCGGGCGGTGGCGAGCATCGCGCGCGCGGCGGGATCGGCGGGCGCGACGCGCAGCGCGCCGAGGGCGGCGTCGGCGGCGCGGCGACCGCCGGCGCGGGAGACGTCCGCGGCGAGCTCGATCCGGGCGGTGACGACGCGCGCGCTGGCCTCGTCGCGGCCGGCGAGCGCGAGGCCGAGCATCGCGCGGGCTGCGTCGAGCTGCCCGGCGTCGAGCATGCCGAGGGCGCGGGCGACGAGGGCGCGCGGGTCGGTCGGGTCCGCGGCGAGGACGTCGTTGGCGAACCGCACCGCGCGCGCGACGTCGCCCGAGGCGACCGCGGTGTCGAGCGCGGCGCGCAGCGCGGCGGGGCCGGCGCCGAGGGCGACCGCGCGCTCGAGCGAGGCGAGGGCGGCGTCGTGGTTGCCGATCGCGCGGTGGGCGGCGGCGATCCGCGCGTGGACGTCACCGCGGCGCGGGTCGAGCTGGAGCGCCTGGAGGTAGAGGTGGTGCGCGCCGGTGGCGTCGCGCTCGGCGAGCGCGGCGTCGCCGAGGCCGAGCAGCGCGTCGAGCAGCTCGACCTTGCTCGCGGGCGAGTCGGCAGCCGCGGCGAGGTCGCGCGCGCGGGTGAAGTGGCCGGCGGCGGTGGCCGGCAGGTCGTCGGCGAGGGCGAGCCGGCCGAGCGCGAGGAACGCGATCGCGGGGGCGTCGGCGGCCTCCGCGGCGCGCTCGAGGTGGCGGCGCGCCTCGTCGGTCGCGGCGCGCTCGTCGGCGAGCAGCGCCTCGCCGAGCGCGGCGCGCACGGTGGCGTCGCCGGGCGTCTCGGCGGCGGCCTTGCGCAGCTCCCGGATCGCCTTGTCGATGTCACCCTTGCGTCGCCAGGCGAGGCCGAGGCCGCGGTACGCCTCGGCCAGGACGCCGCGCTCGCCGGCGGCCTCGTCGACCGCGCGCTCGTAGGACGCGATCGCCTCGTCGAGGCGCCCGAGCGCGAGCGCGGCCTCGCCGTGGCCGACGAGCGCCTCGGGGTCGCCGGCGCGGAGCTTGCGCGCGCGGTCGAACGCGACGATCGCGAGCTCGGGCTCGCGCAGCTCGAGGCGCGCGGCGCCCAGGACGATCCATGCCTGGCCGTGGTCGGGGCGCTCGCGGACGAGGGCCTCCATGGTGTCGGCGGCGGCAGCGGCGTCGCCGGCGGCGATGAGGGCGCGCGCCTGGAGGATCTGGTCGCGGTAGTCGTCGAGCAGCAGCTCGCCGGCGATGTCGCCGAGGCGTCGTTCGATGCGGGACCAGAGGGACATTCGTGGTGCGTGGGCGGTGACGGGTACGGGGGACCGGAATGGGGAGAGGGCGCGGCAGGCTGGCCCTTCGACTGCGGGCTCGCTGGCGCTCGCCCTCCGCTCAGGGTGAGCGGACCTTGGCGGAGCGCGACCCACCAGACGGAGACGTCCTTCGACACGGCCCTCGCTGGCGCTCGGGCCTGCTCAGGATGAGCGGGGAGACGGAGAGGGTCAGCCGGCGGCGGGCTCCTCGTCCTTCCAGAGGTTCTCGCGGAGGTGGCCGAGCGCGGCGCGGGCGGCGGCGACGGCGATGACCTGCTCTGCCGTGGCGGAGCGCATCTGGTCGATCTCGCCGCCCTTGTCGCGGCGCTCGGACATCGTGCGGTCGAGGATCTCGGAGATGCCCTTGAACAGCGTGTTGCCGGCGTTGACCACGAACTCGCTGAGGCGGCGGGCGAAGTCGTCGACGCAGCGGTCGAAGTGCGGCTTCATCGCCTCGGCCGCGTGCTGGATCGCGTCGGGCACGCGCGCCTTGGCCTGCTCGCGGATGTCGCCGGCGATCTTCGAGCGCAGGACGATCGCCAGCACCGGCGCGGCGAGGGTGAGCAGGCCGCCGACCAGCGTGTTGACGAACAGGAACACGGTCGTGCCGAGCGCGCCGACCGCGTAGACGCCGACGTCGTACTTGAACGTGTCGACCTCGATCGCGACCTGCGTGTCCTCGGGCCCGAGCCGGTCGGCCAGCGCCGACGCCGCGGCGACGACGTTCTCGTTGGTGATCGCGATGACCTCCTCGGCGAGGCGCTCCATCATCGCGGCGAGCTTGTGGCCCTCGAGCTCGGCCCACTCCTTGAACTTGTCCTCGATGAACGGCGCGAGGTAGCGCTTGATGTCGTCGGCGTCGGCCTTGTCGAGCTGCCCCGGGATCGCCGCGGCGAACGCCTTCGCGAACGCGTCGAGGTCGAGCCCGACCTGCGCCTTGATCGCGCCGGCGTCGGCGTCGATCCGTACGTGCAGGTCCTCGAGCTTGCGCTTGGAGGTGTCGAGCTGCGACCGGACCTGGCCGATCCGCTCCTCCAGCTCGGCGAGGTCCATGTCGCACGCGCGCAGCCGCACGCCGAGGTTCTGCTCGAGGTACGCGGCCGTCCTCCCGGCGTCGGCCGCGGCGTTGTCGAGCAGCACGCGCGCGCGGTCTTTCGAGAGGAACCGCTCGAGGTAGCCCGTCAGCTCGCTCATCCCCGAGCCGGGATCGCGTCGCAGCAGCCACTCGCGCGCCGACAGCGGGAACACCACGGGCTCCTTGACCAGCTTGGCCAGCCCGTCCTTGACGTACGCGGTGACCGCGGCGCGCTCCTCGGCGTTGAGCATGTCCATCTTGCCGAGGACGAAGATCATCCGGTCGCGCGAGCCCTCCAGCACGTGGCTCGACAGGAACTCGCGCTCGGAGTCCTTGAGCGCCTGGCCCGCGTCGAGCAGGAAGATCACCGCGTCGGCGCGCGGCACGTAGCCGTAGGTCACCTCGGCGCGCTGCTCGTTGAGGTCGTTGACGCCCGGCGTGTCGACGAGCACGACGTTGTTCTTGAGCAGCTCGGCGGGGTAGCCGAGCTCGACGTAGGCGACCTCGTCGGCGCGCCCGCCGGCGACCGTCACCCACTCCTTGATCTCGTGGGCGCCGAGCTCGCGCGCGGTGCCGTCGAGCAGCACGACCCGCCCGGCGATGCCGTCCGACCACCGGACGTGGTTGATCGCCGCGGTCGTCGGCGTGATCCCCGTCGGCAGCACCTCGGCGCCGAGCAGCGCGTTCACGAACGTCGACTTGCCGTGGTTGAACTCGCCGAGCACGACGAGGTGGAACCGCTCCTCCTGGATCTTGGGGATCCGGGTGGCGCGGATGTCGCGCGCCAGCGTCGTCATCCCGACGGCGTCGGCGACGTCGGCGAGCTGCTGGAACCGCGCGACGATCTCGTGCTTGGACTGCTTGTGGTGGTCGAGGAGGATCGTCATCAGAACACCGCCAGGAGCTCGGCGACCTTCTTGTCGACCTCGTCGGTCGACGGCTTGCCGGCGGCGTCGCCGCCCGAGGCCTGCGCGAAGTAGGCGCCCTCGGCGAACAGCCGCAGGGCCTGGACGCGCTTGGGCAGGTACGGGTGGGAGCGGAACAGCTCGGCGTAGCGGCCGAAGCCCTGCTGGGTGTCGGGCATCGCCTTGAGGTACTCGTCGAGGTTGAACGCGGCGCCCTGGTCGAGCCCCAGCTCGAGCTTGATGATCGTCGACAGCGCCGTCGGCAGGTCCTTGACCGCGAGCAGCGCGGCGCGATCGCAGCTGATCTCCGCCCGCCGCGACCACGCCTGCAGCGTCATGATCGCCGGCTGCACGATCCACCGCACGAAGAACACCGCCGACTGCGTCAGGTAGTGCAGCGACGTCGCGTAGAGGACGTGGCCGTTCTGCACGTGGCCGAGCTCGTGGCCGATCGTCGCGACGAGCTCGTCGTCGGTCAGCCGGTCCGCGAGCTGGGCGTTGACGACGACGTAGGGCGCGTCGTCGGTGCCGAGCGCGCGCGCGCGCAGGCTCCACGTCGTCGGCGCGACGTAGACCGGCGGCAGCCGCAGTCCGAGCGCGTCGGCCGCCTTGCGCGCGGCCTCGAACACGCGCGGGAACTGCTGGTCGGTGACCTTGACGGCGCTGCCGAGCAGCTCGGCGCGCGCGACGTCGCGCCACAGCCGCGTCGTGCCCTCGATCGCCATCGTCACGGGGCGCGCCGCGGACAGCGTCCGGCGCACCTTGCGCTCGCCCGCGTAGGCGTAGGCCGAGCCGTCGCGGGCGCGCTGCGCCGCCTGGCCGTGGCGCTCTTGCACGTAGCGCGCGAAGTCGAAGTCGACGCCGACCGTCATGGTGGCGGCAGTATAGCCTCAGCTTCCGCCCCGGGCTCGACCGCGGGCGCGCGTCGTCGTGCCACGGCCAGCGCGATCACGCCGAGCCCGACCGCGAACCACAGCGTCGCGAGCCGGACCAGGATCGTCGCGGCCGCGGCGGCCGCCGCGTCGACGCCGTGCGAGCCCTGGACCAGCAGCAGCGTCATCGCGCCCTCGGTGACGCCGAGCCCGCCCGGCAGGAACGACAGCGCCCCGGCGATCGTCGTCGAGGCGTAGATCAGCATCGCCAGCCCGAACGGCACGTCGGTCCCGGGGAACGCGTCGACGATCAGCGCGAAGCCCAGGCACTCGCACAGCCACGCCGCCGCCGACAGCGCGCTCGACCACGCCATCACCGACGGCCGCGACAGCGCGGTCAGCCCCTCGACCGCCTCGTGGACGCGCGGGCGCAGCCGCTGCAGCCGCCGCGGCCGCGTCGCCAGCTCGGCGAGGCGGTGGGTCAGCGCCGGCCACGCCAGCACGACCATCCCCGCGCCGACGACCGCGCCGGCGCCGATCACCAGCTCGATCGCGACGCCGTACAGCGCGACGCCGATCGTCGCGAGCACGAGCAGCGCGAGCAGGTCGGCGACGCGCTCGGCGATCACCACCGGCGCCGACCGCGCGACCGGCACGCCGTGCATCGTGCGCAACAGGTAGCTCTTCACCAGCTCGCCGACCTTGCCCGGCGTGATCGCCAGCGCGAACCCCGAGACGAACACCAGCGCGCTGTCGCGCGTCGGGACGCGGACGTCGCGGTCGCGCAGCAGCAGGTCCCACCGCACGAACCGCAGGATGTAGTTGCCGACGGCGAGCGCGAGCGCGGCGCCGAACGCCCACCACCCGAACCCGCCGAGCCGGTCGCCGACGGCGCGGACGTCCGACGCCACCGAGACGATCGCGAACACCACGACGGCGGCGATCAGGATGGCGAGGGGGCGACGAGCGCCGCGTGACACCCGGCCGGTTCTAGCCTTGACCGCCGCGGCCGTCCACCCCTAGCCTCGGGCTGTCATGTCCAAGGGCAACGCTGGAGCCACGATCCTGGTGGTGGACGACGATCCCGAGATCGTCTCGATGGTGAGCCTGCGGCTGTCCAAGCGCGGCTACAAGGTCCTCACCGCGTCCGACGGCATCGCCGCGCTCGAGGCGGCCAGGCGCGAGCGGCCGGCCGTGGTCATCCTCGACGTGATGATGCCCGGCAAGAACGGGTGGGAGGTCGCGCGCGCGCTGCGGCACGACCCGGTCACCGAGAAGATCAAGATCGTCATGCTCACGGCGATCGGCGAGCAGGTCAACGAGCTGACCTCGCCGCTCTACGGCGCCGACGCCCACATCGACAAGCCGTTCGACTTCACGGTGCTCGAGAGCACGCTGCAGCGCCTGGTCGGCTAGCAGCGGCCGCCGCCGCCCATCGATCAGGCCGGCTACTCGTCGTCGTCGCGGGCCTGGGTCCGCGCGTTCACGGCCTTGTAGGCCTTCTGGTAGGACGGGCTGTCGGGCGGGACGATCTTGAGGACGCGGCGGAACAGCGCCTTGGCCTCGTCGGGCTGCGACTTGAGGATCTTCATCCCGCTGGCGTAGAGCTCCGCCGCCTTGCGCTCGAGCGACTGCCGGACCTGGGCCACCGTCGGGCTCGACCCGGCGCCGAAGTTCACGGCGGTGTCGGCCGCCTGCTTGGCCGCCTCGTAGTTGCCCTTCGCCATGAACCCGGCGGCGGCCTTCGGGGCCACCTGGCCGAGCTTCTCGCGGATCATCGAGGCGTGCGCGCCGCCGAGCTTCTTGTCGGCGGCGAGCGCGCGCTTGTACGCGGTGAGCGCGTCGGTCGGCTTGGTCGCGGCGGCCGCGTTGCCGGCGGCGAGGCTCGTCGCGAGCTGGTCGTAGTCGCCGGCCAGCCGGCGCAGCGCCGCGGCGTCGGCGGCCTCGGCGGTGCCGGCGGCGTCGCGCAGCACGGCGGCCGCGCCCTTGAAGTCCTTCGACGCGTACAGGGCCTGCGCCTTCTTCTTCGCCGCGTCCGCGCTCGTCGCCTTCTTCGGCGGGTCCTTCTTGACGACGGGATCGGGGCGCTTCTTGACGACGGGGTCGGGGCGCTTCTTGACGACGGGGTCGGGCTTCTTGACGACGGGGTCGGGCTTCTTGACGACGGGGTCGGGCTTCTTCACCGCGACCTCGACGCCGGCGTCCGGCGTGGCGGCGGCGGTCCCCGTGGTGCCATCGCCGGTGCCGGTCGGGTCGTCGGGCGTCGGGTCGCCGTCCGGGTCGCCGGTCGGGTCGTCGTCCGGGTCGCCGTCGGGCGCCTTGACCGCGGGATCCGGCGCGATCGCCGGCAGCGCGGAGGCGGTCCCTCCCGCGCGGCTCGCGTCGGCGACCGCGGCGCTCGGCGGCGGCGTCCCGCCCGGCGCCGCGGGGTCGTCCCCGCCGAGCAGCATCGCGACGATGCCGATCACGGCAATGCCGCCGCCCACGGCCGCGGCGATCAGCCCGCTGCGGCGCCGCGACGTGATCAGCGGCGGGTGGCCGTACACCGCGCCGAGCGGCGGCAGGCTGCCCGAGCTCGCGCTGCCGTACGACAGCGGCGCGACGTGCGCCGTGGCCGTCATCTGGCGCATCGGATCCGGCGGGCCGATCGGCGCGATCACCAGCGGCTCGGCGACGCGCGGCGCCGGCGACGTGCGCGCGGCCTCGTCGACGAGCGTGCCCGGGCTGGCGGGCAGCGCGAGCCGCGACGACACGGCGCCGGGGGGCGCGGGCGGCGGCGCCTGCGACGGCGACTTCGGGCGCGGCGGCGGCAGCGTCGCCTTGCGGTCGGCGCCGGCCGGGCCGCCGGGGCCCGCGGCGCTGCTCGCCGGCGGCGGCGGCGGGGCCTGAGACGCCGTCCGCGCGCGGGGCGCGGCGGCGGCCTCCGGCGCCTGCTGCCGCGGCGGCATCCGGCCGGCCACCGTCGACGCCTCGTCATCCTGCTGGCTGCTGCTCCACGCGATCGGCGGGCCGACCGGCGCGCTCCCCGGGTGATCGAACCGGAACACCGTGTGGCCGATCTCGATCCGGTCGCCGTGGTGCAGCCGGCACGCGCCGTCCTCGATCCGGTCGTTGAGCAGCGTGCCGTTGCCCGACCCGCGATCCTTGAGGATCCACGCGCCGCCCTCCCACACCACGTCGAGGTGCTTGCGCGACACCGCGATGTCGGTGAGCACGACGTCGTTGTCCATCGCGCGGCCGACCGACAGCGCCTTGCCCGTCGGCGCGAGGACGAACTCGCGGCCGGTGTCGTTGCCGGCGATCACGACCAGCCGCGCCTCGCTCATCCCGCGCCCCGGCTCGTCGACGGTCATCTCGTCCGCGCCGTCGACCTCGCCGGTGCCGGCCTGCGCGCCGGGCGGCTCGGCCTGCGCCATCGTCGCCTCGTCGACCGTCGTGCCGTCGTCCCAGTGCTCGTCGATCGTGCCGTCGCCCGCGGGCGCCTTGGCTGCGGGCGGCCGGGTCGCGGCGGGCGCAGGCCGCGCCGCGCCGAGCGACGCCGTCGGCGCGCCCGCGGAGGTGGGCGACGGCTCCGGCGGCTGCTCGACCGTCGTGCGCTCGTCCTCCTGCTCGATGAGCGGCGCGGACGTCGCCGCCCCGCCCGCCGTCGGCGCGAGCGGCACCAGGCGCAGAGGAGCCCCGGCGTGGCCGATCTGCGTCGGACGTCTCGCCACGGTGGAATTCTACGGGGCCCCCCGGGGCCGATCAACGAATTGCATGCCTGACCTGGCCGCGGTGGCCGCTCGCCTACCTCGCGCCAGAGGTGGGTTTGCGTGGTACTGACGCGCCATGAAGCTGTCGCTGGTGCGTGCTGGCTCGACCGCGGCGCCCGAGGAGATCGACCTGATCCCGTCGAAGATCATCGGGATCGGCGTGAACTACCGCGCCCACGCGGTCGAGATGGGCAAGACGCCGCCGTCGGAGCCGCTGATGTTCCTCAAGCCGCCGTCGGCGATGCTCCCGCACGGCGGCGTGATCCGCCGGCCGGCGGGGTTCCCGCGCGTCGATCACGAGGCGGAGCTCGGCGTCGTCATCGGCCAGCGCTGCGCGCGGGTGTCGCGCGACCGCGCGCTCGACGTCGTGCTCGGCTACACCTGCGTCAACGACGTCAGCGTGCGCGAGCTGCAGCAGCGCGACGGCCAGTGGGCGCGCGCCAAGGGCTTCGACACGTTCTGCCCGATCGGCCCGCGGATCGTCGCCGGGCTCGATCCGTCGAACCTGCGCGTCCAGGCGCGGGTCAACGGCGTCACGCGCCAGGACTCGTCGACCGCGGACATGATCTTCGACGTGCCGGCGCTGATCGAGTTCTGCTCGACGTACATGACGCTCGAGCGCGGCGACGTGATCTCGACCGGCACGCCCGCCGGCGTCGGCGACCTGGCGGTCGGCGACGTCGTCGAGATCGAGATCGAGGGCATCGGCGTGCTGCGCAACGAGGTCGCCGCGCGCGACTGACATGCGCGGCGCCGAGACGATCGTCCTGGGGCTCGGCGGCAACGTCGGCGACGACGCGGCGATCGTCGCCCGGTTCGCCGCGGTCGCGGCGGCGTTCGCGGCGTGGGGCCCGGTGCGCGCCTCGCGCGTCTACCGCACCGCGCCCGTCGGCGGCGTCGCGCAGGGCGCGTTCCTCAACGCGGCGATCGCGGTGCGCGTCGACGTGCCGCCGACGCCGGGCGAGCTGCTCGACGCCGTGCTCGAGGCCGAGCGGCTGCTCGGGCGCGATCGCCGCCGCGAGCAGCGTTGGGGCCCGCGGACGATCGACGTCGACGTGCTGCTGTGGGGCGCGCGCGTCGTGCGGTGGCACGGCGCCGAGGGCGTGCGCCTCGACGTGCCGCACCCGCGGCTGCACGAGCGCGCGTTCGCGTTGCGCCCGGTCGCGGACCTGCTGGGCGAGGCGCACGTCGTCCCCGGCCGCGACGTCACGCTCGGCGCGCTGATCGACGCGACCGCGGCGCAGGACGTCGTCGCGACGGAACTTTCGTGCGTCACGTGAGCGGGCGCTACGGCGCGGCCGGCGTCGCCCACCACCGCCGCAGCGGCTCGAGCGACGACGTCCGCGGCAGCGCGGGCGGCAGGCTGGCGAGGAACGCGCGGCCGTAGCTGCGCGTGACGATCCGCGGGTCGAGCACCGCGACGATCCCGCGGTCGTCGCGCCGGCGGATCAGCCGGCCGAACCCCTGCTTGAGCGCCAGCGCCGCCGCCGGGAGCTGGATCGCCGCGAACGGATCGCCGCCGCGCTCCTCGACGCGCTTCATCCGCGCCGCGACGACGGGGTCGGTGTGCGGCGCGAACGGCAGCTTGTCCATCACCACCAGCGACAGCGCGTCGCCCGGGACGTCCACACCCTCCCAGAACGAGCCGGTGCCGAGCAGCACCGCGCCGGCCGTCGCGCGGAACCGATCGATCAGCGCGGCGCGCGGCTCGCTGCCCTGGACCAGCAGCGGGTGGGGCAGGCCGGCGAGCCGGGCGTGCGCGTCGCGCAGCGCGCGGTGGCTGGTGAACAGCACGAACGCGCGCCCCGCGGTGATCGCGACCAGCTCGGCGATGCGCGCGCACGCCGCCGGCAAGAAGCCCGGATCCGCCGGCACCGGCAGGTCGCGCGGCAGGTACAGCATCGCCTGGCGCGCGTAGTCGAACGGCGACGGCACGACCAGCTCGTCGACGTCGGGCTCGTCGAGGCCGAGCCGCGCGCGGGTGTAGGCGAACGAGCCGGCGGTGGTCAGCGTCGCCGAGGTGAACACCGGCGTCGGCGCGGCGTGGACGACGTGGCGCCGCACGATGTCGGCGACGTCGACGGGCGACGCGCACAACAGCGTGCCGTGCGGGCGCACCTCGCCCCAGTAGACGTGGGCCGCTGCGCGTTGCTCGGCGATCGTCGCCAGGTCGTCGCGCACGCCGCGCGCGCGCCGCGCCACCGACGCGGCGTGCTCGCGCTGCGCGATCTCCTCCGGCGTCTCGTCGGTGTCGGGCGGCGCCGGCTGGGCCTCGAGGTCGGCGTGGCGCGCCAGGTCCTCGAGCGCGGCGTCGAGCCGGAACCACGCGTCCTGGCGGTCGCCGACGGTGAGCAGGTCGTCGCGCAGCGGCACGCGCCCCGCGTCGGCGCCGCCCTGCACCAGCGCCTCGCGCAGCCGCGCGAACAGCCCGATCGAGGCGCGCTCGACCGTCATCACCAGCTCCTCCGCGGCGGCGTGGTACGGCCGGTGCTTCGCGAACAGCGGGCCCGCGCCGAGCAGCGCCGCGCGCGCGTCGCGCACGAGCAGCCCGAGCCGCTGGGTCGAGATCTTGGCGCCGAAGTGCTCGGTCGCGACGTCCTCGAGCTGGTGCGCCTCGTCGAACACGACCGCGTCGTGCTCCGGCAGCACGCGCGCGCCCGGGTACGCCGCGCGCAGCGACAGGTCCGCGAAGTACAGGTGGTGGTTGACCAGGATCAGGTCGGCCTTCTCGGCGCGCCGCCGCGCCAGCGTGACGAAGCACGACTCGAAGTACGGGCAGCGCGGCCCCAGCCGCGTGTCCGGCGTCGTCGTGACGTCGGCCCACACCGGCGCGTCCTCGGCGAGCCACTCGACCTCGGCGCGGTCGCCGGTCGTCGTGTCGTCGACCCACTCGGCGAGGTTCGCCAGCTCGGTCGGGACCTCGCCGCGCGTGCCGAGCGCCTCGACCAGCCGCCGCCGGCACACGTAGTTCGACACGCCCTTGAGCGTGACCGCGGTGAACGGCCGACCGACGATGCCGCGCAGCAGCGGCACGTCCTGGCGCGCGATCTGGTCCTGCAGCGTGCGCGTGCCGGTCGACACGATCACGCGCTTGCCCGAGGCGAGCGCGGGCACCAGGTACGCCAGCGTCTTGCCGGTGCCGGTGCCGGCCTCGACCAGCAGCGGCCGCCCCTCGTCGAGCGCGCGCGCGACCGCGGTCGACATCGCGCGCTGCTCGGGCCGGTCCTCGTAGTGCGGGATCGCCTGGGCCAGCGTCCCCGACGGGCCGAGGACCCGCTCCGCGGTCACCCGGCGGGCTCCGGCTTGGGCGGGCGCGCGGCCTTCTCGACGTGGCCGCCGATCCCGAACCGCCGGCCGAGCTCGGCCCACACCGCGGCGACCGGGATGCGGCGCGCGACCAGGCCGACCATGACGTGGAACAACAGGTCCGCGGTCTCGTGGACGACGTCGTGCTCGTCGCCGTCGGGGAGCTCGGCCGCGAGCTCCCCGTGCTCCTCGGCGATCTTGCCGAGGATCTTCGGGAACCCGCCGTCGAGCAGCGACCGGGTGTAGCTCTTCTCGCCGGTGGCGTGGTCGCGGCGCGCCTCGAGCACGCGCGCGAGCGTGTCGAGGATCGACGCGGGCGCGGCGGCGGGCACGCCCTGGTCGACGCGCGGGGCGTCACCGCCGTCGCCGGGTGCGGGCGCGACGACGTTGAAGAAGCAGGCGGTGCGGCCGGTGTGGCACGACGGGCCGGCCGGGGTGGCGCGGACGAGGAGCGTGTCGGCGTCGCAGTCGAGCCGCAGCTCGACCAGCCGCAGCACGTTGCCCGAGGTCTCGCCCTTCTTCCACAGCGCCTGGCGCGACCGCGACCAGAACGTGACCTCGCCGGTGGTGCGGGTGAGCGCGAGCGCCTCGCGGTTCATCCACGCCATCATCAGGACGGCGCCGGTGGTCGCGTCCTGGACGATCGCGGGCACCAGGCCGCGCTCGTCCCACGCGGGCTCGGTCGTCACGTGCGTGTCGTCGGGAGTCGCCATGGGAACCTCGCTTGGCTCAGGCGCCCGGCGGGCGCACCGGGATGCCGCGGGCGGCGAGGAACGTCTTGGCCTCGCCGATCGTGTGGTGCCCGTAGTGGAAGATCGACGCCGCAAGCACGGCGTCGGCGCCGCCGATCGTCAGGCCGTCGGCGAGGTCGGACAGCTGGCCGACGCCGCCCGAGGCGATCACCGGCACCGAGACCGCGTCGACCACGGCGCGGACCAGCTCGAGGTCGTAGCCGCTGCGCGTGCCGTCGCGGTCCATCGACGTCAGCAGGATCTCGCCGGCGCCGAGCTCGGCGACCTGGCGGCACCACGCCAGCGCGTCGAGCCCCTCGGGCGTGCGCCCGCCGTGGCTGAACACCTCCCAGGTGCCGGAGGCGTCGCGTCGGCGTCGCGCGTCGACCGCGACCACGATCGCCTGGTTGCCGAACCGCGCGGCGGCGTCGGCGACGAGCCGCGGGTTGCGGATCGCGGCGGTGTTGATCGAGATCTTGTCCGCGCCGGCCTCGAGCAGCCGCTGGGCGTCGTCGACCTCGCGCACGCCGCCGCCGACGGTGAGCGGCGCGAACACGCAGTCCGCGGTGCGCGCGACGACGTCGATCAGCGTCGAGCGGCCCTCGGGCGAGGCCGAGATGTCGAGGAAGCACACCTCGTCGGCGCCCTGGGCGTCGTACGCGCGCGCCTGCTCCACCGGGTCGCCGGCGTCGCGCAGCGCGATGAAGTTGGTGCCCTTGACGACGCGGCCGTCCTTGACGTCGAGGCACGGGATGATGCGCCGCGTGAGCATCGGCGATCAGGCTCCGCGGCCCGCGGCGATCGCCTCGGCCAGCGTGAACCGGCGATCGTAGAGCGCGCGCCCGACGATGACCGCGGGCAGCCCGGCGGCGGCGAGCGCGCGGAGGTCGTCGAGCGAGGACACGCCGCCCGAGGCGTAGACGTCGATCCCGACGCCCGCGGCGAGCGCGGCGGTCGCCGCGACGTTGGGGCCGGCGTGCGTGCCGTCGCGCGCGACGTCCGTGTACAGCAGCGCGTGGGCGCCCCACGCCTCGGCGCGGCGCCCGAGCTCGAGCGCGGTCAGCCCGGCGCTCTCGACCCAGCCCTCGACGGTGACGACGCCGTCGCGCGCGTCGACCGCGATGACGATGCGGCCGGGATGGGCGTGGCACAGCGTATGGACCATCCCCGGCTCCTTGACCGCGGCGGTGCCGAGCACGACGAACCGCGCGCCGGCGGCGAGCACGGCCTCGGCCGCGGACAGCGACCGGATGCCGCCGCCGACCTGCACCGGCACCGGCGACGCCTCGAGGATCTTGTGGACGAGGTCGTGGTGGTGCTGGGCGCCGGCGAACGCGCCGTCGAGGTCGACGACGTGGATGCGCTCGGCGCCGGCGTCCGCCAGCTCCGCCACGAGCTCCCAGGGGCGGTCGTGGAACACGGTCGCCTCCTCGCGCCGCCCGCCGACGAGCCGGACCGCCTTGCCACCGAGCAGATCGATCGCTGGGAAGATCTTCATCGCGCTGGTCCGGTCTTACGCCCGTTCGACGAAGTTGGCCAGCAGCCGCAGGCCGACGTGCTGGCTCTTCTCGGGGTGGAACTGACAGGCGAACAGGTTGTCCTTGCGGACCGCGGCGCAGAACCGCACGCCGTGCTCGCAATCGAGCACGGTCACCGACGGGTCGGACGGCACGACGTAGTAGCTGTGGACGAAGTAGACGTGCGCCTCGTCGGGCAGGCCGGCGAGCATCGGGTCCCCGGCGTGGCCGACGCGCCGCACCGGGTTCCAGCCGATGTGTGGCACCTTGAGGTGATCCTCGTGCGCCGCCGGCCGGAACTTCACGACGTGGCCGGGGACGAGCCCGAGCCCTGCGACCGGGCCCTGCTCCTCGCTGTCGTCGAACAGCACCTGCAGACCGAGGCAGATCCCCAGGAACGGCTTGCCGGCGGCGAGCGCCTCGCGTAGCGCGCCCTCGAGCCCGCGCTCGGCCAGGCCCGCCGTGAACGCGCCGAACGCGCCCTGGCCGGGGACGACGACCTTGTCGGCGCGGCGGATGACGTCCGGATCCTGCGTGACCACCGGCGCGCCGCCGACGTGGGCGAGCGCCTTCTCGACGGAGCGCAGGTTGCCGGAGCAGACGTCGACGACGGCGATCACGACGTCAGCGTGCCCTTGGTCGACGGCACCGCGCCCGCCAGCCGCGGGTCGAGCCGCGTCGCCGCGTCGACCGCGCGGGCGAACGCCTTGAAGATGCACTCGATGACGTGGTGCGCGTTGCCGCCGTGGTGGAGCACGACGTGGAGGTTGCACTCGGCGCGCTGGGTGAACGCGGCGAAGAACTCCTTGGCGAGCTCGCAGTCGAACGTGCCGATCCACTTGCCGTCGAGCGCGTCGACCTTCCACACGAACGCGGGGCGCCCGGAGAAGTCGACCGCGCACGTCACGAGCGTCTCGTCCATCGGCAGGGTCGCCCAGCCGTAGCGGACCAGGCCGGCGCGATCGCCGAGCGCGTCCTTGAACGCGGCGCCGAGCGCGAGCCCGGTGTCCTCGACGGTGTGGTGGCCGTCGATCTCGATGTCGCCGCGCGCGGTGAGGGCGAGGTCGAACACGCCGTGGCGCGCGAACGCGTCCAGCATGTGGGTGAAGAACGGCAGCGGCGTGTCGATCGTCCGGCTGCCGGACCCGTCGACCGTCAGCTCGACGGTGATCTGGGTCTCCTTGGTGTTCCGCTCGATGCGAGCCTGGCGCGGCGCCACGAGCCCTTGTAGCACGTGACGTCGGTTCGGCGTGCGCGGCTTTCGCGCGGCGGCCCGCCGCGGCTACGACCGCAGCTCGCGAAGCCGGTTCTTCGCCTTGTCGACCTCGGCCGCGGACTGCGCGCCGAGGATGTCGAGGCTGGCGCGCTGCTCGCGGCCGGTGCGGGCGTCGCGCGCGCGGACCTGGAGGATGCCGCTGTGGTCGATCGTGAACGTGACCTCGATCGTCGTCTCGCCGCGCGGGCGTGGCTCGAGGCCGTCGAGCACGAGGTCGCCGAGGATCAGGTTGTCGTCGATCCGGCGCGACTCGCCCTGGCACACGCGGATCCGAACGCTCTGCTGCTTGTCGCGCGACGTCGTGAAGTTGCGCTTGATCTCCGTCGGCACGCGCGAGTTGCGGCGGATCAGCTCCTCGCAGTAGCCGGCGACGGTGCCGATGCCGAGCCCGCGCGGCGTGACGTCGACGACCGTCGGGGCGGCGGCGCGGGGCATCGGCCCGCCCATGGCCATCGACGGCACGCCGGTCATGGTCGGGGCCTGCGCGCCCATGAGCGTGGGCGCCTGGGACGGCCCGGCCGGCGGTAGCGGGCTCATCGCGCCGTGCAGCGTGGGCGCCTGGGCCTGGGCCTGCGCCGCAGGCCCACCGTCCATCATCATCGTCGGCATCTGCGCCGGCATCATCGCCGGGCGCTGCGCCGCCGCGCCCGGCGCCGGCGGCATCAGCGTGATCTCGTCGGCGTCGGCGTCGGCGTCGGCGGCGCCGACCGCGCCCCCGCCCTTCGAGCCCGGGCGGTGCGCCGGGTTGGTGCGCAGGTCCGTGCTCTCGTCGAACGTCTCGTCCTGTCCGGGGGGCTGCCCGGGCGGCTGCGCGCCGGGGCCGGCGGGCACGCCCATCATCGTGCGGCCGAGCGCGGCGGCGGGCGGCGGCGGCGCGGGCGCGGCGCCCGGGCGGGTGATCCGACCCAGCGGCGCGGCGCCGGCGACGCCCGGGGCGGTCCCGGGACGGGCGCCCGGGATCCCCGGGATCCGGTCGACCGCCTCGCCCGGCGCGGCGACCCGCTCGGTGCGGGTCCGCGCCTGCACCGGGACGCCCATCGGCGCCGTCGTCCGCTTGACCTCGGGCGTCGTCGCCTCGGGCGTGGTCATCGGATCCGTGGCGATGCGCGGCGCGGTCGTCCGGCCCGGCGTGCCCATCGGCGGTGGCGCGGTGGGCGGCCTCGGCGGCAGCGGCGAGCCCGGCGGCGCGGCGGCCGAGCGCGCGGTCTGGCGGCGACCGCCGCCGAGCAGCCGCTGCAGCGACTCGGCCTGGAGCGCCGCGCCGATCGCGACCGCCTCCTCGGGGTTGACGTCGGTGCGCGGCTGCTTGCCGAAGAACGCCGCGACGCGCTCGCGCACGTACGGGATCTTGGTCGTGCCGCCGACGAGCACGACGTCGTCGACGTCGCCGACGCGCAGGCTCGCGACCCGCAGCGCCTCCTCGCACACCGGGAACGCGCGCTCGATGATGTCGCGGGTCTTGCCGATCAGCTCGTCGCGGGTGATCTCGAGCTGCAGGTCGAGCGGCGCGCCGCCGGGGCCGTACGCGATCTCGTCGATCTTGACGATCGCCCGCGTCCGCCGCGACAGCTCGATCTTGGTCTGCTCGGCGACGGCGCGCAGCCGCATCATCGCCAGCTCGTGCTCGCGCAGGTCGACGCGCGACTGTTCCAGGAACACCTGGGCCATGTGCTCGACCAGGCGCTCGTCGATGTCGTCGCCGCCGAGGAACGTGTCGCCGGCGGTGCCGAGCACCTCGTAGACCTGGTCCTCGAGGTTGAGCACGGTGATGTCGAACGTGCCGCCGCCGAAGTCGAACACGGCGATCCGGCGGTTGAGCTGGTGCAGGTGGCCGTAGGCGAGCGCCGCCGCGGTCGGCTCGTTGAGCACGCGGACGATCGTCAACCCGGCGATCGCGCCCGCCGTGGCGGTGGCAGAGCGCTGCGAGTCGACGAAGTTGGCCGGCACCGTCACGACGGCGCGGTGGACGTCCTGGCCGAGCTGCTTCTTGGCGATGTTGCGGACGTGGTCGAGGACGATCGCCGAGATCTCGGGGATGGCGAACTCGCCGGCGCGGGTGACGATCACCGGCTGCTGGTTGACGCCCTCCTTGATCGTGAACGGCATCCGGGCCTGGGCCGTCGCGATCTCCTTGGCCTTGAACGGCCGGCCGATCAGCCGCTTGACCGAGTACACGGTGTTGCGCGGGTCGATGATCCGCCGCTGCTTGGCCTCCGCCCCGACGATCACGCTGCCGTTGGGGTGGAACGACACGACCGACGGCTGGATCTTGTAGCCGTTGTCGTCGGGCAGCACCCGAGGCTGACCGTCGTCGCCGGTCACCGCCACGACGGTGTTCGACGTCCCCAGGTCGATACCGATGATCGGGTCGTTCACGTGTGGGCCATCCTACTGAGGCCGCCGCCAGGATGCCACTTCATGGCGCGGGCGGCGGGGTAGCCGGAAGGGAGTCCAGGACCCGGTCATACCAGGCCTCGACTGACCGCCGGAACGGCCACATCCACCCGTACGACGGGCCCAGGAACTGACCGACGATATGCGCCCGGTAGGCCGGGTCGCGGGGCCGGGCCGGGCCCCACACCTCGGCCGCGGCCCGGATCGACTCGGCGTACGCCTCCTGCTCGAGGCGCGCGCGGAACCACGCCAGCCCCATCGGGAGCGGGAGCAGCACGTAGAGCAGCGCCATCCCCGGCAGGGTGTAGCGGCGGAACTGGCGCAGGTGGACGGCCTCGTGGCGCAGCGTGACATAGCGCTCGAGCGGGTCGCGCTCGTCCCAGTCCGCGGTGACGTAGACCGTCTTGCCGATCGTCGTCTGGTAGCCGTCGAGGTACGCGCGCATCCCGCCGAAGGTGACGACCACGAGCGCGCGGTGGATCGCGCGCTGCAGGCGCGAGCGGTCCTTGCGAACGATGCGAAATCCCGGGAGCTCGCGCGCGATCGCCGCGACGAGCTCGTCGTAGCGCGCGGCGTGATCGTCGTCGGGGGGGACCACGGCCGCAGGATAGCTTGACGGCGTCCGCTCGCGTTGCGTAGCGTGCGTCCTCCCGCGCGATGGATCTCAGCATGCTCAATCCGCCGCAGCGCGAGGCCGCCAGCCATGGCGGCGGACCGCTGCTGGTGCTGGCGGGCGCCGGCTCGGGCAAGACCCGCGTGATCACGCACCGGATCGCGCACCTGATCGACCAGGGCATCCCGGCCAAGGCGATCGCCGCGGTCACCTTCACCAACAAGGCCGCCGAGGAGATGCGCGAGCGCGTCGCGCACATCCTCAAGAACGGCAAGGTGGCGCGCGAGCTGACGATCGGCACGTTCCACGCCATGGGCCTGTGGATGCTGCGCCAGGAGCGCGAGGCGCTCGGGTTCCCGCGCGGGTTCGCGATCTACGACCAGGCCGACCAGCTCGGCGTCGTGCGCGAGATCCTGCGCCGCGTCGGCAACGACGGCGCCGACCGCCGGTTCGACGTCAAGGCGATCCTCACCCGGATCTCGCTCGCGAAGAACGGGTTCATCGCGCCCGAGGCCTACGCCGCGGCGAAGGCCAACGAGGCCGACGACTACGACGTCATCACGGCGAAGGTCTACCCGCTCTACCAGGAGGCGCTGCGCGGGTTCGCCGCGTTCGACTTCGACGACCTGATCACCGAGCCGGTGCGCCTGCTCGACACCGTCGCCGAGGTCCGCGACCGGTGGCGCGCGCGGTTTCGGTTCGTCATGGTCGACGAGTACCAGGACACCAACCGCGCCCAGCTGCTGCTGGTCCAGCACCTCGTCGCCGACCACGGCAACCTGATGGTCGTCGGCGACGACGACCAGTCGATCTACAGCTGGCGCGGCGCGGACCCGACCAACATCCTGCGGTTCGCGGAGATGTTCCCCGGCGCGAAGATCGTCAAGCTCGAGCAGAACTACCGCTCGAGCAAGACGATCCTCGCCGCGGCCAACGCGGTGATCGCGAACAACACCAAGCGCCACGGCAAGACGCTGTGGTCCGACAAGGGCCAGGGCGAGCTGATCACCCACGCGGTCGCGCCCGACGTCGAGACCGAGGCCAAGTGGGTGGCGCAGGAGGCGCGCCGGCTGCAGGAGGCCGGGCGGCGGTGGCAGGACCTCGCGGTGCTCTACCGCTCGAACCTGCAGGCCAAGCTGCTCGAGGAGGAGCTGCGCGCCCACGACGTGCCGTACACGATGTACGGCGGCCAGCAGTTCTTCGAGCGCAAGGAGGTCAAGGACCTCATCGCGTACCTGCGCCTGGCGCTCAACGGCAAGGACGAGCTCGCGCTGCGCCGGATCATCAACTACCCCGCCCGCGGCATCGGCGCGACGACGCTCGAGAAGCTCGCGGCGCGCGCCCAGGCGCGCCACACCTCGATGTGGGAGGTGCTCAAGGCCGCGGCGCAGAGCGACGAGGCGGCCGCGGCGGAGCTCGACGTCCGCGCCTCGACGCGCACCGCGCTCGCCGACTTCGTCGACATCATCACGCGGCTGCGCGAGCGCCTCGCCACCGGCGTCGTCGCCGCGACGCGGGCGCTGGTCGAGGAGATCGCGCTCTACGACGACCTGCGCGGCGCCTCGCCCAGCCTGGCCGCGGCGCAGCGGCGGATCGACAACGTCGAGGGCCTGTTCGGCACGCTGACCCGCCACGAGGCCAAGGGCGGCGGGCGCGACGCGCTCGCCGATCTGCTGCGCCACCTGTCCTTGCAGAGCGACAAGGACGACAAGGACGAGGCCGGCGACAAGATCGTCCTCACCACGCTCCACGGCGCCAAGGGCCTCGAGTTCCCGGTCGTGTTCATGGTCGGGCTCGAGGAGGAGCTGCTGCCGCACGCGCGCACCTTGCAGCCGCAGGTCACGGACGTGATCGACCCCGACCACGCGACCGACGTCAGCGAGGAGCGGCGGCTGTGCTACGTCGGCATCACCCGCGCCCAGCAGAAGCTCTACATCACGCGCGCGTGCACCCGGCTGACCCGCGGCCGCACCGTGCCGCGCACCCCGTCGCGGTTCCTGCTCGAGCTGCCCGACGAGCTGCTCGAGGTGATCGACCTCGCCGAGCTCGCGCGCGAGAAGGTCCCCGCGACCGAGGTGAAGGACTTCTTCGCCAACTTCAACTTCGACTGATCGCGACGCAACCGCCCCCGCCCGCCGGCGATAGGTGGCCGCGATGGGCGACCACGATGGCCTGTTCAAGCGCGTGTTCAGCGTGCCGGCGCACGCCGCCTCCGAGCTGCGCAGCATCCTGCCCGCGTCGGTGATCGATCAGCTCGATCTGGACGCGCTCACCTTGTCGCCCTCGAGCTTCGTCGACCCGGAGATGTCGGCCTCCCACGTCGACCTGCTGTTCCGGGCGCCGCGGCGCGGTCGGCCCGAGGCCGCGCCCGTCTACCTGTACTTCCTGGTCGAGCACCAGAGCCAGCCCGACCGCTGGATGCCGTGGCGCATGCTCACGTACGTGCAGCGGATCTGGGAGGCCGTGCTGCGCGAGCAGCCCTCGCTGCAGTCGCTCCCTCCGGTCGTCACGATCGTCGTCCACCACGGCGACCGAGGGTGGAGCGCGCCGCGCCGACTCCACGAGCTGATCGACGGCCTCGACGAGCTCCCCGAGCTGGCTCGCTTCGTCCCGGAGGTCGAGCTCATCGTCGACGACCTCGCGGCCGTGTCCGACGACAGCCTGCGGCAGCGGCCGCTCCCGCCGTTCCCCAAGGTGGCGCTGTGGGTCCTCCGCGACGGTCGAGACTCGGGGGCGCTCGGCGCGCACCTCGACGCGTGGGCCGACGAGGTGCGCGCCCTTGCCGCGACCGCGAGCCGCTCGGACATCGACGTCATCGTGCGCTACATTCTGAGGGTCGCCGGCGACGCATCGTTCCGGCAGCTCCGCCAGCGGATCATCGACATCGCTCCACCGCTCGAGGAACCCATGGCAACGATGGAAGAACACCTGATCCAGCGAGGGATGCAGCGAGGCCTCGAGCAGGGGCTCCAGCGCGGCCGTGAGGAAGGCCGCGAGGAAGGCCTGCGCGCCGGGCTCGAGCAGCTGCTCCGCCTCCGGTTCGGCGAGCTGTCGCCGGAGGCGGTCGCCCGGCTCGAGGCCGCGGGCGCGCCGACGCTGCTGCGGTGGATCGAGCGCGCGGTCGCGGCGACCACGCTCGACGACGTCCTGCGCGACGCCTGAAGTCCGCACGCTCGCAGGCGCGCGCTGGCCGAGATCTCCGCGACATCGATGACTTGACGCGGCGCGCCGCGGTTGAGGCGATGATTGCGGGCGCGGCTGCTGTCAACCGCTGTGGGCGGTGTCGCAGCGGTGTCGCAGGCGATCTCCGCGACGGGGTCTGCTATGCCGCCCGGCATGATCCGGAAAACGGCGTTCGCGACCCTCCTCTTCGCCGCGGCCTGCGGCGGCTCCCAGACGAAGACCACGGGCGGCGGCACGGGCGGTGACGGCACCGGCGGCGCCGGCGGCGAGATCGTCGGCACGGTGGTCCAGCCGGACCCCGCGCTGCTCGCGCGCCAGGCGTTCGAGAACCCGGGCGGCATGTGGATGCCGCGCCAGATGAAGGACCACGCCGCGCAGCTCACCGCGCTCGGCATCCAGATCGAGCCGACCGCGCTCGCCGACACGAAGGCCGCGCCGCTCGCGGCGATCGTCAACGTCAGCGGCTGCTCGGCGTCGTTCGTCTCGCCGGACGGCCTCGTCGTCACCAACCACCACTGCGTCCAGCGCGACCTCCAGCTCAACTCGACCCCCGAGAACAACCTCGTCGAGCACGGGTTCCTCGCGAAGACCCGCGCCGACGAGCTGCCGTCGGGCCCGACCCAGAAGGTGATGGTCGCGCAGAAGATCACCGACATCACCGCCGACATCATGGGCGGCGTCGACGCGATCGCCGACGGCAAGGCGCGCCACGACGAGATCGACCGCCGCGAGAAGGCGCTGCTCGCCGCGTGCGAGCAGGATCGCCCCGAGGTGAAGTGCCGGGTCAGCAAGGTGTTCGGCGGCGCCGAGTGGCAGCTCACCGAGTACCTCGAGATCCGCGACGTCCGGCTCGTCTACGTCCCGGCGCGCTCGATCGGCAACTACGGCGGCGAGATCGACAACTGGGAGTGGCCGCGCCACACCGGCGACTTCTCGTTCCTGCGCGCGTACGTCGGCAAGGACGGCAAGCCCGCCGACTACTCGCCCGACAACGTCCCGTTCAAGCCGGCCGCGTTCCTCAAGGTCCAGCCCGCCGGCGTGCAGCCCCACGATCTGGTGTTCGTCACCGGGTACCCGGGCCGCACCAACCGCCTCCAGCTCGCGGCCGAGCTGCGCCGCTCGGTCGAGTGGTCGAACCCGCGGTTCATCGAGAAGTCCGAGCAGATGATGGCGCTGCTCGCCGACATGGAGACGCGCGGCGGCGAGACCGCGATCAAGGCGGGCGTCGCGCGCCAGCGCACCCAGAACTTCCTCGAGAAGACCCAGGGCATCCAGGCCGGCCTCGCCGACGGCACGCTGATCGCCGACAAGGACGCCGCGGAGAAGGCGTTCCGCGCGTGGGCGGCGGCCGACGCGTCGCGCGCCGGCTACGTCGCCGCGCTCGACGCGGTCGAGGCCAAGCTCAACGAGATGTGGTCGATCGAGGCCAAGGAGGAGGCGTGGAAGGACGTCGTCGGCGGCTCGCGCCTGCTGCAGGCGGCGATGAGCACGCTGCGCTGGTCGATGGAGCAGCAGAAGCCGGACGCCGAGCGCCGCCTCGGCTACCAGGAGCGCGACCGCCGCAACTTCGAGGCGCAGCACCAGGCGTTCGCCAAGCAGTTCGACGCGACGATCGATCGCGCGACGCTGCGCATGATGATGCTGCGCGCGATGGCCTTGCCCGAGGCCGACCGCCCGTGGCTCGGCAAGATGCTCGGCGCCAAGAAGGGCGCGAAGGTCGACACCAAGCTGATCGACAAGACCCTCGACGCCTGGTACGCGCAGACCAAGGTCGTCGACCTCGACGCGCGGATGGCGCTGATGAAGGGCACGCCCAAGGCGGCGGCGAAGTCGAAGGACCCGTTCGTCAAGCTCGCGCTCGCGCTGCTGCCGACGGTGCTCGACAACGAGGCGCGCGCGGACCGCTGGTCGGGTGAGCTCGCGACGCTGTACCCGGCGTACCTGACCGGCCTGCTGCAGTCGACGGGCGGGATGACCGCGCCGGACGCCAACAGCACGCTGCGCATCTCCTACGGCACGGTCCGCGGCTACGCGCCGTCGGCCGGCGCCGAGGTCTACGCCCCGTTCACGAACGTCACCCAGATCCCCGCGAAGAACACCGGCGAGGCGCCGTTCGACGCGCCGAAGGCGCTGCTCGACGCGATCGCGTCCAGGAACTGGGGGCCGTACGCGTCGGCCGACGCCGGCGGGGTCGTCCCGGTGAACTTCCTGTCCGACCTCGACATCACCAACGGCAACTCCGGCTCGGCGATCCTCAACGGCAAGGGCGAGCTGATCGGCCTGGCGTTCGACGGCAACAAGGAGGGCCTGGCCTCCGACGTCGTGTTCCGCGGCGAGCGCAACCGCACGATCGCCTGCGACATCCGCTACGCGCTGTGGGTGATGGACGCCGTCGACGGCGCCGACCACCTGCTGACCGAGATGGGCATCACGCCGGCGCTGTAGCGCCGCCGAGGCGGATCGCCGGCTGCGCGTCGAGCGCGCGCAGCCGGTCCCGGGCGACCCCGACGTATCGCGCGTCGGCGTCGCCGGCGATCCACCGGCGCCCCAGGCGCGCCGCGACCACCGCCGTCGTGCCCGAGCCGACGAACGGGTCGACGACGAGCTGGCCCGGCGCGCTCGACGCGAGCACCAGCTTCTCGATCAGCGCCTCGGGCTTCTGCGTCGCGTGCGGCGTCTTCTCGCCCATGCCGTTGCACAGCACGGGCACCTCGATCACGTCGCGCGGCTTGGCGCCGAGCGGGTGCGGCTGCCAGCGGTCGGCGCGCGCCTGGCCGCGGCCGTACTGCGAGCTCACCGCCTGCGCGCGCTCGGGGTAGCGCGTGGTGTGGCCGTTGTACGGCACGCGCACCGCGTCGACGTCGATCTTCGTGGTCCGCGCCGCGCGGAGGTGGAGGATCGACTCGTGCGAGCGGCCCCAGTCGCGGCCGAGGTTCGCCTTGTTGCGGTAGGCCCAGATCAGCCACCGGCACGCCGCGAACCGCCGCGCCGACCGCGCCTTGACGTCGGCCAGGATCTCCGAGAACCCGCACACGTAGGCCGAGCCGTGCGGCGCCAGCACGCGCGCCACCTCCGCCAGCCAGCCGTCGCACCAGTCGACGTAGGCGTCGAGCGAGTCGAACTCGTCCCAGTCGGCCTTGCCGATCGCGTAGGGCGGGTCGGTGACGACGAGGTCGACCGAGCGGTCGGGCAGGGCGCGCAGCAGCGCGAGCGCGTCCGCGCGCCACAGCACGCCGCCCGCGCCCTCCCACGCCCGGACCGAAGCCGCTTCGTCGCCTCGCAGATCGGCGGGGACGGGCAGCTCACGGTCGACGCGGGGTGGACGCTTGGGCACGAGGCGGGGCATCGTAGCGCCCATGTCTGATGGCACCGAGCCCTTCGTCCACCCGTCGGCGGTCGTCGACCCCGGCGCGCGCCTCGGCGCCGGCACCAAGGTCTGGCACTTCGCCCACGTCATGCCGGGCGCGCGGATCGGCGCGCGGTGCGTGATCGGCCAGGGGTGCTTCATCGCCGACGTCTCGATCGGCGACGGCTGCCGCGTCCAGAACAACGTCTCGGTGTTCGACGGGGTCACGCTGGAGGACGACGTGTTCGTCGGGCCGAGCGCCGTGTTCACCAACGTCAACAACCCGCGCGCCCACATCTCGCGCCGCCCCGCGTTCACGCCGACGGTGGTCAAGCGCGGCGCCAGCATCGGCGCCAACGCGACGATCGTGTGCGGCGTGACGATCGGCGAGCACGCGTTCATCGGCGCCGGCGCGGTCGTGCGCCACGACGTCGCGCCCCACGCGATCGTCGTCGGCGTCCCGGCGGGATGGATCGGCTGGATGTGCCGGTGCGGCGAGCGCCTGCCGCACGCCGACGGCACCGGCCGGATGACGTGCGCGGGCTGCGCCGCCCGCTACCGCACCAAGGACGGCGGCGTCGTCGCCGACGAGTCGTAGCGCGCGCGCCGGCCGACCGCCGCCAGGCTCAGCGCCGGTAGAAGTGCTTCACGCTCGCCCACAGCTCGAGCGGGTCGAAGCCGAGCAGCGCGAACGGGTGGGCGCCGGACTCCTTCATCGCCGACTGCGCGCGCTGCGCCAGGCCGGTGGCGCGCTCGCGCGCCGACGACGGCAGCATCGCGGCCAGCGCGCGCGCGCCGCGCGTCGCGATCGCCGCGACCGTCGCGCCGCCGAGCAGGCCGAGCAGCCACGCCGGCGCCGGATCGATCACCAGGTTCTTCGCGTTGAGCTCGCGCCCCAGCTGGTCGCCGGGCCCGGTCAGCACGCGCAGCAGCGTGTCGCGCTCGAGGAACAGCGCGACGCTGGGCCTGGCGAACCGCTCCTCGACGCCCGCGAGCACCCGCTTGTACTGCCTGCGCCAGTCGCGCGCGAGCGCGGCCTCGCTCACCACGTCCGCGATCGCCTGGTGCGTCGCCGCCGCGACGACGTCGCCGTCGCGCTTGACCGCGATGATCGACGCGTGGACCGCGCTGCGATCGTCCTCGATGACGTACGCCGCCATCGCGGTGCCGTCGGGGATCAGCAGGTCGAACGTGCGCTGGATCGGCTCGTACGCGGGCGCGGGCAACAGGTCCAGCAGGTGCGGCTCGGACCACACCCCGTGCCCCGCCATCCGCTTGAGCGCGCGCAGCACGACCAGCCCCTGCGCGACGAGGTCCTGATCGAGCGAGAGCTGGCGCTCGACCTCGGCGGACAGCCGCGCGAGCGCGTCGTGCTCGAGCGCGATCACCGCGCCGACGTCGAGCGCGCGCGCCAGGCCCGCCAGGTGGCGGTGCTCCAGCGACGTCAGCGTGATCTCGGCCGGGTCGATCGCGCCGCGCGCGCCGTCGCCGGCGACGATCACGCGCGCCACCCGCACCGGGGCCGAGGACTCGAGGACGACCAGCGCCCAGCGTGGGCGATCGATCACACGCGGCGGCGCCAGCAGCGCGTACCAGTTGGCCCAGTGGCGCCCGTCGAGGTCGGTCAGCGCGAGATCGGGCGCAAGCACGGTGGCCCAGCCTACTGCGCCCGCGCGCGCTTGAAAACCGGCCCGACCCCGGGGAACCTGCCGGCATGAAGAACATCCTGTTCACCGTCGCGTCCGTCGCGTCGCTCTGCGCCCTGTCGACCCCCGCGTGGGCGGGCGGCAGCTCCGGCTCGCCCGGCGTCGGCGGCGAGTTCCAGACCAGCGGGCTCGGCGGCCTGTCGGTCAACTACGACATGGGCGAGTTCCACGTCGGCGGCTTCCTCGGCTACTACGACAACGAGGGCGACGACAATTCGATCGTCGAGCTCGGCGCGCGCTTCTACTACCACATCCACTCGACCGCGATGTCCGACTTCGGCGTCGGCGGCAGCTTCGGCGTCGGCCTGTTCGACAACCCCGCGCCCGCCGACGACACCACCGCGCTGTTCATCGAGCCCGGCTTCCAGATCCGCGCGTTCGTCACGTCGAACGTCGCGCTCAGCTTCACCGGCGGCCTGTCGATCAGCGCCTCGGACTCGATCGGGGGCGCGTACGACTTCGCGCTCACCAGCGACTTCGTGGGCGCCGGCGGCGTCCACTACTACTTCTTCTAGTCGCCGGCAGCCGGTCAGCGCGCGGCGGCGCGCAGCGCCAGGGCGTCCTGGACCGCGTCGCGCTGCGCCGAGGTCTGGACGTCGCTGCCGCCGCCGGCGTGCGCCATGACGAGCGCGGCCGCGCCGAGCGCGATGAACAGTGTCGTGCTGAGGATGGCCCTGCGGATCATCGTCTTGTTCTCCCGACCCGTGGCTACAGCAAGCCGCGGGCCGGTCCCCTTCGAGTCCCCAATCTCGCCGATCCGCGGGGTTGGCGCCAGCCCTTTCTGTACCGGGGCTCATTGTCCCCGGCACGACTGACCCCAGCGTTCGCGCGGCGCGTCGTCGCCGTCCCCACACCCCCGCACGTCGGGCTACTCGACGACGAGCATCCGCACGGTGTGCGGCGCGACCGCGACCTCGAGCGCCCCGTCCCCGCCGTCGATCCGCTCGCCGCTGATCGCGTCGCGCGCGGCGACCTTGCCCGGCGTGCGCACGACGGCGCGCGCGGCCTTCGCGCTGCGATTGACGACGAACACGGCGCGCGCGGCGCCGCTGGCGTCGACGTGCGCCGCGCAGTCGACGTCGTGGCCGCGCTCGATCGTCCACGCCTCGCGCTCGTCGACCAGGCCGGCGAGGTCCTCGGCGAGCCCCTCGATGTCGTCGACCGATCCGGCGCGCATCCGCCCGACGCGGCGGGGCAGGGCGGCGTCGAGCGGCTGCCCCAGCTCGTCGAGCGTCGGCGTGTCGGGCCCGATCACCACGACGCGCTTGGCGTCGACGGCGGCGCGCAGCTTGTCGACCAGCGCGCGGTCGATCCGGGCGAACGTCGGCGCGACGATCGCGCGGAACGACGCGAGCCGCTCGGCCGGGCAGCGCTCGTCGACGAGCACGTACGGCACCTGCGCCAGCGCCAGCGCGCGCTCGATCGCCGCGATCCACCGGCGGTGGCGCACCGCCGCCGCGTCGCGCCCCAGCTCCGCCGCGCCCGCCGGCCCCAGGCCGATCATCTCCGCGACCACCGGCGTCACCGGATCGAGCCAGCTCGACGCCAGCCCCCACCGCGCGTCGGCGCGCGACACCACGAGCGCGACGTCGACGGGCCGGCGCAGCGTCTCCCACTCGACCTCGCGCAGGCTCGCCAGCAAGGGACGCAGCCACGCCGCCGCCGCGCGTGGCGTGCCGTCCGGCGCGATCGCGCCGCCGTACCAGCGGTCGCGCCCGACGCCCATGTACAAGGACAGCCCGCGCGCGCCCCACGCCAGCGCCGCGAGCAGCGCGTCCTGCTGCTCGTCCTCGGCGATCGGCGGCAGCCACGGCGCGAACCCGACGCCGACCTCGGGCACCAGCGGCAGCGGGTCCGCCGAGCCGACGAGGTGCAGCACGCGGCGCTGGATCGTCGCCAGGTCGCGCCGCCCCGCGTAGACGTCGATGCCCGCCGGCCCGCCGACGGCGCGCGCGACCTCGGGCAGCTCGCTCCACCACGGCTCGCCCGGCGGCAGGTTGTGGAACCGCGCGACGCCGCCGAGCCCCGCGCGATCGAGTGCGCCGCTCAGCTGGCCGAGCGCGCGCGCCGTGAGCTGGTCCTTGAACCGCACCCACGCCACCGCGCGCGCCTGCGCCGCGGCGTCGTCGGGCTCCCACCGCCGCGGCGGCTCGCCGTGACCGCCCGCCTCCCTCCACCACGCGACCGCCTCGGGGTGGTAGTCGTGGTCGAACGCGCCGAGGCGGAAGAACATCTGCGCCTCGTTGTCGACGCCGATCGCCACGACCGGCCCGTCGGGCGCCAGCCGTGGCGCGACGACCTCCGCCACCGCCGCGTACCACTGGGCGACCTCGGCGTGGAACCGGCCGCTCGCGTACGACGGCACCGGGAACGCCCGCGGCGGCGCCGGCAGCCACACCGGCCCGCCGTGCGCGGCGCGCGCGCGGATCGCGTCGTCGCGCAGCACCCGCTCGGGGTACCCGAAGTCGGTGAGCTCCGCGTTGCAGTGCGGCCCGGGGCGGACGATCGCGCCCAGCCCCACCTCGCCCGCGGCGTCGAGGAACGCGCCGAGGTCGCGCGCGCCGGACCAGTCGTACCTGCCGGCCGCGACCTCGTGCACGCTCCACGGCACGTACGTCTCGACCTGGCGCACGCCGAGCTCGACGAGCGCGCGCAGGCACGCGCGCCACCGCCGCGGCTCGACCCGCCAGTAGTGCATCGCGCCGGCGAGCAGCGGGACGTGCACGTCCCCGCCGTCGCGCGAGATGACTAGCCCTGCCGCGTCCCAGCCGGTGCGTCGACGTGCTTCCACGCGCGGTCCTCCATCACGAAGCGAGTCGGTCCCGACGCCAGCGGGTGCCCGGCCGGCATCGGGATCGCGTCGCCGGTGCCGCGCGTCTCGTACTCCGGGTCCCACGGCAGCAGCAGCGCGAACCCGTGCGGCGGCGGCAGCGGCGCCATCCGCGGCATGATCGGGTGCGGGGCGCGCGCGCGCGCCTCGCACAGCGCGAGGACGTCCGCGATCGTCGGCGCCTCGCACAGCTCGACGAACGTGCGCAGCTGCGGCGGCGGCAGCGCCAGCTCGCCCGCGAGGTCGATCGCGGCGCGCGGCGACACCCACCGCTCGTCGACCGTCTCGCGATCGTCGAACGACGGCGTCTGCCCCGGCGGCAGCACGGCGACGTAGAACCGCGCCGAGAACCGCTTCTTCTCGATCGACGGCGTCACCCAGTGCGCGAAGTAGTGCAGCGCGCCCGGGTCGACCGCCAGCCCGCGCGCCTCGAGCAGCGGCGCGAGCGCCGCGCCGTCGAGCAGCTCGCGCCGCACGGCCGCCAGCTCCTCCGCCCCGAGCTCGCCGCCCGTCGCGAGCAGCACGCCCGCCTCCTCGAACAGCTCGCGCGCGGCGGTGACGCGCAGCTCGCCGTCGACGTCATCGGCGGCGCCGCCCGGGAACACGAACGCGCCTCCCATGAACGACGCCCCGCGCCGCCGGCGCAGCAGGAACACCTCGTAGCCGGCGTCCGCCTGCCGCAGCAGGATCACCGTCGCGGCGTCGCGCGGAGTCACCGGGTCCACGCTGCCTTCGTAACCCGCCCGCCCGGGCGTGCCAAGTGCGATAGTCGTCGCATGCCCGCGCGCCTCACCTTCTGCGGAGCCGCCGGCGGCGTCACCGGTAGCTGCTACCACCTCGCGCTCCCTGACGGCGAGCTGCTCGTCGACTGCGGCGTGTTCCAGGGCCGGTTCGACGGCGTCGACGGCGACGCGCTGAACCGGCGTCCGCTGCCGTTCGACCCCGCGCGCCTGTCCGGCGTCGTGCTCACCCATGGCCACCTCGACCACGTCGGCCGCCTGCCGCTGCTCGCGCGCGACGGCGCGCTGCGCGCCCCGGTCGTCGGCCACCCCGCGACGCTCGACATCGCGCGCATCATCATGGACGACTCGGTGAAGATCGCGCAGCACGCGCGCGGCGAGCCGCTCTACGGCGCCGACGAGGTCGCCGAGCTGACGCGTCACCTCCAGCCGCTGCGCGGCTACGGCGACACCCGCACCCTCGGCCCGTTCACGATCGAGCTGTTCGACGCCGGCCACATCCTCGGTTCGTCGTCGGTGCGCGTCTCCTGGCGCGACGCCGCGGCCGGCGCCGACCGCGCGATCCTGTTCAGCGGCGACCTCGGCGTCCCCGGCGCGCCGATCGTGCGCGACCCCAACCGCACCTGGGACGCCGACCGCCACGCCCTCGACTGGGTCGTCACCGAGTCGACCTACGGCGACAAGCAGCACACCGATCGCGCCGCCACCCGCGCCGCGTTCCGCGACGTCGTCACCCGCGCGCTGCGCGACGGCGGCAAGGTCCTGATCCCCGCGTTCGCGCTCGGCCGCACCCAGGACATCCTCTACGAGCTCGACGGCATGCACGAGCGCGGCGAGCTCTCGACCCGCATCCCCGTGATCATCGATGGCCCGCTCGCGCTGTCCGCCACCGCGATCTACCGCCGCCACCCGGGCTGCTACGACGAGGCCGCGCTCGCCCAGCTCGACCGCGGCGATCACCCGCTCGAGCTCGACGGCCTGATCGCCGCGCGCGACGCCGCCGCCTCGCGCCGCGCCGTCGACCGCAAGGGCCCCGCGATCATCATCGCCGGCTCCGGCATGTGCAACGGCGGCCGCATCCGCCACCACCTGCGCGAGCACCTCGACGACCCGCGCACCGACGTCCTCCTCGTCGGCTACCAGGCCTACGGCACCCTCGGCCGCGCCCTCCAGGACGGCATCGACGAGGCCTACCTCGGCGACGACACCGTCCCCGTCCGCGCCCGCATCACCACCCTCTCCGGCTTCTCCGCCCACGGCGATCGCGACGCCCTCGCCGACTGGCACGCCGCCCTCCCCCTCAAGCCCTCCGCCCTCACCTTCGTCACCCACGGCGAGCCCCGGTCCTCCACCGCCTACGCCGACCACCTCACCGCCCGCCACGCCGCCCGCACCCACGTCCCCTCCCTCCTCGACACCGTCGACCTGACCTAGCCCCGAGGCGGGCGATGGGCCGTCGCTCCACGGCTGACGCCACCCCGGAGGCGGGCGGGTGGCCCTCGCGCGGGTGGTCCGTCCGGCGCTCGTAGAGAGCACCCCCTCCCACCGCTCACCGGAGGGTGGTGGATACCACCGCCGCCCCGCGGCGCCCGGGAGGTGCGCAATCCGAGCGCCGGACGGAGCCACCCCGCGAGGGCCAGGCCCCGCCCGCCGGCGTTCGCGCGAGTACCACCGCCCGCGTCAGGATCTGGTCCAAGCCCGCGCCGCCCGCCCCACCGCGCGGCGCGCCACGTACGCAGCGGCGCGGCGGAGCTGCCACGCCGTCGGCCTCCGCCGCATCCCGTCGACCACGCCGATCACCCGCTCCTCCCGCGTCACCCCGGGCCGAGATCCCCGCTCGTCTCCGCAGTGGACGATCCAGCCGCCCGGCAGCCGCGCCACCACCCGGTGCAGCCCGAGCGTGCTGCGCACGTGCTCGAACACCACCACGTCCCCGACCCTCGCCCTCCCCGACCTCGCCAGCACGACCTCGCCAACCCTGATCGTCGGCTCCATCGAGGCGCTCGCGCACGTCACCGCCAGGCCGGTCGGACCCGCGGCGAGCTGTCGCGCGAGCGCGCGGTCCACCTCCGGGCGGCTCAGGAGCGGTCCGCGCCGCCCGGGCACGAGAACGGGTCGCCCGAGGCGCACGACAGCGCCATCGTCTCGAACACCTCCTCCGAGATCACGGCAGGGCGCTCGTAGGGGAGCCGCCGGGGCGGGGGCTCCTCGGGGCGGGGCGGCGGGGGGGCCTTGGGGTCCGTCATGGGCGCGTCATCCTAGCAGAGGTCGTCGGACTGGCCCGCCTCAGTTCCCATCGTCCCAGAGCACCTGGAACGACCCGTCGGAGCTGTTGCCGGTGCCGTCACCCCAGATGATGTCGGGCAGGCCGTCCGCGTTCACGTCGCCGGCCCAGGCAGCCGTGATGTTCGTCCCTCCGTTGCTCGGGGTGAGGCCGGTGAACGTCGCCGGGCCGGCGATGATCAGGTCCGCCGAGGCCACCGTGGTGGCGCCGACCGGGATCGCCCCGCCGAACCACACGTAAAGGCTCGCGATTCCGTTGAGACGAGCGGTGACGATCAGATCCTCCAGCCCGTCCCCGTCGATGTCCGCCCCGCTGACGGCGTGGTTGTTCACCACGCCGGCGCCCAGGAAGCCCATGCTCGCGCCGGGCGCGACGTCGGTCACGACGACCCCGGCCGTCGCCGTGCTCGCGACCCCGGCCGTGCCCATCGCGTTGCCGTCGAGGATCAGCACGCGCCCGAGGTTCGCGCCGTCCTCCGGCACGCCGACCACGAGCTCCCGCGCGCCGTCTCCGTTGAGGTCCGTGATGCTGCCGACCGTCGCGCCGAACTCGACCGTCGTGTCCGCCGTGCTGTAGTCGAACCGGACATCCTGTCCGACCGCGAACGGCCTGGCGTGGACGCCGGCGGTGGTCGGCCGGGACGACGTCCCGCGCAGCAGCACCAGGCTGCGCGTGTTGTTGGCGTAGGCCACGGCGAGATCGTCCGTGGTGTCGCTGCCGCCCAGGGTCGGGCCGACGTTGAACAGGTACTCGCCGAAGATGTCGAAGTTCACCGCGTTCGGATCCTCGATCAGGTGGACCACGGCGCCGCCCATCCCCGTCGCGTCGAGGTTGCTCAGCTCGACCACGGGCGTGGTCACCGTTCCGCCGTAGAGGATCGACACCGCGCCGTCGCCGCTGCCGGCGACGACCGAGGCCATCGCCAGATCCTCGGTGCCGTCGCCGTCGAAGTCGAGCCCCGCGAGCGCGAAGCCGAGCCCGCCCCCGGTGTAGTAGTTCGCGTCGCCGTCGACGCGGATCACGCGGTCGGCGTCGCTCGTGTCGGCGACGCCGGAGACGAACGTCGGGCCTCCCTCGAACACGTAGACCCGACCGTTGGTGTTGTCGGCGAACGGCTCGCCGACGACCAGGTCGTCGCGGCTCGCGCTCGACCACCGCACGACCGCGAGCGCCGAGCCGAACGAGCCGTTGGCGTCGCGGCCGGCGATCACCACGTCGGGGACGTCGCCGATGCCCGTCGCCGAGCCGAAGTACACGTAGACGACGCCGGCGGAGGTCACGCCGCCCATCGTGACGAACGGCGCGGCCACCGCGACGTCGTCGAAGCCGTCGTCGTTGAACCGGCCGTGCACTATCGCGTGCCCCATGCGGGCGTTGCCGGTCGTGTCGGGCGGCAGGATCGCCGCGGTCGCGTCGAACGCGGGCGTGACCGGTCCGACGATCGCCGCGGGGCCGCGGTTCCCGCCCGCGTCGACCGCCGCGACGCCGAGCCAGTAGGCCGTGCCCGCGCGCCGCGCCGCGACCGACAGCGCCTCGCTCGCGCCGGGCGCCTGCGGAGCGGGCGCGGCGACCTCCTCGCCGGTGACGTCGAAGTTGCCCTCCGTGAGGGCGACCGTCGACACCTTCACCAGGTAGCTCGCGGCGGGGCCGCCGCCATCGCTCGGCGCGGTCCACGTCGCGTTCAGGGTCCGGCGCGTCCGCGCCACGACGGCCAGGTTGGCGATCGTGTCCGGCGCGCTCAGATCGACCGTCAGCGACAGCGACGCCTGGCCGGTCCGCAGCCCGCTCGTCGCCGTCGCGACGACGGCGTGGGCCGGCGGCGACTCTGCGACCGTGACCGGCACGCACCACGTCATGCCCGTCACGACCGCGGGGAGCGCCGCGCCGCCATCGACGGTGACGTCGACCGTGGTGCCGGCCTCGCTGACCGTTCCGCACAGCGTGAACGTCAGGTCGTCCCCGGCGACGACGCCGTCGGCGGCGCCGACGACGCCGTCGTCCGCGGGCGCCGAGAACCCGACCGCGATCTCGACCAGGGTGAGGGTGCACGCGGCGCTGGTCCCGACGTTGCCGCTGGCGTCCGTCGCGGTGCCGACGAAGGTGTTGAGGCCGCTGTCGAGCGTGACCACGACCTCGCCGCCGGTCGCGCTGGCGTCGTAGGACTGGCTGCCCGCGCCGCTGGTCTGGCCGAGGTTCCGCGACGCCGCGATCGGCGAGATCACGCGGATCCGCGCCTGGACGCCGGGCGTGCCGGCGTCGATGTCCTGGGCGGGCGCGATCTGCGCCCCGCAGGGCACGTCCGGCGTCAGCACGTCGAGCGAGACGATCGGCGCCTCGTTGTCGAACCGGATCGTCGCGCCGGCCGAGGTGTCGATCCCGGCGGTGTTGGTCACCGAGAACACGCAGTCATCGGACACGTCGCACACGCTCGCGACGCACCAGTCGGCGCGCAGCGACACGGTGCCGTCCCCGGCGACGACGCCGGTGGGGTTGTCCAGGCCGCAGTCCGCGGCGACCGTGCGCCCGGCGCACGCGGTCGACACCGCCAGGCCGATGTCGACCTGGACGCCGCTGGCGCCCGCGTCGGCGTCCACCGTGACGGTCGAGGTGGGCGACGTCACCGCGATGTCGCAGCCGTCGAACACGACCTCGTACGTCTCCTCGACCGCGCAGCCGTTGGCCGCGTGGTCCTGCGTGGCGAACTCGATCGTGGCGGTGGTCGGGGTGTCGTCCGGATCGATGGTGACGTCGGCCGAGCTCTCGTCGAGCACGTCGACGTCCGTCCCGGCGACCGTCGTCGGCGTGCCGTCGACGGTGACGACGAACTCCGTCGTCTCACCGACGGTGTCTCCGCCCTCGGCGGTCGCCGTCAGCGTGAGCTGGACGCCGTTGTCGAGGTCGTCGTCGAGGTCCATGCCCGGCGTGATCGACGAGCCGGCCCCCGGGTACGCCATCGCGCAGCTCGGCGCGATCGTGTCGACGAACACCGTCGTCGTCAGCGACGACGACGGCAGCACCGTGCCGCACACCGCGCGCAGCGACTGCTGGCCCTGGCCGAGCGTGATCTCGAAGCTCGCGACCCCTTCGTCGTCGGCGGTCGCCGTCCCGAGGGACGCCTCGACCCCGCCGTCGAGCACGCGCAGCTCGACCTCGGCGCCCGGCAGCGCGGTGACCTCGACGGTGGTCTGGAAGTCCTCCTCGCCGGCGTCGCCGTCGAGCGAGGCGTTCAGCACGCCGAGCGGCGCGTAGTAGTCGCTGTCGAGGGGCTCGACCCCGAGCGCGAGCTCGCAGCCGGCGCCGACGACGATGTCGAGCGACACCTCGTCCTCGTCGCTGCCGCACTCGCCGGCGTCGAGCGCCGCGCGCAGCGCGATCGCGCCGGCGGGGAGCGTCACGTCCTCGAGCACGAGGTCGCCGTTCTCGTCGGTGGTGCCGGTGGCGGTGCCGAGCGCCGCGTCGTCCTCGCCGAGCACGGTGAGGACGATCTCGTTGCCCTCGCCCGCGGTCGAGCTGATCCGGACGTCGGTCTGCACGCCGGCCATCTCGACGTTGGCGTCGGTCAGGACCGGCCCGTTCGGCGAGCGGATGACCACGAGGATCTCCGCCTGGCAGATCGGCCCGTCGCCGCAGCCCGTGGTCGTCACTGTGGCCAGCGCCCCGACGGTGGCCAGCGCAGACAGCCACGCACGGGACGACCCGCTCGTCCTCTGATCGTTCATCGAAAGTCCTCTCGGCGTTGAGTCGACGGCAGTGTCGCGCAGAAGGCGCACGCGGTCGAGCGCCCGGCGCCCGTCCGTGCGCGGAAGGTGACTACGGCAACACGCGCAGCGCGGCCGGGCGGCGCTTGCCGTCGCGGGCGGGCGCCCGGGCGCCGTGCTGACCGTCCGGATCGACGCGGTCCCAGGTGGGCGGCATCACGGTGTGGTCGGCGGGGACCGCGCCCCGCGCGCGCAGCTCGTCCCGCGTCGCGACCGCGTGCCGGCACGCCTCGAGCGAGGGGCCGCGCATGTCGCCGTGCTCGTCGAGCGCTGCGGCATGACAGCGCAGGCAGAACGGGCGCAGCTCGCACGCCGCGCACTCCGACAGATCCGCCCACGTGATGTCGCGGATGGTCTCGAGGGCAGGGGCGCCCGGTCGCGCCCGCCCGCCCCACACCTCCTGGAAGCTCTGCTTGCGCAGATCCCCGACGGCCACGGTGAGCGTGCTGCACGGCCACACCTTGCCCTCGGGCGAGATCGCCACGCCCGCGATCCCCGCGCCGCACGGCGTGTGCGTCAGCGGGCGGCGCTCCTGCCCCTGGTTCGAGCGGGTCGCCGGGTCGTAGCCGCGGAACGGCGCGTCGAGCTCGGGGCCCTGCGCCGCGTAGAACCGCCGCACGTCGTCGGCGTCCATGCGGAGCGACACCGGCGCGAGGTCGCCGCCCTGGCGCGCGATGATCTTGGGATCGAACGATCGCTGACAGCCGAGCTCGGTGGCGAGGCGGGTCACGCCCTCGAACGCGTCGGCGTTCACCTTCATCAGCGGGCTGCGCAGCACGACCGGGACGCCGCGCGCGGTCAGCCGGCGCGCCGCGGCGACGGTGCGCTCCCACGATCCCTCCTGGCGCGTCACCTGCTCGTGGAGGTGGCGCGTCGCCGCGTACAGCGACAGGTCGACCTCGATCGGCCGCAGCGACGCGATGAAGTCCGCGCGTCGGTCGGTGACGTGATGCCCGGTCGTCTTGAGCCGCAGCGCGAACCCGAGTCGGTGCGCGAGCGCGAGGATGTCGTCGGCGTCGCGGCGCATGAAGAACTCGCCGCCCATCAGCACCAGGTACAGCGTCCCCGCGGCCGCGACCTCGCCCAGGATCCGCTCGATCTCGGCGAACGTCAGCTCGCCGTCCGCCTCGTCGTGCTCCTGGAAGCAGTGCGCGCAGTCGTAGTTGCAGCGGTCGGTCACCTGGAGCGTGACGACCTTGGGGACGCGCGCGCGGGTGGTCCGCTCGCCGAGCAGCTCGCTCGCGGGGCGCGTCGTCGTCGGGGGGCGCGGCATCGAGTCGCTCATGCTAGCACCTGGCCCACCGCGGGGTTCCTGGCGAACCGCAGCCGCCCGGTCGGCACCTCCGCGACGAGGGCGCCGACGAGCTCGAGCACGCGCGCGGTGGTGCGGGGTTCGGCCGCGTAGACGACGACGTGTCGCATCAGCTCTCGCAGCGCGACCGACCGCGCGAGCTCGTGGCGGTGGTGGTCCGGGGCCTGGGCGATGAGGTGGACCGCCGCGAGCGGGCGCGCCGCGCCGCGCGGCAGCCCGGGTAGCCCGAGCAGCGGCGGCACGTGCAGCGTCCACCCGCCGCGCGCACCGCGCGCGACGACGATCAGCTCGTCCGCGAGCCGGACGAAGCCGGCGGCGCCGTCGAGCATCGCGGCGATCGTGGACTTGCCGGCGCCGCTGACGCCGGCGAACACCTGGGCCATCCCGTCCCGCTCGACCGCCGATGCGTGGACGAGCAGCGCGCCGCGGGCGGGGAGCCCGACCGACAGCGCCACGCGCACCGCGCTCTCCACGCTGTGGTCGTGGCGGGCGAGGCGGAATCGGGCCCGCGCCGGCGTCGCGGCCAGATCGAGCTCGCCGACGACATCCGCGCGCTCGACGTGGAGGCGGTCGCCGTCGAGCCGGCGCGCCAGTGCCGGGTAGTCGGCGCCGTGGGGCCGGCGCCCGAGCTCGTCGTCGAACGCGAGCTCGACCCGCACGTCGGGCGTCTCGCTGGCGAGCGCGACGGCCCCTGCCTCCGCCCACCGCGCGTGCAGCGGCGCCAGCGCGGTCGCGTCGTCGGCGACGACGTCCAGGCGGAGGCCGGCGAGCTCGAGCGCGAGGTCGGGCACGGTCATTGGTCGCCGAGCGCCCCCGCGCCGTTCACCGCGCCGCGGCCGACGTGCGCTGGAGCACGACCACGAGGTGGCTCCACAGCTGGGCCGGGACGGCGCGGTCGATCCATGCCGGGATCTCTAGCAGGTACGGGCGGACCCGGATCGAGCGGAGCCGGTGGATCGCCACCGCGCCGAGGCCCGCGGCCGCGGCGGGGGCGACGATCTCGTCGACGTCAGCAGGCTCGAACAGATCGACGCGGGCGCGACGCGACGCCGGGGCGCGGCGCGCGATCGTCCACGTCCTCCCCCCGTAGAGGTGAACCACGAGCCGACCCCCGGGCCGCAGCACCCGGGCGCACTCGTCGAAGGCCCGTCCAGGGTCGAGGTAGCGGAACACGCCCTTGCCGGCGAGCACCGCGTCGAACCGGCGGTCCGCGAACGGCAGCGCGTGCGCGTCGGCGCGGACCACCGCGAGGCCGCGTGCCGCCGCGTGGTGAAGCATCCCGGCCGAGACGTCGACGCCGACCCGCCGCGGCGCGGTCACCTGCGCGAGCAGCCGCCCGGTGCCGCAGCCGAGCTCGAGCACCTCCTGCGCCCCGCCGATCGCCGCGAGCTGCAGCCGGTCCAGAGTGGCGGCGCGATGCGCGCGACGCGGATCCGCGGCGTGGCGCGCGTCGTAGCCGTCCGCGCCGGCGTCGTAGGTCGCGGCGACGTCGCGGGGGTCGGGCGGAGCCGCGCGGCGTCCGCTCATTCGACGACGAAGAAGATCTCGCGCGCGACGAGGTCGTCGAGGCACGCGGCCGCGTCGGTCGCGGCGGTGGCGGCGTCGACCTCGTACGTCGCGGTCAGGGCCTCGGCCGCGTCGGCCGCCGTGATCGGGACCTCGCTCGCCAGGGTCCACAGCCGCGTCGCCGCCGCGTTGAGCGTGTGCAGCTTGTTGTCCGAGGGCGTCACGACGAACGCCAGGCCGTCGATCACGCGGCCGGCGGCGTGAGGGTTTCGTCGGTAGCGACGCATCGCCCCTACGATGTACCAGGTTCGCCGCCCGTTCGGACATACTCGCGCCGTGCTCCCCGTGGCGCCCGCGGAAGACGACGACGCCCTCGTCGAGCTGTGCGTCGCGCTCGCCGCGGACCGGCCGGTCACCCAGTCGCGCCTGCCCGCGCCCGCGAGGATCCGTCGCCACGACCTCGGTCCGCTCGCGCACACCCACGGCGTGCCCGGCTACCGCGGCGACCACGCGTTCGCCGCGATCACCCACGATCGCGCCGTCGCGGCGGCGACCGAGGCGATCGCCGCGCTCGGCGCCGCGGGCATCCCGGTCGCGCTGTTCAAGGGGATCGCCTACGCCGGCACGCTCTACCCCGACCCGGCCGAGCGCCCGATGACCGACGTCGACCTGCTGGTCGCGCCGCACGACGCCGACCGCGCGCTCGCCGCGATCCAGCGGCTCGGCTACTGGCACGTCGGCCCGGCCAACCAGCGCGCGCCGCGCACCCACGCGATCACGCTCAAGCGGCGCGGCGCGGCGATCGATCTCCACCGCGGCCCGATGCAGCTCGGGCGCGCCGCGATCCCGCACGACGAGGTCCTCGCCCGCGCCCGCCCTGCCGCGCACCTGCCGGGCGCGCTGCGGCTCGAGCCCGTCGACGAGCTGCTTTATCACCTCGCGCACATGATCCGCAGCGAGCTGTACGTCCCGCTGATGTCGTTCGTCGACGCCGGGCGGATGCTCGCCCGGCTCGCCGGCGGGCGCGGGGAGCTGCTCGCCCGGGCCGACGCGTGGCGGATCGGGCGGCCGGTGCGCGCGGCCCTCGCCGTGATCGATCACGTCCTCGCGGACGGGCCGCCGCCCGCGTGGTGGTTACCGGGTCGCGCCGAGGTGCTCGCGCGCACACTCCCTCCGCGGCCCGTTCAGGTCGCCCGGAAGTTGCTGCTCGTCGAAGGTCCCAAGGAACTCGCCGGGTTCGCGACGGCGATCGTGCTCGGCGCCGCCCAGAGCCGCCGCTCCCGCCGCCGCGAGTGAACACCGGGATGAACGCGGCCGTCCGTGCCGACAACCAAGCACCGTGACGGCGACAACCCCAGCGGATTCCGCGAGTTGACTCCGGGCGCCGCCCCACCTAACATCCTCCAGCCTCCCCAACGGACGGACCATGCGCAAAGCCAGGGCACTCCTCGCAGGTATCCTCGTCGTCGGCCTCGGCGGCGGGCTCCTCAACGCGCAGCCGGCCGGCGGCGACGCCTTGCCCGACGTCAACTTGCCTGGGCAGACGACCGCGAACCTCTCGCCTCGCGAGATGGCCACGGAGACGAAGAAGCTGCTCACGGCCATGGAGGGCTTCCACGTCCGCGTCCTCCAGCTGCAGAGCTCGGCCCGCAAGTCCAAGGACGTCATCAAGCTCAACTGCGTCAACGAGAAGCTGCTCGCCGTCAAGCAGCTCCTCAACATCGCCGAGTCGGCCGAGAACGACCTCACCGAGGCGATCGCGAGCGGCGACCGCGACGCGCAGGTCCACCAGTACAGCCAGGTCAAGCTCGCTCACGAGCGCGCCACCTCGGAGCGCGACGAGGCGGAGGGCTGCATCGGCGAGGAGATCATCTTCATCGGGCCGACGCAGGTGACCACCGACGGTCCGCCGATCCCGGACGACCCGACCGCAGACCCGCACGATCCATTCGGCGGCACGGTCGTCGACATCGAGCACGTCGGCTGGGCCACCCCGATCGGCGCAGATCTGTGATCGCGGAACAGACCGGCAGGCACTGAATCATGAAGCGTTCCGCACTGGTGATGGTCTCGGGCCTCGGCCTGCTCGCGCCGGCCGTGGCCTCCGCCCAGGAGGCCAGCGTCGTGGAGGGCCCGGGCTACGCCGTGGGCGAGGGGTCGGTCATCCACCCCACGCTCGGCGCCGAGGTCGGGTTCACCGATAACGTGTTCTACGCCCAGCGCCTGCCCAACCGCTCGGGTCTGCTCCGCCTGCTCGCCGAGTTCTCGCTCGCCGCGAAGGAGGTCGAGGACGACCCCGTCGACCCGCTCCTGGTCGAGGACGGCGAGCTCGAGTCCGAGCCTGTCACCGCCAAGCGCAAGCTCGACTACCGCCTCGGCGGCGGCCTCCGCTACGACGAGTACCTCACCACCCAGGACTGGGTCCGCGCGCAGCGCACCCTGGGCATGGACCTCAAGGGGCACGTCACGGCCAACCCCGAGGGTGAGATCGCGTTCACCGCGAGCAACGACTTCACGCGCGACACGCGCCCGACGAACTTCGAGGCGGGGCTCGGTGAGCAGAACAACCGCATCATCAACCACCTCGGGCTGACCCTCCGGTATCAGCCCGGCGGCCGCCAGATCGGCGGTGAGCTGCGGTGGCAGAACCAGATCGACGTGTTCGAGAACGGAGACAGCTCGTTCGCGAACCGGATGATCAACTCGTTCGGCCTGCGCGGCGACTGGCGGCTGTTCCCGTACACGAAGTTCTTCGCCGAGCTCAACTACGCGTTCGTCGGAGGCCTCGGCTCGAACGACCTCGGCGGGATGGCCTACAAGCAGAGCGCGCAGCCGATCCGCGGCGGCGTGGGCATCCAGACGGTCATCACCGAGCTGTTCACCGTCAAGGCGCACCTCGGGTGGGCCTACGCGAGCTACTCGGCGGGCGAGGGCTACAACGCCCCCGACCTCGGCGCCGAGCTCGGCTACCGCTACGCGCCGACCGGCCGCGTCGTCGGCAGCTACACGTGGGAGCACCGCGACTCGATCAACGCGAACTACTACCGCGACCACCACCTCGGCGGCCGCGTCGACCAGCAGCTCGGCGCGCGGCTGCTCGCCACCGCGAACGTGGACTTGATCCTTCGCGGCTACCGCGGCATCACCCCGGCCCTCGGGGCCCCGTCGCGTGACGACCTGGTCGTCAGCCTCGGCGCGCGCGGCTCGTACGTCCTCAAGGACACGTTCGCGCTCGTCGCGCAGTGGCGCACCGACGTCGATCAGACCGACTACGTCTCGATGTTCGAGGGCTCGGTCGACGACCCCAGCTACGTGCGCACCGAGATCACGGCTGGCGTCCGCGCGGCGTTCTGAGCCGTCGGCGTCGCGCCAGCAGCAGGACGACCACCGCGGCGGCCAGCGCCGCCGTCTGCGGTGACTGGCGCCCGGCCTCGCAGCACCCGCCGGCGGCGCCATCGACGGGGCCGCCGCCGGCGTCGCCGGGACCACCATCGGGGGCCGCCGGCGAGCCCACGACCCGCACGATGAAGCCGTCGGAGACGGCGTCCGGAGACCTGCCTCCCTCCCCGACCGCACGGACCGCGATCGCATAGCGACGGCCGTCCTCGAACGCGAGCCCGTCCAGGGTGATCGTCGTCGACGCGACCGGCACCCACGGCGGGGCCGTCAGGTACGACTCTCCCTCGATCACGACGGCGACCTCGTACCCGGTGGCGCCCGGGACGGGCGCCCACGCCGCCCCGACCGCGCCTGACGTCTCGAGCTCGTCCACATCCACCTGCGGCGCGCCGGCCGGATCGATGTCGGCCACGCCGGCCGGCGCGGCCAGCGCGCCGTGCTGCAGCCCGTACAGGAAGCCGTCGGCCACCGAGACCACCATCTCGTCCACGTCGTCGCCGTTCGCGTCGAGGAACGCGACGGCGCCGACCGGCGCGCCGAAGTCGCGCGCGAAGTCGAGCGTCAGCGTGCACGGGTCGAGCGCGTACAGCCAGCCGTCCGACGACCCCACCACCACGCTCGGGCGCCCCTGCCCGGTCAGGTCCGCGTGGGCGTGCACGGAGGTGAGCTGCCCGCCGACGCGCCCCGCGCTCGCCGCCGCGGCGTCGTCGGGGAACACCTCCCCGCCGGCCAGCACCACGCTCTGCCACGCGCCGGGCGTGGCAGAGCCCTGGTTCGTCACCTTGAGCCGCGACGGGTGGAGCAGCGAGCCTCCGACGAGCATCGGTCCGGCCGGGCAGCTCACGGCCGCCGCGTAGGGGTACGGGCGGTCGTCGTCGGTCGAGGCCCACACCACCTCGCTCAGGTCGTGAGCCAGCGTCCTCGACGGATAGAACCCGCCGGACAGCGACACGTCGAGCGCGCCGTCCCCGTCGACGTCGGTCAGCGTCGGCAGGAAGTAGTGCTGGGTCGACGTCCCGCTGGTGGCGATCTCGTCGCCGTCCACGCCGGACAGCACGCGCACGCCGTAGTGGTGGAACACGACGTCATCGACCCCGTCCCCGTCCCAGTCCGCGATCGCCGCGCCCGAGGGGAACCGCGTCGGCCCGGCCGCCGTCTCGTGGCTCCACAGCGCCAGCCCGCTGCTGCCGGCGAACGCCGTGGTCTGCACCGCGGTGTCGGCGGCGTGGCCCCACTGGACGATCAGGTCGGGCACCGCGTCGCCGTCGAGCCCGGCGACCAGCACGTCGTTGAACACGACGTCGCCGATCGCGGTCTCCCACAGCACGCCGCCATTTCCGTCGAGCGCGGTCAGCAGCTCGCGCGCCGGCACCGCCGAAGGGACCGTCGTGCGGCACACGACGCCGGTGCCGGTCGCGCCGAGCCCCGGCACGAGCGCGGGCCCGGTCGAGCGGCCACGCTCCCATCGCGGCCTCGGCGGGACCGCCCGTCCGGCGTCGCGCGGCTCGAGCACGCGCAGCGCCCGTCGGCTGTCCGTGACGAGCAGCTCGTCGTCGCCGTCGCCGTCGACGTCGCCGGTGATCGGCGCGAACGGCAGGTGGAGCCATCCCCCCGCGTCGTAGTAGCCGCCCGCGCGCACCCCGCCGAGCGGCGCGGTGAGCGTCGCGTCGAGCGCGGTCAGCGACCCGTCCGTGGTCGACAGGACCAGCTCGTCGTCGACCCACCGCCAGGCGGCGAGCACGTCGCTGTCTGCCGGCCCCCTCCAGGTCCGGACCGCCGCGCCCGTCGCCGAGGTCAGCGCGTGCGCGATCACCTCCCACGTCGTCTCGGTGTTGACGGCGAGCACGTCGCGCGCGCCGTCGCCGTCGACGTCGTGGACCGCGACGCGCCCCGACAGCGGGCGGCGGGCCGCCACGTCCCAGGCGCGCGTCACCACCACGCGTCGGTACTTGTTGAGCCACCGGCGCTGCAGCGGCGCGTCTGCGCCGCGGGTGAACACCCACGCGCTGAGCTGGTCCTCCGCGCGGGTCAGGAGCACGCGCTCGGCGGGTTCGACGCCCGCCGGCCCGACGACGACCTCGCCCGCCAGCGTCGCCAGCACCGCGCCCGTGCGCGCGTCGATCACCGCGGTCACGGGTGACCCGTCGGCCAGCGACCCGGACACGACGACCTCGGGCTGGCCGTCGCCGTCGAGGTCGGACACCGGCTCGGTCGACAGGCCCAGGTCCTCGTCGCGCTCGCCGACGTTCGTCGACCACATCAGCTCCAGCCGATCGGGGCCGGCGGCGTGGCGCAGGGCGTAGACGCGATGGCCCGTCCCCGCGTCGGCCAGCGGCGTCCCCAGCGCGCACACCAGCTCCTTGCCGCCCGCGCCGTCGAGGTCGTACGGCTCGCACCACGAGGCCGCGATCCAGCTGCCCAGATCCGGCGAGCTGGCGCGGATCGCGCCGGTGGCGCCGTCCGCCACCAGGATGCGGTCGCCGTTGCCGATCGTCAGCTCCGGCGCGCCGTCGCCGTCGAGGTCATCGACGATCATCGAGCGCGAGCCGGCGCAGTGGGCGTCGGGCAACCTCCACAGCCGCGTCGGGCTCGCCGCCCCGGCCGCGAACCCGTAGACGAAGCCGGTCTCGCCGGAGCGGACCTGACAGCACATGCACTCCTGCACCGTCACGTCGGGCAGGGCGTCGCCGTCGAGGTCCGCGACCCGGACGCCGCCGATTGTCCCCATCTCGCCCTCGTCCTGCGCCCACCGCAGCGCGCCCGTCGCGGCGTCGAGCACGAACACCCGCGCCGTCGACCGCGCGACGACCTCCAGCGCGCCGTCGCCGTCGAGGTCCACGATCGCCTCGAGCTGCGATAGCCGCAGGTTGTCCGAGCGCCACAGCGACGCGCCGTCGAGGCGCGCCATCGAGACGCGCCCGCCCGCGACGACCGCGAGCGCCCGCTCACCGTCCACGAACGTCGGCGCCGCGTGCGCGGCCGCGACCTGCCCGCCGAGGAACACCCGCCAGAACACCTCCGGCGCGCGCAGGTCGCTGGTGCCGGTCGCGGCGCCGGTGCGGCGCGCGTCGTGTCGCGCCACCGGCCAGTCCGCGGCGGCCACGCGCGGCGCGAGGGCGAGGCAGGCGGCGACGAGCGCTCCCCAGCCGTGGCGAGATCCGCGCATCGGCTCCACGGTAGCACCGCGCCGCTGGAGGCGATCCCGGCGATTCACCGCCCCGCGTGGGTTGCGTCACGGACGGCGGCGTAGAACGCGCGCAGCTTGCGGTCGCGCTCGGCCCGCCGGAAGTCGCGGGCACGGGCGCGGTTCGCCGCGGCGAGCCGGGCGCGGCGCGGTGGGTCGGCGGCGAGCTCGTCGATCGCGCGGGCGAGCGTCGGTGAATCACCGACCGGGACCAGGCACTCGGTCGGGAGGATCTCCGGAATCCCGCCGACCGGGGTGGCCAGGCACGGCAGCCCGGTCGCCATGCCCTCGAGCAGGACGCGCGGCAGGCCCTCGGTGCGCGACGGCACGACGAGCGCGTCGTGCGCGCGCAGGAACGCGATCACCGGCGCGCCGGGCTCGAGCCTGCCGAGGAACCGGACGCGCTCGCCGAGGCCGAGCGCGCGTGCCTGCGCCTCGAGCGCGGGCCGCAGCGCCCCGTCACCGACCACGTCGAGGCGGTGCGGCGCGCGCGTCCGGGGGAGGGCCTCCAGCAGCACGTCGAGGCCCTTGTAGGGCCGCTCGAGCGAGGCGACGAACGCGAGCTCCAGCGCGGGGCCTGGCCGGGCGGGCGGCGTGGGCTCGTCGAACAGCGCGTCCGGCAGCTCGACCGCCGAGACCGCGACCGTGAACGTCCCGGGCGTCGGCGGGTAGCGCGCCTGCAGGTGCGCCTCGGTGACGTAGCGCGTGGCGGCGGCGCCGCGGATCTGGTGCGCGAGCAGCCGGGCCGTGAGGCCGCGCAGGGACCTCATCGCGACCCCGCCCGAGCTCAGGCTCTCGCGCGGGTCGCCGACGACCTCGACGCCGTAGACCCGCCCGCGCGGCAGGGCGAGGTGCAGCGCGGTGGACAGGCCGCCGGGGGCGCGCAGGATGATCGCGCCCGGGGCGCGGGTCAGGCGTCGCGCGGTCGCGACCAGGCGCGGCAGCGCCAGGATGCCCTCCGCGCCGCGGAAGTCGGGGGTCGCGACGACCCGCACGCCCTCGCCCTCCACCGCCACGCCGCCGCGCTCGTCGCGCGTGTCGCGGACGCGCGCGAGGACGACGACCTCGTCGAACACGTCCAGCAGCTCGCGCCAGTAGGCGTACGGGTAGACGCTGTCGGTGACGACCTGCCCGGCGTGGCGACCGAAGCGGTACTCGGAGGTGGTGATGACGCGCATCGCGGGGCGGCTGCGGCTGGCCGGCGAAGGTACCATCCGAGCATGGCTCCTTGCGATCCGGCCAAGCGGGCGCTCGATCTCGTCGGCGCATCCGTCGGGCTACTCGTCACCGCGCCGGTGATGGCCGGCGCCGCCCTCGCGATCCGCGCGACGATGGGCCCGCCGGTCCTGTTCGCTCAGCCTCGGCCAGGGCTCGGCGGTCGCACGTTCACGATGTACAAGTTCCGCACGATGCGCGAGGCCTCGGACGAGGCGGGCCGGCCGCTTCCTGACGAGGCGCGCCTCACGCGGCTCGGGCGAGTGCTGCGCGCCGCCAGCATCGACGAGCTCCCCGCGTTGCTCAACGTGCTGCGCGGGGACATGAGCCTGGTGGGACCTCGTCCCTTGCTGGTGCGTTACCTCGAGCGCTACACACCGGAGCAGTCGCGGCGCCACACGGTCAAGCCCGGCATCACCGGCTGGGCGCAGATCAACGGCCGCAACGCGCTCACCTGGGAGGCGAAGTTCGAGCACGACGTCTGGTACGTCGACCATCGCTCGATCTGGCTCGACCTCCGGATCCTCGCCCGGACGGTGATCGCCGTCCTGCGGCGCGACGGTATCGCGCACGAGGGCGCCGCGACGATGCCGGAGTTCATGGGGACGTCCTCTCGCGCGTGAGGAGCCCCGCGAGGTACGAGATCGTCGCGGCCTGGACGCGGTCCGACCCGAACCTCGCCACCACGCGCGCACGCCCCGCCGCGCCGTGCGCATCGCGGCGCGTCGGGTCGGCCAGGTATCGCTCCACCTCGCGCGCCAGCGCGTCGACGTCCCCGATCGGAACGAGCACACCCGTCGTGTCGTCGAGCACGGCGTCGACGCATCCCGTCGCCTGCGTCGCGACGACCGGCACGCGCATCGCCGCGGCCTCGAGCGGCGCGGTCGGCATGCCCTCGCGGTACGTCGGCAGGACGAGCACGTCCATCGAGGCGTAGACGGGGACCACGTCGCAGTGACCGAGCACGTGGACGTCGGCGTGGCCGTGGAGCTCCCGGAGCGAGGCCGCGGGCACGGGATCCGTCGCGTCCCTCTCGCCGGCGAGGATCAGGTGGCGCTTGCCATCGCGCAGGCGCGACCACGCGCGCACGAGGTCCTCCACGCCCTTGTCACGCGCGAGCCGTCCCACGTACCCCACGACCGGCGCCGCGGGAGGAACCCCGAGGCGAGCGCGCAGCGCGCGCCCGGCCGGCTCCGCGCGATCCGGATCGAACCGGGACAGGTCGATGCCGTTGACGCTGCCGTCGCCGATCACCGTGGCGCGCCCCGCGCTGACCACGCCGGTCTCGATCGCGCGCAGGCGCAGCGAGCGGCTCACGCACACCACGTCCGTCGCGGCCAGGCAGCTGGCGCGCTGGGCCGCCCACAGCAACCGGCGCTGCGCGCCCGTCGCGGCCTCGAAGCGGAGCCCGTGCAGCGTGTGGACGCGGATCGGGACGCGGGCCGCGGCCGCCGCGAGCATCACGATCAGTCCGGCCTTCGGCGTGCCGGCGACGACGAGGTCCGGGGCCCACGCGCGCAGCGCGCGTGTCGCGGCGCCGAGCGCCGCGAGGTCGCGCCGGGGCGCCGGTGCGCGCTCCATGCGGACGGGCAGCAGGGCCGCGCCCTCGCGGGCGCACAGCGCCTCCGCCTCCGCGGACGGCGTCGTCAGCAGACTCACCGCGGCCCCCGCCTCGCGCAGCGCGGCCAGCTGCCCGACGAGGAACTCCGCGCTGCTCGGCGCGGTGACCGACAGCGTGACCCGCGCGCCGGCGAGTGGGCGGCGCGCCGTCACGCGCGGGTGTCCGCGAGGATCCGGCGGTAGATCTCGACGATCTCGGCCGCCGAGCGCCGGACGTCCATCACGCGCCGACTCAGCTCACGGCCGCGGCGCGCGCGCGCGGCCGCCTCGTCGGGGCGCGCCAGCGCATCGCGGATCGCCTCCGCCAGCCGCGCCGGGTTCCTGGGCGGGACCAGCCATCCCGTCTCGCCATCGTGGACCAGATCAGGGAGGCCGCCCACGTTGCTCGCGATCGTCGGACGCCCCAGCAGGAGCGACTCCGCGGCGCCGCCGATGTTCTCGGAGTGGGACGGGTGGACGACGACGTCCATGTCCTGCAGGAGGTCCGGCACGTCCGCGCGCGTGCCGAGGAAGCGCGCCCCGGCGCCGAGCTTCGCCGCCGCGTACGCCCGCACCTGCCGCTCGTAGGCATCCGCGTGGTCCCAGGGCCCGCCCACGAACACCCCGACCGCATCGACACCCGCGCCCCGGACGAGCGCGAGGGCGTCGATCAGGTCCTCGTGCCCCTTCAGTCCGCGCCGCTGGCCGAGGAACCACTTGGGCGCGTAGAGGTACGCGACCATCCCGACGATCGCGGTGGTGCGACCGATCCCGAGCTCGGCACGCAGCTGACCGGGTGGTGCCTTGGGCGCGAACGCGTCGAGGTCGACGCCGTACACGGACTCGTGGATGCGCCGAGGTTCGATCCCGCTCCGCCGGTAGCGCTCACAGGTCCAGCGGCACGAGCCGATCCAGTGATCGCCCGGGCCCGCGAGCCCGAGCTCGCCGAGGCGGGTGACCGGGTTCTCGAGGTGGAGCGGCCCCGGCACCTGGAAGCAGCGCGGCGTGGGGTGGTTCCGGCCCAGCCCCGCGCGCATCGCCATCGTCGTGTTCACGAAGTGGCTGTGGACGAGGTCCGGGCGGACCTCGCCAACGAGCTTGCGGATCGTCGCCGCCGCGGCGACCGCCTGCGAAGGTCGCCGGAGCGCGAACCCCACGTCCGCGACGTGGACGTGCGCGCCGACCTCCTCGTAGCGCTGAACGAGCGGCCCATCCGGCAGCGCGACGTGCACCTCGACGCCGTGCCCGCACAGCTCACGCACCTGGCGCCACGCCCAGGTGGCGCCGACGGACGTCTTGAGCAGGTGAAGGACGCGCATCGCGCCGCCGAGTCTATCTCCTGTCGTCATCGTGCGCCTGCCCCGACGCCTCCGTGGGGGGCCTCGACACGATCGGTCCGCACGCCTCCGACGTCCTCGAATATCGACGGCGCGCCATGGGCGGGTCAGTCCCGCAGCGGGTACGCTCCAGCCCTCTCCCTGCCACGAAGCCCAACTCGCGATATGAACGTTCGCTTCGTCGACGGCGTCTCAGGGGCGCACGGTGCGGCGCCCCTTCTCCGCCCCGGCCCCGGCGCCCCGGCCGGCCTCGTGGCGCCCCCCTCTCACCGAGCTCGACCGAATGCGCCTTCGTAAACGCTTCACCTGGTCGCTCGCCGGGAATGCGACGAGCGCGGCGGGGCAGTGGTTCCTGGTCGTCGCGATCTCGCAGCTCGGCGATGTCGCGATGCTCGGCCGGTACGGCGCGGGGCTGGCCGTGTGCGCGCCGATCGTCCTGCTCACGAATCTGGGCCTGCGCAACGCGGTCGCGACCGACACGCAGCGCGAGTACGCGATCGCCGACTACCGGCACGCCCGTGCCGCCGGCGCGCTCGCGGCCGTCGTCGTGCTCGCGGTCGTCGTCCTGGCCCGGGGCGATGCGGCGCGCACGACCGCGACGATCGCACTGGTGGGTGGATCCAAGCTCATCGAGTCGCTCTCGGATCTCTCGTACGGCATCTTCCAGCGCCACGGGCGCAACGACCTCGTCGCGCGCTCGATGATCGCGCGTGCGGCCCTTGGCCTCGCGGCCTTCACGGCAACGCTGTGGCAGTGGCGCACGCTCGAGCACGCACTCGTCGCCATGTGTCTCGCGTGGCTCGCTGTCCTCGTCGCGCATGACCGACCCCACACGAGGCTGCTCGAGCCGGAGCAAGCGGCGCCATCTTCGCCCGGTTGGGCGGCGCTGATTCGCGCGACGTTGCCTCTCGGCATCGTCGCGGCCCTGGTCTCGTTCGGCATCAACATCCCGCGATACGCCGTCGACGTGTTCCTCGACGATGCGGCGCTCGGCGTGTTCACCGCGATCTCGTACTTCCTCGTCGTGATCAGTGTCATCGTCGTCGCGGTGGCGCAGGCGACGTTGACGAGGTTGTCGCAGCACTGGGCCGCCGGAGAGGTCGCCAGGTTCCGTCGCTTGCTCGCGACGATCGTCGGCGCCTGCATCCTGCTGGGCATGGCCGGCGTGCTCCTCGCCGTGGTCCTCGGAGGGCCGCTCCTCGAGGTCGCGTTCGGCCAGGGCTTCGCCCCTCACCGCGGCCTGCTCGTGCAGACCATGGCGGCAGCGGGGATCTCTGCGGTCGCCGGGGTGCTCGGGGTCGGCGCGATGGCCACCCGAAGGTTCGCCGCGCTGCTCGGTCCTCACCTGGCGGCGCAAGCGATCAACCTCGTCACGAGCTTCGCGCTGGTGCGGGCCTACGGCCTCGCGGGCGCCGGCTGGGCGTTGATCGTCGCCATGGTGCTGTCACTCGCACCTCCTTTGCTCGTGCTGGCGCGTGCAGCGTCGCACCGCCGGAGGGCCACGACGTGAACCTCGCGCCGGAGACCGTCACCGCGCTCCTGCTCTTCATGAGCGCCTCGGTGATCCCGGCCCTGCTCGTGCGCTGGGCGCGCGGCGACGTCACCGATCCACGCGTGGTGTTTCCGCTGCTCTACTTCGTGCTCACCAGCGGTCCCGCGCTGTGGGTCGCGCTCGGCGGCGAGTTCTACGTCGGCATCGAGGTCGATCAGTTGCCACACGTCTTCACCGTCTGCACCGGCGCGGTCCTGGCGTTCGTCGCCGGCGCGTCGATCGCGATCCGGGGGCGGGCGACTGCACCTCCGCCGCGCGTCGAGGCGCCCGACCTGCGCGTGCCCAGATGGGTCGCGCTCGTGGCGCTGACGGGCCTCCTGCTCGCGTATGGATACGCATCGCTCTCGTTGAAGGGGAGCTCGACGGCAGCGCTCAAGGCCGAGACGCTCTACCGAGGCGATCCGCTCGCGTTGCGGCTCTACTACCTGCTCTCGGCCGCGTGCTTCGTCGCGGGCACGCTCGTCGTCGTCCTCGACAGCGCCGTGCGCCGAGGACGCGTCTCGGTCGAGATGGCCGCGATCTTCCTGCTCTACGCAGGGCTGCAAGCGTGGAACGACGAGCGCGAGATCTCGCTGATCGTCGTCGGGTGGCTCGTCATGAACGCGCGCCATCAGCGTCGGCGCATGCTGATCGCCGTCGGGCTCGGCACGGCGATCTTCGTCGCAGGCGTCGCGTTTCTACGCGCGGGCAGCAACCTGGACGATCGCCTCCGCCTTGCAGAAGGGGGTTCCACCGGTGACGTCGTCGAGGCGCTACTCACCAAGTCGTCGTCGAATCTGTTCGTCCTGTCCAAGATCTCGGTATGGGTCCCCGAGCGAGAGCCCTTGCGCTACGGCGCGACGTACGTCGACGCCGTACTCAGCTTCACGCCGGGCGCGCCGAGTCGAGGGCTCTCGGACTGGTTCAAGGACCGGTACGCGCGAGGCTCCACCAGCGGATACGGCTTCGCGATGGACGCCGAGGCCTATCTCAACTTCGGATGGATCGGTCCTGCGCTCGTCTTCGCGTTGTGGGGGGCCGGGCTGGGCGTGCTCTACCAGCGGACCCGACGCGCCACGGCGACCTGGTTCTCCCACTTCTTGTGGATCTTGATGCTCACCTACTCGGCGTTCGCGATCCGCGCGGACTCGCGCGCTCTGCTCAAGATCCTGGTCTACGGGATCGTCAGCGGCGCCGCCGTCGCGCTGGTCGCTGCGATCCTGCAGCGCCGCGTCGCGCCGCACCGCTGACGCCTGCCCCCCTCAACGGCTAGACTGGCGAGATGACCTCGCCGTCGGAAGGAGACCTCACCACGTCCAGCGGGTGGGATGCGATCTGGAGCCGGCTTCCCGGGAGCCGCACCGGGCTGCTCCGTGGGCACCTTCGCGCTCGGCTACCGTGGGTGCGTGCTCACGATGCCGTCATCGCCGAGTTGCTCGACGCAGCGGCGATGGGGCAGGCGATCGACGTGCTCGAGCTCGGCTGCGCTCCCGGCAGCATGCTGCTGCGCATGCACCAGCAGCGCCCCCATCACCGCTACCAGGGTGTGGACATGGCGGAGCAAGGCCTGCGCATCACGTCCGAGCGACTGCGAGCGGCAGGGATCGCGGCCGAGCTGCGCCAGGGCGACGCGCGCACCATCGACCCGCGCGGGGGCGCCGACCTGGTGGTCTCGTTCGGACTGATCGAGCACTTCGACGATCCGTCCGAGATCCTCCGCGCGCATGTCCGTCTCGCGCGTCGAGGGGCCCACGTCGCGGTCACCGTGCCCAACTACGCGCACCCGGTGGTGAGGGGGCTGCTCGAGCGGTTCAGCGCGGAGACGCTGGACACGCACAACCTCACCATCATGTCCGAACGCGCGCTGCAGACCGCGCTGGCGTCGGTGGGGCTCGTGGAGGTCGTCACCGGCGCCGCGATGGGGCCGGTCCTTCCCAGCTCGAGGCCCCGCCCGGGTCTCGCGGGGCTCTCCTATCGGACCGGCGCGCGGGCGTGGAACCTTGCGGCGCCATCCATCCCCGGCCTCGGACGGCTCCTGTGGGACGGATTGCTGTGGGGCCGGGGACGTCGTCCGTGACGACGACGCCCCCGCGCACCGTCGCTCCTCACTGCAGGACGTAGGACTTGAGCGTGCTCGCGACGTCGTACGTGCCGGTGTTGCCGACACGGCGAACCCATGCCTGCAGCGTGTACGTTCCGGCCGCCGCGCCCGTCGTGTCCCACGTGGCCGAGGGGGTCGTCGAGTACGCACCGAGCGCGAACCACGTGTTGTCAGGGCGCCGGATCCAGAACCGATACTCCGCCGTGCTGCCCTCCGGGCACGTTCCCAGGCCGGAGATGTTGACCTGCGTCCCGATCGGCCGCGGCGACGTCGGCGTCGGCGTGTACAGGATCGCGCCCGTGCATGCGGGGCTCGACAGCGAGTACGTCGCGACCGCGGACGACCCCTGGAAGGTCGCCGTGCTGCCCACCGCGCGCGACCACACCTGCAGCCGGTAGCTCCCGGTTGCCAGGCCCGTCGTGCTCCAGTTGGCCGGGCTGGTCGTCCAGTCCTGCAGCACGCTCCACTGGTTGGCCGGGTTGCGAACGTAGTACTTGTACTCGGCCGTCGCACCGGGGGTGCAGGTCGACGAAGGCGTCAGCGAGATCGTCGTTCCGGGCGGCTGCGGCGAGGAAGGCGAGCTGACGAACGTCGGCGAATAGCAGGACGAGTTGCCATTCTCGATCGTGTACGTCCGCGCGGGCGACGCGCCCTCGTACGACAACGTCTGCCCGCTGCGCCGCGCCCACGCCTGGATGACGTAGTCGCCGGTGATCGCCGTGGTCGTGTCCCAGTCCAGGGTGTTGTCGCCGCTGTACGCCTGCACCAGGCTCCACTTCAGGTCGGGGCCGCGGCGGTAGAACGCGTACTCGGGCGTCCCGTCGATGCAGGTAGCCTCCGCGGTACCGACCACCGCCGTGCCCGCAGACTGCGGGGACGTGGGGCTCATCGTGAGCGTCACGGTGCAGTCGCCGACAACCTCTTGGCCGAGGGTCGCGAGCGCGTCCTCATCCGGCTCCGGCGCGTCAGCCTCGACGCAGGCGCTGAGTGGTAGGAGAAGAACGCTCGCGATGACCAGATTGCGCTTCAGCATGTGTCCAGGCTCCTTCGTCCTCGTGTGAGTTAGGCTCTCCGCGCACTCCAAGCACCAATCTAGTGGCCAACAAGCCGCGACGAGAGCGGTGAGATTGCAGGGCCCCATCGAGCAGGGCCACGGTCCCCCAGAACTGGCCGCCATCCTAGCGCAACCGCGCCGGCACGCCCACCACGATCGCCCCATCGTGGACCGCGGCCACCACCGCCGCGCCCGCCCCGACCACGGCCCACGCTCCGACCCGGGCGCCAGGTCTCGCGCAGGCTGCCACGCCCAGCAGCGCGCCCTCGCCCACGGTGACGCCGCCGCACAGGTGGACGCCGGGCCCGAGGTGGACGAAGTCCCCGAGGACGCAGTCGTGGTCGACGGTGGCGCCGGTGTTGACGATGGCGTGGGCGCCGATCACCGTGTCGGGCTGGATCACGGCGCCGGCGAACACGACGGTGCCGGGGCCGAGGCGCACGGATGGGTGGACGTAGGCGGTGGGGTGGACCGCGGTCGCCCAGGTCAGCGGGAGCCGCGCCGCGAGGGCGGCGCGGGCGCGGTTGTCGCCGATCGCGAGCACGGCGGGCACGTCGCCGTGGGCGACCGCGCCGGCGATCGCGCCGCGCACCGGGACGCCGAGCAGCGCCGTGCCGTGCTTGGCCACCGCGTCGTCCCACACGGCGACGACGTCGTGGCCCATGTCGAGCAGCGTCGCGATCGCGACCTTGGCGTGGCCGCCGGCGCCGATCACCTGGACCGGGCCGCGCGTCATCGCGCGCGTCCCGCCGCCGCCGCGATCGTCGCGACGCGGTCGACGTCGTCCATCGTCATCTGCCCGCCGCTCGGCAGGCACAGGCCGCGCTCGAACAGCGCCTGCGAGACCTCGCCGGTGCCGATCGTGCGGCAGCCGCGGAAGGCGGGCTGCAGGTGCAGCGGCTTCCACAGCGGGCGCGCCTCGATGTCGGCCGCGGCGAGCGCGGCGATCACGTCGTCGCGGGTGGCGCCGAACGCGGCGGGGTCGATCGTCGCGGTGGTCAGCCAGTACGAGGCGCGCTGGCGCGGGCCCTCGTCGAGGAACCGCCAGCCGGGCAGGCCGGCGAGGCGCTCGCGGTAGCGGGCGTTGATCGCGCGGCGCGTGGTGACGCGGCGGTCGAGGTCGGCGAGCTGGGCGCGACCGACGGCGGCGAGCAGGTTGCTCAGCCGGTAGTTGTAGCCGACGACCTGGTGCTCGTAGTGGGGCACCGGCTCGCGCGCCTGGGTGGCGAGGAACCGGGCGCGGTCCGCCCAGTCCTTGCGCCGGGCCAGCAGCATGCCGCCGCCCGAGGTGGTGATGATCTTGTTGCCATTGAACGACAGGATCGACAGGTCGGCGAGCGAGCCCGCGGGGCGACCGCCGAGCGTGGCGCCCAGCGCCTCCGCCGCGTCCTCGACGATCACGACGCCGTGGGCGCGGCACGCCTCGACCAGCGGCGCCGGGTCGGTGATCACGCCGTAGAGATCGACGGTGACGATCGCGCGGGGCAGCTTGCCGCGGCGCGCCGCGGCGTCGAGCTCCGCGGCGACGCGCGTGGTGTCCATCATCCACGTCGTCGGCTCGCTGTCGACGAACACCGGCGTCGCGCCGAGGTACGTGATCGGGCTGGCCGACGCGATGAACGTCAGCGTCGACACCCAGACCTCGTCGCCGGTGGTCACGCCCGCGACCTCGAGCGCGAGGTGGAGCGCGGCCGTGCCGCTCGACGTCGCGACCGCGTGCGGCATATCGACCTTGGCGGCGACCTCGCGCTCGAACGCATCGACGTGCGGGCCGAGCGGCGCGATCCAGTTCGACGCCAGCGCGTCGAGCAGCAGGTCGCGCTCGGCGCCGGTCAGCTCGGGCGGGGACAGGTGGAGTCGGGGCACGGGCGAGACTCTACGCGGTCTCGCCGCGGGTCGGGGTGGGCTCGCGGTAGCCGATGTCCAGCTCCGTCAGGATGTCGCGGACGCCCTTGCCGTCACGCGCCCGCACGACGAACTGCAGCCGCTCGATCAGCGCGTCGATCCGCGCCTTGTCGATCGGCGTCGGCTTGCACCGGAACACTTTGCGCAGCTCGGTGGGCGACAGGTTCTCGCTCGTCGTCGACAGCTCCTCGAACAGCTTCTCGCCCGGGCGCGTGCCCACGACCTTGATCGGGATCTCCTGCTCGGTGAACCCGGACAGCCGGATCATCTGGCGCGCGAGGTCGAAGATCCGCACGGGCTCGCCCATGTCGAGCAGGAACACCTCGCCGACGCTGCCGAGCGTCGCCGCCTGGATCACCAGGTTCGCCGCCTCGGGGATCGTCATGAAGTAGCGCGTCGCCTCCGGGTGCGTGACCGTCACCGGGCCGCCCGCCGCGATCTGGTCCTTGAAGATCCCGACGACCGAGCCGCGGCTGCCCAGCACGTTGCCGAACCGCACGCACGAGAACCTCGTGTGCGTGCGCGCGGCCAGCTCCTGGACGATCTGCTCGGCCAGCCGCTTGGTCGCGCCCATCACCGAGGTCGGGTTGATCGCCTTGTCGGTCGAGATCATCACGAACGACTCGACCTGGTGCTCGACCGCCAGCTCGACGAGCTGCTTGGTGGCGAGGACGTTGTTGCGCACGGCCTCCCACGGGAACCGCTCCATCATCGGGACGTGCTTGTAGGCGGCGGCGTGGAAGATCACCTGCGGCTGGTGGTCCTTGAACGCGCGCTCGACCGCCTTGCCGTCCATGATGTCGAGCAGCACCGGCGTGACGAGGTGCGCGAGCTTGGCCTGGTGCAGCTCGCGCTCGATCTCGAACAGGTTCGTCTCGTCTCGCTCGGCGAGGAACAGCATCGCCGGCTGCATCCGCGCGAGCTGGCGGCACAGCTCGCTGCCGATGCTGCCGCCCGCGCCGGTGACCATGATCCGCTTGCCGCCGAACCTCGTGATCAGGTCGGGGAGCCCGAGCGACGGCGGGATCGGATCGCGGCTCAGCAGGTCCTCGATCCGCACCTCGCGCACGAACTGGGAGGCGGCGGGCTCCGCCGGGTCGGCGCTGGCCCCGAGCGTCTCGTACGTGCCCTGGACGATGCGGACCTCGACGTTGAGCGGGTTGCACGCGTCCATGACCCGGGCGATCGCCTTGGGGCCGAACGCCGACGACGTGATGATCGCGCGCTCGGCGCCGGTGTGCTTGATCACCTTCGCCAGCTCGCGCACCGTGCCGAGCACCCGCAGGTTGGCGATCATGCGGCCCGCCTTGTCGGGGTCGTCATCGACGTATCCGACCGGCCGGATCCCGAGCTCGGGGTGGCGGATCGCCTCCTTGACGATCGCCATCGCGCCCTGGCCCGCCCCGACGAGCACCGTCGGGACCCCGGCGTCGTGGCGCACGCGCTCGCGCAGGATCCGCGGGATGAACCGCGCCCCGGCCATGCCGAGGAACGCGAACATCCCCTCCATGACGATGATCGACAGCGGGAACAGCAGGTACGGCGTCCCGAGCAGGTCCCCGATCCCGAGCCGGAAGATCGCGAGCACGGCGCTGACCACGAGCGTCGCCTGCGCCATCCGCACCGCCTCGAGCAGGCCCATGTAGCGCCAGACCAGGCGATACACGCCGAACGCGTAGTTGACCGAGACGCGCACGGCCGCGAGCAGCGGCGCGAGCACGAGCATCTGGCGGAAGTAGTTCGCCGGGATCGCGCCCTCGAAGCGGGCGATGTACGCGCCGAGCACGCCGAGCGCGACGATCACCAGGTCGAACATCACGGCGGCGGCGCGCGACTGGCGCGTGCGGCCGGGGATCGTGCTGAACGAGCCCGTCATCGCGGGCGACGAGCCGCTCAGGCGCGCCGAGCCGGGTCGGTTGGGCGACATGTCAGGCCTTCGTGTCCGCGGCTTCGCCGTAGTTGCCGTAGGCGTAGTAGTAGTACCCGCCGTAGCGGCGGTCCGAGATGTCCATGTCGTTGAGGATCACGCCGAGGATCGGCGCGTCGACGTCCTTGAACTGGCGCGCCGCCATCGACACGTCGCCGAGCTGGGTCTTGCCGGCCTGGGCGATCAGCATGACGCCGCTCGACAGGCGCGACAGCACGACGGCGTCGGTGACCGCGAGCACGGGCGGCGAGTCGAGCAGGACCCGGTCGAACCGCGCCTCGAGCTCGGCGAGCACCTGCTTGAACTTCTGCGTCAGCAGCAGCTCGGCCGGGTTCGGCGGCTGCGGCCCCGACGGCAGGATGTAGAGGTTCGGGATGTCGGTCGACTTGATGCAGTCGTCGAACGACGCGTCGCCGAGGATCAGGTTGGTCAGGCCGCGGTTCTTCGACACGCCCAGCGACTTGTGGAGGCGCGGGCGGCGCAGGTCGGTGTCGACGATCAGGATCTTCTGCCCGCTCTGGGCCATCGTCGTGCCCATGTAGATCGTCGTCGTCGTCTTGCCCTCGCGCGGGCGCGGGCTCGACACGGTGATCGTCTTCATCGGCCGGTCGGCGGCGGAGAACAGGATGTTGGTGCGGATCGACCGGCAGCACTCCGCCGCGCGCGACGTCGGGTTGGCGAACACGTAGAGGTCGCGCTCGCGCTGCGCCTTCGGGTCGTCGCCCGACGGCGCCTCGGCCACGACCGGGATCACGCCGAGCAGCGGCGCGCCGACCGCGCGCTCGACGTCCTCGGCGCTCTTGATCGTGCGGTCCATGTAGTCGAGCAGGAACGCCAGGCCGACGCCGAGCAGCAGCGACAGCATCATCGCGAGCGCGACGTTGACCTTCATCCGCGGGCTGACGAGGTACGCGGCCCGCGCGTACTCGTTCTCGTCGACGTTGATCTGCTCGTTGCGCCCCTCCTGCTCGCTCGCGCGCAGCCGGCCGACCAGCCGCTCGTGGTTCTCGGCGTCGCTCTTGAACTGGCGCTCGAGCCGGCTGTAGTCGACGTTGATCGGCCCGAGCGCGAGCGCCTCCTTCTTCAGCCGGTCGAGCTCGGCCGCGAACGCGCCCTCCGAGGCGAGCGCCGCCTGGTACTTCTCGTCGAGCTCGCGGCGCGCGCGGCGCGCCTCGCCCTGGATCGACGCGTAGAGGTCGTCGACCTTCTTCTTCTGCTGGATGAAGCGGTCGCTCTTGGGGCCGAACTCCTGCTCGACCTCGAGGAACTTCTGCTTCTCGTCGATGTACTGCTTCTTGAGCAGGTCGACCGTCTCGGCGTTCGACGCGAGCGCGAACACCGGCGACTCGAGCACCTCCTCGTGCTGCAGCGCCATCGCGCGCTTGCGCAGCGACGCCAGCTCGATCCGCTTGATCCGCGCGTCGCTCAGCGCGGCGGTGTAGCGCGTGATGTCGTTGGCGAGGATGTTCTGCCGGTCCTCGAGCGAGACCGAGATGATGTCGTGCTGCTCCTTGAACTCGTAGAGCTTCTTCTCCGAGTCGCGCAGCGCCGCCTCGGCCGCGTCGAGCTCCTTCGACAGGAACTTGCTGCTCTTGTCGGCGCCGACGGTCCGCTTGGCGACGGTCGCCGCGATGTAACTCTTGACGTGCTCGTTGGCCAGCGCCATCGCGAGCGCGCCGTCGGTGTGCTTGACCGTGATCGCGACGATCCGGCTCTCCCGGTTCTGCGCCGCGGCGATCATCCCCTTGAGCGTGTCGGCGGCCTGATCGATCCGCTCGGCCTGGCTCAGGCCCTCGGCCTGCTTCTCCGGCACCAGCAGCTCGTAGAAGAACACGTCCCCGTGGCGCTTCTCGACGGTCGCGCGCGCCAGCGGGAACGCGGTCAGGATGTCGACCTGCGTGTTGTAGTACTCCTGGTTCGACCAGTAGCTGCCGGCGCCGAGCTCGATCACCGACTCCTGGTCGGAGCCGAGCACGCGCGGCGCCTGCGGGTTGACCACCACGGTCGCGGTGGCACCGTAGATCCTGGGCTGGCGCATCGTGTACAGCACCGACGCGGTGACCCCGGCGGCGACGACCGCGATCACGATCCACAGGCGCGCGCGCACGACGCGCACGTAGCGGAGCAGGCTGCTGGTGACGTCGTCCTCGTCGCGCGTCGCGCCGGGGAGGCGTGGCGCGGCAGGGGCGGGGGCGGCAGGCGCGGGCGAGGTCACGGTGGCTCCTTAGACGCCGGGACGCCGGCTGGCGTTCAGGCGTGCTGGTCGTGCAGGACTGCGAAAGCTAAGCCCTTTTCGCACGTCAGTCCAGCGCGAGCTCGGCCGCCCGGCGTCGCTCCCACTCGGCCTGGTTGCGGTTCCCGAGCAGGTCCTCGACCGCGGCGAGCCGCAAGTGCGCGTGCTGCATCAGGTGTCGGCTGCCCTCGGCGACCGCGAGGGCGCGCTCGAGCGTCGCCTTGGCGGCGGCTGGGTCCTTGCCTGCGACCTGGGCCTCGGCCAGCGCGAACAGCAGCAGCGCGCGGTCGTCGCGCGAGGCTCCGGCGGTCGCCTCGACGGCCGCGGTCAGGTGGGCGAGCGCGCCGCTGGCGTCGCCGCTCAGCGTGAGCGCGCGCCCGAGCAGGGTGGCGTGGCGGGCGGTCGGCGCGGTGCCCCACGCGGCGCGCGCCGCGGCGAGGGCGAGCGCGGCGTCCCGGCGCGACAGCGCGACGTCGGCGAGCTGGGCCTGCACCGCGGCGTCGCGCGGGTGATCGGCGGCGACCCGGCGCGCGTAGGCGAGCGCGTGGTCCGGATGATCGCGGAGCGCGCGGAGCACCCGCCACAGCTGGCGCGGCTCCGACGGCAGCGCCGCGGCCACGCGCTCGGGGGTGTCGAACACGCGCACGACATCGGCGACGATCGGTCCGAGCTCGATCGTCCAGCGGATCGCCTGGGCGAACGCAGCGGCGGACTGCGTCGGGCGCTGTGACCGCGCGAGCATGCGCGCGGCGAGGTGGTAGAGCCCACCGTGGCGCGGGTCGCGCGTCAGCGCCCGGTTGACGAGCGCGGCGGCGCGGTTGTCGCCGAGCGCGAACGCCGCCTGGGCGGCGCGACCGGCGAGCATCGCGTCGGCCGGGTGGCGCGCCCACGCGGCGCGCGCGGCGGCGAGCTGGTCACGCGGCGCGGCGATGGCGGCGACCGCGGCGCCCTCGGCGCGTGCCCCGCGGCCGAGCGGCGACGCGGCGAGCGCGACGATTCCTGCGAACGCCGCGAGCGTCACGGCCCGCGTGCCGACGACGCGGCGCGGAGGTGCCGCGGCGCGACCGCCCGTCGTGTCGGTCGCGGTGCCGAGGCGCTCGGGCAGCGCCACCGCGAGCGTGGCGATCGTCGCCGCCGCGACCGCCGGGAGCTCGATCGCGAAGTCGGCGAGGTCGTGGATCGCCAGCGCGACGCCGCCCGCGATCACGGCGGCCTCGAGCGGGCCGTGGCGCCACCGTCGGACGACCGCGCGCGCGACGAGGACGAGCGCCGCCGCCAGCGCGAGCGCGCCGGGCACGCCGAGGTCGAGCGCCGCCTGCAGGTAGCTGTTCTCCGCGTGCGAGTAGGCGCGCAGTCCCGGCCCGTACGGCGTGAACCCGGCCTCGAACGCGCCGCGGCCTGCGCCGAGCCAGTGCGTCTCGTGCAGCAGGTCCAGCGAGGCGATCCACACCTGATACTTGCTGTGGGGGTCCCTCAGCTCGTCGAGTCGCGTCGCCTCGAGCTCGCCGGCGACGTCGCCGGCCGTGAGCGCGCCGAGTAGCACGACCGCGCACACGGTGACGATCGCCGCGGGGATCGCGACGGACGGCGGCGTGCGTCGTCCCGACTCGGCGACCCCGGCCCGGCGCTGGACGACCAGCAGCGTCGCGACGACGACGACCCCGGCGACGAGGCTGAGGGCGCCGCCGCGCGAGGCGGTGAGCAGCGTCGTCGCGGCGACGATCACGGTCGCTCCGAGCCAGGCGGCGCGCGCCGCGCCGCGCGCGGTGACGGCGAGCGCGAGGGCCAGGGGCACGATCAGCCCGAGGTAGGCCGCCAGGTGGTTGACGTTGACGATCGGCCCGACGAGCTGCGACGGGAACCCGGGGTTCAGCGCGCCGTAGATCTCGGCCGTGCCGGCGGCGCGATGCGCGAGCGTCACGACTGCGACGAGCGTGGCGACGCCGGCGACTGCCGTCGCGAGCCAGCGGCGGGCGCGGCGCTGCGCAGATAGGCGGACGCAGGTCCAGCCGAGGGCGAGGTAGCCGCACAGCTTGGCGAGCTCGACCAGCGTCGCGGGTGGGTCGTACGAGGCGACGACCCAGGCGGGCGGGGCGTCGCCCCAGGCGGCGGCGTTCTCGGTGACGAGCGCGAGCTTGGCGGGGACGAGCTGCTCGGCGATCGCGCGCGGCAGCGGCACGAGCTGGAGCGCGGTGAGGCCGGCGGCGATCGCGAGCGGGTAGAGCAGCGGCGACGGGCTCGACGCGGTCCGGCGCGAGGTGACGTACGGGATCGCGGTGGCGAGGCACAGCGCGGCCGAGGCGCACGCGGCCCACCGCGGCGCGCCGCCGATCGCGAGCGCGGAGAACGCGAGCGCGATCGCGACGAGGATCAGGGCCGCGGTGTCGCGCGGGCGCATGCGCGCGCCGTCAGTACCAGCGCTCCGGGACGAACACCGTGTCCCCGGGGCGCAGGTAGAAGTCGTTGGCCTTGCCGTTGGCGATCGACTCGACCGGGACGGTGAACGACTCCGTCGGCGCGTCGCCCTTGCCCTTGCGCGTCACCTTCACGGCGTTCTTGCGCGCCATCGGGGTGAACCCGCCGGCCTGCGAGATCGCGTCGACGATCGACAGGCCGGACACGTAGTTCACGACGCTCGGCTTGCGCACCTGGCCGAGCACGGAGACCGTCTTGGACTTGTACTCCTTGACCAGCACGGAGACCGTCGGGTTGACGAGGTAGCCGTCGGCGAGCCGGGTCTGGATCTCCTGCTCGACCTGCGCCGGCGTGCGGCCCGCGACCTCGACGACGCCGATCTCGGGGAAGTTGATCGTCCCCTCCTCGGACACGGCGTACTCGCCCGACATGTCCTCGTGCTTGAACACGCGCACGACGAACACGTCGCGCGGGCCGAGCGTGGTGTCCTCCTCGAACACGGGCTGCGACTCGTACTTGCTCGGAGGCGGGTCACGGAACAGGCCGCAGCCGGCGACGAGCGCGGCGAGCGCGACGGAGATCACGAGCAGCAGGCGGGCCGGAGGCATGGACGCGGGGAGCATAGCAGGGGGGCCTCGCTTGGTTGCCGGCGCGGGCCCCGGCGTTCACGGCGCGGCGCCGGCGCGCCAGCGCTCGAGGTCGTCGAGGAGCCACCAGCGGTTCGGCGCGCGGGTGGCGACGGGCTCGAGGATCGCGACCGCGTCCGCGGGGGCGCCGGTGGCGGCTGCGAGCGCGGCGCGCTCGCACGTGGCCCAGCTCGCGAACAGCGGCACGTGATAGACGGCGTAGAAGTCGGGCGGGGCGGTCAGCAGCGGCTCGAGCGTGGCGCGGTCGGGGGCGGCGCGCGGCGGCGGGGGCGGGCGCAGGCATCCGCCGCCGTCGAGCTGCTGGCGCGCGCGGAGCAGGCCGGCGAGCTGCGCGGGGTCGCCGTAGGCGGGGGCGACCGGCGTCGCGGCGGCGGCGAGCCCGTCGAGCTGGGCGATCGCGGCGGCGGTCCACGTCGGGTCGACGACGCCGGCGACGAACAGGCACGCGCCGCGGTGCGGGCTGTGCGCGTCGGCGCCGAGCGGCATGCACGGCTGGACCGCCGCGCGCGCCGCGGCGACTTCGCCGTGCGCCCAGGACAAGAGGCCGATCGCCGCGCGGCGCAGCGGGCGGCGGCGCTCGGGCGCGCGGTCGAGCGAGCGCTGGTACAGCTCGATCGCGTGGGGAAGGTCGCCCTGGAGCGCGACGACCTTGGCGAGGCCGGCGAGCGTGTCCTCGCCCTCGGCGAGCGCGAGCGCCTCCTCGGCGAGCCCGCGCGCCTCGTCGAGCCGGCCGGCGACCGCGAGCGTGGTGGCGTAGACGCCGAGCGCATCCGCCTCGCCGGGGAACTTGTCGTGATAGAGCTTGCCGACGCGGACGGCCTCGTCGGGCGCGTCGGCGTGGATCAGGACGGAGGAGTGGTGGTCGTAGATCCGGCCGAGGAACGTCGCCGACGGCTCGTCGAGCAGCGCGGCGAAGCCGTCGCGCGCGGTGGCGAAGTCGCCGGCGCGGTAGGCGAGCTCGGCGGCCCAGAACGCCAGCTCGCGATCGCGATCGGCGCCGGCGTCGAGCAGCGCGCGACGCGCGGCGGCCGGGCCGCGGCGGCGCAGCGCGACCGCGGCGTCGAGCAGCGCGCGGTCCTTGGAGCGCGCGGGGGCGCGGGTGGCGCGGCGCTCGGCGGCGGCGGCGGTCGCGTCGAGCTCGGTCTCGGCGGCGCCGCCGAGGAGGATCAGGTAGGCGAGGGCGCGCGGGTGATCGGGCGCGACGCGCAGCGCGCCGCGCAGGGACGACAGGGCCTGGTCGCCCT
>WYBA01000134.1 GCA_011526095.1 Myxococcales bacterium | reverse complement strand
GCCGCGCCGCCGGCCCGCCCGCCGGTGCCGGGCAGCCGCAACCCGACGCCGCCGCCGGCGCCCCCGCGGCCCGCGGCGCCCCCGCCCGCCGCGGCCAAGAAGCTGGACGACGACATCCTCGCGGTCGACGAGCCCGCGTCCGGCGTGGGCTCGCCCGCTGCCGCGGGCTCGGGCTCGGGCTCGGACGAAGAGGCCACGTTCCGCGACGTGTTCGATCAGTTCGTCGAGCTGAAGAAGAAGTGCGGCGAGCCGACCGGCGGCCTGACGTTCGAGAAGTTCAGCGACAAGCTGCGCAAGAACAAGGACGACCTGGTCAGCCGCACCGGCTGCACCGAGGTGAAGTTCACGGTCTACGTCAAGGACGGCAAGGCGGCGCTGAAGGCGACGCCGGTCAAGGAGGCGTAGCCGCCCGCGGGCCTCACACCCGCGAGGCCAGCAGCGGCGCGCCCTGCTTGATCGGCAGCTCGACGACGAACCGCGCGCCGCCGCCGGGCGCGTCGGCCACCGTGATCCGGCCACCGTGATCCGAGACGACGCGGTGGACGATCGCCAGGCCGAGGCCGGTGCCGCCCTTGCCCTGCTTGGTCGTGAAGTACGGGGTGAACAGCCGGTCCTTGATCTCCGCCGGCACGCCGGGGCCGTCGTCATCGACGATCAGCTCGACGCGATCGCCGGCGTCGCCCCGCCGCGTCGACACGACGATCGCGCCGCCGCCGGCGCCGTGGCGCTGCGCGATCGCGTCGCGCGCGTTCTCCAGCAGGTTGAGCAGCACCTGGTGGAGCTGGCCGCGGTCGGCCTCGATCGCCGGCAGCCCGTCGGCGAGCTTCGCCTGCACCGGCGCGCCGCCCTGGTACAGCGCGAGCGTCGACGTCACGACCTCGCCCAGCTCGCACGGCCCGAACGTCGGCTTGGGCAGCCGCGCGAACTCGCTGAACTCGGCGACGATGCGCTTGAGCCGGTCCGCCTCCTCGAGCACCGTCGCGGTCGACTCCTCGAGGATCTCGCCCATCTGCGGGTGCTGCTTGCGCCACGTCTTGCGCAGCGTGTCCATCGCCATCTGGATCGGCGTCAGCGGGTTCTTGATCTCGTGGGCGAGGCGCCGCGCGATCTCCTGCCACGCGGCGATCCGCTCGGCGATCACCAGCCGCTCCTTGGCGTCGTGCAGGTCTTCCATCATGCGGTTGAGCTCCGCCGCGACCGCGCCGACCTCGTCCTTCGACGCGACCTGGACGCGGTGGCCGAGGTCGCCGCGCGCCGCGGCCTGGGCGCCCTCGACCAGGCGATCGAGGTCGCGCGTCATCCGCCGCGCCACGACCAGGCCGAGCAGCACCATCAGCAGCACCGCCGACGCGGCGAGCGCGGCCGACACCAGCGTCACCTGGAGCAGTAGCTGGTCGAGCCCCTCCGACGACACCGCGAGCTCGAGCCACGCCACCGACTCGCCGTCGGCGCCGTCGAGCGCGATCCGGATCGGCCACGCCGCGTAGACCTTGTCGAAGTCGGGCTCGACCGCGGCCAGCACGACGCCGCCGTCGGCGTCGACGACGCGCGCGTCGACCCGCCCGGGCCGGCGGACCGCGTCGAGCACCGCCGCCGTGACCTCGCGCCCGGCCGCGACGTGGACGTAGCGCCCGGCGTCGCTGACCCGCCGCGCCGCCGCGACCACCAGGATCTCGGCCCGCGCGCCGCCGCGCTGCACCTTGACCCGCGCGAAGAACGCCTCGCCCTGGCGCGCCGCCCATCGCTGCGGCCGGCCGTCCTCGTCGCCCATCAGCGCCGGCCAGTGCAGCGCCGCCAGCACCTGACCGCGCTCGTCGGTGATCATCAGGAAGTCGAGCAGCAGCGTCCGCATGATCCGGTGGCCGCCCTCGCGCAGCTCGCGCTGGACCTCCGCCTCGCGCCCGCCCGACCGCCACACCTGGAAGAACCGGCGCGCCAGATCGTGGTCCTTGCTGCCGAGCACGTCGGGGCCGACCTTGACCTCGAGCTCGGCGCGCAGCCGCTCGACCTCGCGGCGCAGCGCCTGCTCCGCCGCGGCGCGCGTGCGCTCGTGCTCCTGGCGGTAGCTGCGCGCGACGACGTGGCGCGTGACGACCGCCGCGACGACGATCGGCACCAGCGCGGCGAGCGCGAACCACAGCGTGAACCGCCCGCGGAGGCGCACTACCTCCTGCCCTTGCTGCGCGCCGGCGCGCCCCACAGGTAGAGGTCGGCCAGGCCGATCCGGCCGGCCGCGTCGAGCGCGACGCCGCGGACGTCGGTGCGGTGGTGGACGCGCAGCGCGCGGTGGAACAGCGGGATCACCGGCAGCCGCCGGGCGAACGCCGCGCGCGCCGCCGCCGGGTCGAGCGCGCCCGCCGCCAGCTCCGCCTTCGCCCAGCCGTCGCCGCCGGCGGCGAACGCCGCGCCCCACAGCAGCGCCGGCTCGGCGCCCGCCGCGGGGAGCTGGCCGATCCACAGATCGCAGTCCCCGTCGGCGACGCGGCGCGCGTGCTCCGCCGCGCCCAGCTCCGTCACCGTCGCGGCGATCCCGAGCTTGTCGAGCGCGACGACCACCTTGTCGGCGGCGTCGCGATCGTCGAACCGCGTCTTGTCGACGAGGATCTCCAGGGTCAGCCGGGCGCGCGCGTCCTCCGCCAGCGCCGGCACCTTGGCCGCCGCGCGGTCGAGCGCCTTGCCCGCCGCGGCCAGGTCCGCGCCGCGCGCGTCCTGGCCAAGCGACGGCCCGCCGAGGTCGACCGGCACCGGGTCGTCGGTCGGCTCGACCCGCTCGCCGCTGCCGACCGACGCCAGCCCGCCGCGCGCGATCGCCAGCGCCAGCGCGCGCCGCAGCTCGACGCTGCCGGTGACGTCGGGGTGGGCCGCGCCGAATCCGACGAACGTGAGGATCGTCGCGGGCCCCTCGACCACGCCGGCCTTGTACTTGGGGCTCGCGCCCGCGACCGTCGTCGCGCCGCGCGCCGAGACGTGGAGCTTGCCCTCCTCGAACCCGCGCGCCTCGTCGGCGCGCGCCGCGAACCACCGCAGCTCGACCCGGTCGAGGTACGGCCGGCCGCGGACGTGCGCCTCGCTCGCGACCAGCACGATCCGCCGCTTGCCGCGGTCGATCGCGTCGACCCGGAACGGGCCCGAGCCCACCGGCGCCTTCGCCTTCGGCGCCGCGCCGTCCGGCGTGACCGCCGCCTGCGGCGCCGCGAGCAGCGCCGCGACCGGCGTCGTCGGCGCGCGCGGCGTCACGACCACCGCGTCGCCGTCCCGCGCGATCGCCGCCATCGGCGCGACGATCCACCCGGCCGTGCTCTTGCCGAGCCGGCGCAGCGACGCGACGACGTCGCCGGCGTCGAGCGCCGAGCCGTCGTGGAACGTGACGTGGTCGCGCAGCGCGATCCGGACCGTGCCGTCGGCCTGCGCCTCGGGCATCGCCGCCGCGAGGTGCGGGACGATCGTCCCGTCGGGGCGCGCGCGGTACAGCGTGTCGAACACCAGCGCCGTGACGGTGAGCTCGGCGTGGCTGCGCGCGGCCACCGGGTCGAGCGACACCGGCTCGCCGGTCAGCGTCGCGACGATCTCGCCGCCGTAGCCCGGCCGCGCCTCCGCCGCGACGTCGCGGGCGAGCGCGACCGCCGCCGCCGCGCACGCCGCCGCGCCGACGATCGCGGTCAGTCGAGCAGCCACAGGTCCACCCTCGACGAGCCGGCGAGCCGCACCGCCGCGAACACCTCGACGTCGCCGTCGCCGTCGACGTCGTCGGCGGCGATCCCGCCGACGCCGCCGGTGAAGCCGCGCGTGAACACCGGCTTGCCCGGCTCGCCGCCGGCCGCCGGCAGCGCGTGCACGGTCACCGTGTCGGGATCGCCCGGCGCGCTCGCGGCGGCGGTGATCACCTCGGCGCGGCCGTCGCGATCGACGTCGGCGACGGCGAACGCGGTGCCGACCCCGGGGAGCGCGACCGCGCGCTCGGCGATGCACGCGGCCTCGCCGGCCGCGCACCGCGTCGAGATCGTCACCGTCAGCGCGCCGCCGTCGCCCAGCACCGCGTCGACCCGCATCGCGCGGCCCTCGGGATCGACCAGGTCCGGTGCGCACCGCGCGGCCCACAGCCGCGCCGGCCACGCCGCGGGCACGCCGTCGCCGCGCGCGAAGTGGTTGCGCCCCGGCACCAGCGCCGCGGCGCGATCCGCGCACAGCCAGTACGCGTCGCTGCCCTCCGCCGCGTCCGCCCCGCCCGCCGCGTCGCGCAGCGCGCCGTCGACGAGGACCAGCCGCACGCCGCGCGCCGCGGTCGAGGCGCGCGCCCACACCTCCGCGCCGCGGCCGGTGCGCGCGACCACCGCGGTCGCCACCGCGTCGCGCGGCTCGACGTCCGCCGCCTCGGCCGGCAGCGCGCGCCGCGCG
>WYBA01000133.1 GCA_011526095.1 Myxococcales bacterium | reverse complement strand
GTGGCGGCGGCGCGGCGCGCGGCGAGCGCCGCCGCGATCGCGCCGGTGTCGCGCATCACCCGCTCCGTCGCCTCGCGCCCGTCGCGCATCACCGCCGCCGACGGCGCCGCGGTCGGCGCGCGCGCGTCGGCGCGGGTGCAGTTGTCGCAGCTGCCGCACGGCGGCGCGTCCGTGTACCCGAAGTAGGTCACCAGCAGGCGGGTGCGGCACAGGCTCGACTGGGCGTAGCGCAGCATCGCCGCCAGCCGGGCGCGGTCCTGGGCGCGCTTCTGCTCGTAGCGGCTGGTCGCGCGCGCCAGCTCCTCGAGGCTGGGCGGCTCGCTCGCCAGCGGCGAGAACCGCGCGCCGGGCGCCTCGGCGGCGAACCCGATCTCCTTGAGGAACGAGAGCACGACGCGCGCCTTCTTCGCCGGCGCGTCGGCGCGCTCGGCGATGTCCTTGACCGCGAAGCCCTCCTCGGCCGGGGCGGCCCCGACGGCGACGGGCACGCCGTCGGCCGCGCCATGGCCGTCGGCCTCGGCGGCGCGCGCGATCGCCACGAGCGCCTCGGCCACGGCCCGCGTCTGCTCCGGCGTCGGGTAGCGCCCGCCGAGGAAGAAGCTCTGGATCCGCTTGTCCTCGGGCTGGTAGAGCAGCACGCAGTTGGCGGGCGCGCCGTCGCGGCCGGCGCGCCCGGCCTCCTGGTAGTAGCTCTCGAGCGAGCCGGGGAAGTTGTAGTGGACGACGAACCGGATGTCCTGCTTGTCGACGCCGAGCCCGAACGCGTTGGTCGCGACCATCAGCCGCGGCTCGCTGCGCTCCATGAACGCCGTCTGGACGCGCTCGCGATCCTTGGCGCGCATCCGGCCGTGGTAGCGGCCGCACTCGATGCCGTGCTCCTGCAGGAAGTCCGCGAGCGCGTCGACGGTGCGCACCGTCGCGGCGTAGATGATGCCCGAGCCCTGCTGGCGATCGAGCAGCCGCAGCAGCAGCGCCTGCTTCTTGCGCTCGCTCGACGCGCGGAACACGTGGTAGCGCAGGTTCGGGCGGTCGAGCCCGATGTCGATCACCGAGGCGTCGGCGATGTCGAGCTGGGCGAGGATGTCGTCCTTGACCTTGGCCGGCGCGGTCGCGGTCAGCGCCAGCACCGGCGGCCGGCCGAGCGCGCGCACCGCGTCGCCGAGGCCGAGGTAGGCCGGGCGGAAGTCGTGGCCCCACTGCGAGATGCAGTGCGCCTCGTCGACGACGAACAGCGCGACGTGGACCGAGCGCAGCCGCTCGCGGAACCGCGGCTCGCCCAGCCGCTCCGGCGTGACGTAGGCGATGCACGGCGTGCCCTCGCACAGCCGCGTCAGCGCCTCGGCCTCGTCGCGCGGCGACAGCGTCGAGTCGAGCCGCAGCACGTCCATCCCGAGCTGCTCGAGCTTGTCGTGCTGATCCTTCATCAGCGCGATCAGCGGCGAGACGACGAGCGTGACGCCCGGCAGCTCGAGCGCGGGGAGCTGGTAGCACAGCGACTTGCCGGCGCCGGTCGGCATGATCGCGAGCGTGTCGATGCCCGCCATCACGTTGCGGATCGCGAGCGCCTGGCCGGGGCGGAAGTGCTCGATCCCGAACCGGCGCGCCCCGAGCGCGAGCATGCGCGCCTCGATCGCGTCGGCGGCGGACGCGGTGACGTCGTCGCCGCCCTCGATCGCCGCCTCGGGGACGCCGTCGAGCGTCAGCGCGATCGGCCGGCCGCCGGACGCGTCCGCGTCGTCGATGATCACGCCGACGACGCCGTCGGCGACCTCGGCCTCCGCCTCCGCCGCGGCCGCGGCGAGCGCCGCCGCGTCGTCGAGCTCCTCGGTGACGGTGCGCCGGCCGAGCCGGCCGGTCCCGTCGGCGAGCGGCGCCGCGATCGCGCCGGTGGTGGCGCGGGCCTCGCTGCGGGCCGAGTTACCGTCGGAGTGCCGCACGGGCATGACGGCGACGTTCGCGCACCGTGACGAAGGATCGCAAGAGGAAGATTTGCGAAAGCTCCACCCACACCGGCGCCACTGACCGCCCGGTCGGCGCCCGCGCGTCGTGCGCGCCGGGAGGGCCAGCTCCTCGTCGGGAAACCGTGGCCGCGCTGACGTCCGCGCGTGCGAGGGATCGCCGTGGTGCGTCCTCGCTCGAGGCCGGCGCTAGGCCGCGGTCGCGAGCCGGAGCAGCTTGCGCAGGTCCGCCGCGAGCAGGTCGACCTCGTCCGGGTCGACGATCAGGCCGCGGCAGCCGTTCGCGCCGCAGTGGCACGGCTCGGCGACGCCCGCCGCGAACGCGTAGTCGTAGAACAGCTCGTCGCCGACCTCGATGTCGCGGGTGGCCGTCCACCACGTCCGGACCAGCTTCGCCTCGGGGTCCCACCGCGCGTCCACCGAGGTGTTCGGCTCGCACGAGTGGTTGATCCAGCGGGTCTGGTCGACCAGGTCGTAGTAGAAGTCGCGCGGCTCGCCGTCGTCGGCGCGCGGCCAGCTCGGGTCGCCGTTGTCGCCGGGCAGCACCAGCGCGTGGGAGTCGACGAACTCGTCGTCCTCCTGCCACAGCACGCCGTCGCCCGCGACCACGACCTCGCCGGCGGCGAACCGGCGGGCGGCGATCAGGCCGTATCCATGCACCTTCGAGCGAGCGACGATCAGTCCGGGCAGCGGCGGCATCGGCGGTGATTCTGCGCGTCCGGTGTGACACGTCAATCCCCGCGGTCACCGACGATCCGGCATACTCGGCCGCGATGGCGAAGCGCATCGGAATCCTCACCGGCGGCGGCGACTGCCCGGGTCTCAACGGCGTGATCCGGTCGGTGGTCCTGCACGCCCGCAACACCTACGGCTGGGAGGTCGTCGGCGTCCGCAACGGGTTCGAGGGCCTGTACGAGGAGGACTACGTCGACCTCGAGCCGCAGCGGGTCAGCCTGCTGTTGTCCCGGGGCGGCACGATGCTCGGCTCGTCCAACCGCGCCAACCCGTTCGCCTACCCGATCAAGCTGCCCGACGGCCGGGTCGAGATCATGGACGCCTCGCCGCGGATCCTGCAGAACCTGGCCAAGCTCGGGCTCGAGGGGCTGATCGTCGTCGGCGGCGACGGCACGATGTCGTTCGCCAAGAAGTTCGTCGACAAGGGCGCCAAGATCGTCGGCGTCCCCAAGACGATCGACAACGACCTCGAGGCGACCGACTACACGGTCGGGTTCCAGACCGCGGTCGAGGTCGTGGTCGACGCGATCGACCGGCTCCAGACGACGGCCGAGAGCCACGAGCGCATCCTGATCGTCGAGGTCATGGGCCGCTACGCCGGGTGGATCGCGATGACCGCCGGGCTGTCGGCCGGCGCCCACGTCATCCTGATCCCGGAGATCGAGTACGACATCGATCGCGTGGTCGAGGCGTTCCACCGCCGCCACGGCCGCGGCGTGTCGTACTCGATCGTCGTCGTCGCCGAGGGCGCCGTGCCCAAGGGCGGCGAGCACGCGGTGCTCGCCAAGGGCGACGCCACCAAGCAGGACCGCCTCGGCGGGGCGGGCGAGCGCGTCGCGGCCGCGATCAGCGCGCGGACTGACTACGAGGTCCGCACCGTCGTGCTCGGCCACCTGCAGCGCGGCGGTACGCCCTGCGCGTTCGACCGCGAGCTGGCGACCCGCTACGGGGTCAAGGCGGTCGAGCTGATCGCCGACGGCAAGTTCGGCCACGTCGCCGCGCTCGAGAAGGGCCACATGGTGGCCAAGGGCATGGACAAGGCGATCAAGAAGCTCAAGCTGGTCGACCCGCACGGCGAGCTCGCCCGGGCCGCCCGCGCCGTCGGCATCGAGCTGGGCGGCTGATCGCGCCGGGCGTGCGGCGCGGGGCGGCCGGCGTCAGGTCGCGTCAGCTCGCGTCGGAGGCGGGGCGCGGCGCGCCGCGCACGACGCCAGGCGTCGGCGTCGGCGCGTCGTCGTTGGCCGGGGCGACGACGCCGCCGATCACGACCGCGCCGTCGCGGACGTAGGTCGAGCCGGGCAGGGTCTTCGCCAGCTTCTTGCCGTCGGCGGCGTGGGTCGCGACCTCGGCGAACGACGGCACGCCGTAGAGGCTCACCGCCGCGATCGAGACGCTCATGATCGGGAACCGGCGCAGGACGTTGTAGCGGTCCTTGGCCTCGATGTAGCCCCGCGCGCGATCGTCGCGGTTGTAGTAGAGCGGGATCAGCCGGTCGAAGCGGTCGCAGATCGCGGTGCACACCGCGTCGGCCGTGGCGTGGGACACGACGAGGACGAAGTCGTCGCCGGCGATGTGTCCGATGAAGTCGCCGGGCGCGCCGAGCCGGCTGACGACGTCGCGGACCAGGTCGCCGGTCTGGCGGATCACGCCGTCGGCCTTGGCGTAGCCGTAGTAGTCGTTGAACGCCTTGAGGTTGTCGAGGTCGAGGTAGCAGCAGACCGCCGTCACGGGCTGCTCGCGCAGCCGGCGGTCGATCTCGGCCTCGATCGCGTCGGCGCCGGGCAGCTGGGTGGTCGGCGACGCGCCGAGCTCGCGGGCCTGGCGATCGAGCGCCTTGGCGACGCGCGCGACCAGCTCGGCGGTGTCGAACGGCTTGACGACGTAGTCCTCGGCGCCCGAGCGGAACGCGCGGACCTTGTCCGAGGTCTCGCCCTTGGCCGACAGGAAGATCAGCGGCGTCATCGCCGTCACCGGGTCGGCCCGCAGGTGCTCGGCGGTGCGGAACCCGTCGACCACCGGCATCATCACGTCGAGCAGGATCAGGTCGGGGCGGAACCGCCGGGCCTCGGCCTGCGCCGCCTCGGCCGAGCCGGCGTCGCGCACCAGGTAGCCGGCGTGCTCCAGCACCTCGCGGCAGATCGCGCGGATCGACGGGTCGTCGTCGACGACGAGCACGCGCTGGCGGTGGCGGCGGCCGGCGTCGGACAGGACGCGCTGCGCCACGGCGATCAGCTCGCCGGGCTGGACCGGCCGCGCGACGACGTCGTCGGCGCCGGCCGCGACCAGCTCGGCGTGCTCGGCGGCGTCGCACACGCCGATCACCGCCGCGCCGCGCAGGTCGGGGTCGTGCTCGACGATCGCCACCAGCGCCGCGGCGTCGCCGAGCGCGCCGGACACGACGACGAGGTTGGGCTTGAGCTCGCGCGCCGCGGACAGGCCCTGGTCGGCGTCGTGGGCGACCTCGACCTGGTGGCCGGCGGCCATCAGCAGGCCCTTGAGCAGGTACGCGCCGTGGCGATCGCCGTCGACGACGAGCACGCGCGCGGCGAGCTCGACCGTCGGCGCGCGCCGCGACTCGCTCGGCGCGACGACCGCGACCGGCGCGGTCGGCAGCGTCAGCACGAACTTGGTGCCGGCGTCCGACGACTCGACCCAGATCCGGCCGCCGTGGGCCTCGACGATCGCGCGCGAGATGCCCAGGCCCATCCCGGTGCCGCCGACGCGGCGGCCCGGCGTCGCGGCCTCGAACGGGTCGAAGATCCGCTCGCGATCGTCGTCGGGGATCGGCTGGCCGTCGTTGTAGACCGAGACGCCGACGACGCTGGCGATGCCGGCGGGGGCGAACACCTCGACGTCGACGACGCCGCCGGGCGGGGCGAACTTGATCGAGTTGGACAGCAGGTTGCCGAGCACCTGGGTGAGGCGCTCGACGTCGCCCTCGATCGTCGCGGACTTCGTCGTGATCCGCGCGGTGAGCTGGACCGGGCGGGTCGACGCGACGTCGCGGTAGCGATCGGCGACGTCGCGGACGAGGGACGCGACGTCCATCCGGGCGCGGACCAGCGCGACGCGCCCGGCGCCGGCGCGCGCGGCCTCGAGCAGCTGGTCGATCAGCGTGTTCATGCGCGTCGCGGCCTGGCGCGCCATCTCGACGTAGCGCTGCTGCTTGTCGGACAGCTCGCCGGCGTAGCCCGACAGCACGATGTCGAGCGCGCCCGCGACCGAGGTCAGCGGCGTGCGCAGCTCGTGCGAGACCCGGCTGGCGAACTCGGCGCGCTGGCGTAGCTGGACGCGGGTCTCGCCGAGGTCGCGCAGCACGACGATCGCGCCGACCGGCGCGCCGGCCTCGTCGGTGATCGGCGAGACGGCCGAGTGCAGCAGCAGCTCGCCGATGCGGACCTCCTCGCGCACCGGCGCGGCGCCGGCGGCGACGAGATCGAACGGGTAGAAGCCGAGCTTGTCCTTGAGGAACTGCGTGGTCACCGGCGCGTCCGCCGGCAGGCCGAGCATGCGGCGCGCCGCGGCGTTGACGATCACGTCGCCTCGCCGCGTGTCGGCGACGACGACGCCATCGGCCATCGCCTCGACCGCGCGCGCAAGGAGAGCGATCGAGCCGGGAGGAGGAAGCTCGCTCACAGCCCAGATCCTAGACGATGTGACGTAAGACCGCGAGAGGGGATGAGGTACGGGGAGGTGGGTGCCCCCCGTGCCCGTGCCCGTGCCCGTGCCCGTCTGCGCCCCGCTCCCGCACCCGGGATCTACTCGTGGCGGCGGAAGGTCCGCTCGAGCTGGGCGTAGGCCCCGCCCGCCGCGACCAGCTCGTCGTGGGTGCCGCGCTCGATCACCTGGCCGCGGGCCATGACCAGGATCAGGTCGGCGTTGCGGATCGTCGACAGCCGGTGGGCGATCACCAGCGTCGTCCGGCCGCGCATCAGCTCGGCGACGCCACGCTCGATCAGCTCTTCGGCCTCGGGATCGACGTGGGCGGTGGCCTCGTCGAGGACCAGGATCTCGGGGTCGCGCGCCAGCGCCCGGGCGAACGCCAGCAGCTGGCGCTCGCCGGCCGAGAAGTTGCCGCCGCGCTCGGCGATCTCGGTGTCGAGGGTCGCGCCGCGCCGCGCCAGCAGCCGGTCCGCCCCGACCCGACGGACCGCGTCCTCGAGCGCCGCCCGGTCGAGGTCCAGCCCGAGCCGGATGTTGTCGGCGATCGTGCCGCGGAACAGGAACACGTCCTGGCTGACGACCGTGACGCGGCGGCGCAGCTCCGCGACCGGCAGCGCGCGGACGTCGACGCCGCCGACGCGGATCACCCCGGCGTCGCGCTCGTAGAGGCGGGTCAACAGCTTGATCAGGGTCGACTTGCCCGAGCCGGTGGCGCCGACGACCGCGACGGTGGCGCCGCGCGGCACCTCGAGGCTGACGCCGCGCAGCACCGGCTCGCCGCGGCCGTAGGCGAACTCGACCTGCTCGAACGCGATCGCCGGTGCGGCCGGCTGGGGCGCGGGCGCGGTGGCCGCCCCGGGCGCCCCGGCGGCGGCGTCGCTGGCGGCGGCGGGCGGCGCGTCCGGCTCGTCGGACTCCAGCAGTTGCATGATCCGCTCCGACGCCGCCATCGCGCCCTGCATCACCGTGTACTTGGCCGACAGGTCGCGCACCGGGATGAAGAACTTGTTGATGTACTCGATGAACACGATCACCAGCGCGAGGTGCGCGGCGGTGTCGGCGCCGGCGCCGAGGCCGCGCGCGGTCCACCACGCGATCGCGGCGATCGCGATCACGCCGATCGCCTCCACCAGCGCGTACATCGCGGCGTCGGCCTTGATCGAGTCGAGGTAGGCGTCGCGGTGGGCGGCGTTGATCGCGTCGTACTCGCGCGCCGCCGCGGTCTGGCGGCGGAACAGCTGGACGACGCGGATCCCCGACAGGTGCTCCTGGACGAACGCGTTCATCGCGGCGATCCGCACCCGGATCTCGCGGAACGAGCTGCGCATCGCGCCGCGGGCCCAGGTCACCAGCAGCCACAACAGCGGCAGGGTCAGGAACGTCAGCAGCGTCAGCGTGACGTCGAGCGTCAGCATGATCACGACGATCGCGATCATCTTGACGAGGTCGGCGACGAGCGTGACCACGCCCTGCGCGAACATCTCGTTGAGGCTCTCGATGTCGTTGGTCATGCGGGTGAGCAGCCGCCCGACCGGCATGCGATCGAAGAACGCCGCGCGCTGGCGCAGGACGTGGTCGTAGATCGCCAGCCGCAGGCCGTGCATCGAGCGCTGGCCGAGCAGCTGCAGCACCCACTGCTCGCCGAACGCCGACGCCGCCTGGGCGACGACGAGCGCGACGTAGGCGATCGCGATCAGGCCCAGCCCCGAGGCGTCGCCGACCGCGATGTGGTCCTCGATCGCGATCTTGAGCAGGTAGGGCTGCGCCAGCTCGAACGCCAGGGTCAGCGGCAGCAGCACGCCCCACACCGCGAGCAGGCGCGCGTGCGGCCGGACGTAGCGCCACAGCTGGCGCATCAGGCGCAGGTCGTACGCCTTGCCGAGCACAGCCTCCTGGGCGGGCGCGTTCACCGTCGTCACGACGCCGCCTCCGCCGCGACCGCGTCGCCGTCCTCGAGCTGGGTCCGGTACAGCTCGGCGTAGACGCCGCCGCGCGCGAGCAGGGCGTCGTGGGTCCCGACCTCGACGACGCGGCCGGCGTCGAGCACGACGATCTGGTCGGCGCCCTTCACCGCGGCGACGCGGTGCGAGATCAGGATCGCGGTGCGGCCGCGCATCACCTCGCGCAGGCGCTCGAGGATCACTCGCTCGGTCTCGGCGTCGACCGACGACAGCGAGTCGTCGAGGATCAGCACGCGCGGCGCCGACGCCAGGGCGCGGGCGAGCGCGACGCGCTGGCGCTGCCCGCCCGACAGCGTGATCCCGCGCTCGCCGACGACCGTGGCGTAGCCGTCGGGCATCTGCGCCAGATCGCGCGCCAGCCCGGCGGCGGTGGCCGCGTCGGTGACGCGCGGCACGGCCTGGCCGGCGACGGCCTGGCCGAACCCGAGCGCGACGTTGTCGGCGATCGTCGTCGAGAACAGGAACGCCTCCTGCGGGGCGTAGCCGATCGCGCCGCGCAGGCTGTCGAGCGGCAGCGTCGTGACGTCGCGGCCGTCGAGGAACACCGTGCCGGCCGGGACGTCGATCAGCCGCGCCAGGCAGTCGACCAGCGTGCTCTTGCCCGCGCCGGTGCGGCCGACGATCGCCGTCACCGTGCCGGGCGCCATCGTCACCGAGACGTCGTCGAGCACGGCGCGGCCGTCGAACGCGATCGACAGGTGCTCGACCCGGACCTCGCCGCGGGTGGCATCGGGGTCGAGCGCCGGTCCGGCGCCGTCGGCGATCGCCGGGCGCGTGCGCAAGAGCGTCTCGAGCCGGTGCCACGACGCCCGGCCGCGCTCGAGCAGCGACAGCATCCAGCCCAGCGCCAGCACCGGCCACGCCAGGCGCGCCAGGTAGCCGTTGAACTCGACGAGGTGGCCGAGCTCGATCTCGCCGGCGACGACGCGGCGCCCGCCGACGAACAGGATGATGACGGCGGCGAGCGAGCCGACGGCGGCGAGCGCGGGGCCGAGCTGGCCGCGCACCCGCGCCAGCATCATGTTCTGGCCGAGCAGCTGCTCCGACTGGGCGACGAACCGGGCGCGGCGGTCGGCCTCGACCCCGTAGCTCTTGATGATCTGGATCCCGGTGAGGTCTTCCTGGATGTTGTTCGACAGCGTGCCGAGGTGCTGCTGCACGCCCTGGCTCGCCCGGTAGATCCGCTTGCCCATGATCTGGCCGAGGATGAAGATCGTGGGGAACGGCAGGATCGACCACAGCGTCAGCCACGGGTCGATCCGCAGCATCATCACGAGCACGGTCGCGAACGCGAAGCCGGTGTTGACGATGTTGAGCACGCCGGCGCCCCACAGCGCGCGCACGGTCTGGACGTCCGAGGTCAGCCGCGACATCACGTCGCCGGTGGGGTGCGCGCGGTAGTACGCGGGCTCGAGCGTGAGCAGGTGCGCGAACAGGTCGCCTCGCAGCTCGTACTCGGCGGCGCGCGCGGCGTTGAAGATGAGGATGCGCGAGCCGATCCGCGTGATCGCGGTGCCCAGCGCGAACAGGATCATCAGGCCGGCGAGCGGCGGGACCTCGCCGGCCGGGTCGGCGCCGCCGAGCGCGGCGACCGCCAGGCCCATCGTCACCGGGATGCCGAGGAACAGCGCGTTGGTCAGCAGCAGCAGCGCGCAGCCGACCAGGATCCGGCCGCGGTGGCGGGCCAGGTACGTCCACGGCGTGAGCGCGGCGTCGGCGGGGGCGGTCGGCGGCGCGGTCACGTCCGGCCATGGATACGGCGGACGGGCAGGGGGGACAAGGCCCAGGCGCCTGCGAGATCGGGCAGGCCAGGCGCCGCGCCCGCGCGATCTCGATCCGGAGTGAGCGCGCGTCTAACCCGCCGAATGTGCTCGGGTCTGCGTTGTGCCGCGCCGGTGATGGGCAGTACCATCGACCGGCTCGGTGGCCGCCCGTCGACGTACGCCTCCGCGTCGACGCCAGCGCCACGGCTGTATCCACCCGAGACGCCCCTGGACCGGACACCCCGATGGCCGATTTCTTCCAGTACCTCGCCATCCTCGACAGCGATCCCGACGACACCGCCGCGCTGGCCGGGGTCGCCGATCGCGCCGCCGCGGTCGCCCGGGACCCGGCGGCCGGCGCCGCGCTCGCGGCCACGCGCAAGGCGATGCGCGAGCGCGGCCGGCCCGACGTCGTGCACCGCCTGCTCGACGTCGAGCTCGGGGCGCTGCCCGCGGCGGTCGACGGCGGCGATCGCGCGCGGCGCGCCGATCTGCTGCTCGAGAAGGCGTCGATCCTCGAGGACGAGCTGCTCGACTCGACCTCGGCGATCGCGTGCCTGCGCGAGGTGCTCGCGCTGCGGCCCGACGACGAGAACGCGCTCGAGCAGCTCGACCAGATCGAGACGGTGCGCGCCAACTGGCAGAAGGTCGCCGACAAGTTCGTCGCCGAGGCGACCGCGGCGACCGATCGTCAGCTCGCGACCCAGCTGTTCACGTCCGCGGCGGAGATCCACGCGCGGTCGCAGCCCGGCGCGCCCGAGGTCGAGCAGCTGCTGCGCCGCGCGCTCGACGCCGACCCACGTAACCGCAAGGCGGCCGGCCACCTCGAGCGGCTGCTGCGCGCCGCGTCGCGGTGGGAGGACCTGGCGGCGCACCTCGAGGCCCGGGTCGACCAGGCCCAGGCGCGCGAGGAGCGGGTGTCCGCGCTGCTCGGCCTGGCCGAGGTGTCGCGCGCGCGCCTCGGCAAGCCGGCCGAGGCGATCGAGCTCGTCAAGAAGGTGATCGCGATCGACCCCGGGCAGCCGCAGGCGCTCAAGGCGCTCGCCGACGTCTACGCCGCCGAGGAGAACTGGCAGGGGCTGGTCACGCTCTACGGCGCGGCGCTCAAGGCGCGCCGCGGCTCGGACCGCGAGGAGCTGGCGATGCTCCTGCAGGTCGGGATGATCCTGTGGCGTCACCTCGGCGACCTCGACGGGGCCGAGGAGTACTTCCGCCGGATCCGCAAGGTCGAGCCGGCGCACCCGGCGGCGCTCGACTTCTACCGCGCCTACCACCCGGCGCGCGGCGAGGGCGCCAAGCTGCTCCAGCTGCTGCGCCAGGCCGAGAAGGCGCTGCCTCCGCTGGGCACCGATCCGGCGAACGACGCGCGCCAGCGCGCGCTCGCGGTCGAGATCGCCGAGCTCGCCGAGGCCCAGCTCGGCAACCCGGAGAAGGCGATCGACGCGTGGAAGCAGCTGCTCCGCCAGGATCCCGCGTCGCACGACGCGCGCGAGGCGCTCAAGCGGCTGTACCGGCGGACCGAGAAGTGGAACGCGCTGCTCGATCTCATGAAGGAGGAGATCGACCGGCTGCCCGAGGCCGACGTCGCCGGCCGCGTCGCGCGCCTCGGCGAGATCGTCGAGATCTACCGCAGCAAGCTGCGGCTCGACGTGATGGTGATCAACACCCTCACCGCGATCCTCAAGCTCGATCCCGAGCACCGCGCGTCGATCGACGAGCTCGCCGACAAGTACCGGCAGCTGGGGCGGTGGAACGATCTGATCACCGTGCTCGGGCGCAAGGCGGAGCTGCCGTCGGTGCCGCTGGCCGAGCGGATCGCGATCCTGCGCGAGACCGCGGACCTGTGGGTCGAGCGGTTCGGCAACCACGCCCAGGCGATCCGCCCGCTGGAGCGGATCCTCGAGCTGTCGGCGCCGGCGGCCGACGCCGACACGGTCGCGCGGCTCAAGGACATCTACACCCGGCGTCGCCAGTGGCGGCAGCTGATCGGCCTGCTCGGCAAGGAGGCCGAGGCGGCCGAGGGCGACGAGCGCCGGCTCAAGATGACGGAGATGGCGCGGCTGGCGGCCGAGCGCGTCGGCGACAACCGCCTGGCGATCGAGCTGCACAACCACGTCCTGGCGCGGTTCGCGGACGCGGCGGAGCTCGGCGAGACGCTCGCGGCGCTGGCCAACCTGTACGAGCGCGAGAAGCGGTGGCTGGCGCTGGCCGAGATCCTGCGCCGCCAGCGCGACCGCGCCCCGTCGCCGGCCGAGGCGGTGGCGCTGCTCGAGAAGCTCGGCGCGCTGCTGTCCGACCGCGTCGGCGCGCCGGCGCAGGCGGCGGAGGCGTTCGTCGAGATCCTCAAGCTCGATCCCGGGCACGTCCGCGCGCTGCGCACGCTGCGCGAGCTGTACGCGGCGGCCGGCGACTACGACCGGCTCGAGCAGCTCTACGGCGACCTCGGCCAGTGGGACGAGCTGGTCGACGCGCTCGGCGCGATCGCCGATCGCCTCGACGACAAGGCGGCGCGGCTCGGCGTGCTCGAGCGCGCCGCGCACATCGCCCAGCGCCGCGCCGACGCCGCGGCCGGGGCCGCGCCGGACCACGCGATCCCCGGCCCGGTGGCCGACAAGCTGGCCCGCGTGTGGGAGCGCGTGCTCGGCGTCGACGCGCACAACGCCACCGCGGCGGCGGCGCTGGCGCCGCTGTACGCGCGCCAGGAGAAGTGGGCGCGCCTGCTGCCCGTGCTCGAGGTCCAGCTCGCGACCGCGCCCGACGCGGCGACGCGGCTGGCGCGGATGCTCGAGATCCGCGAGCTGTGCGAGCAGCGGCTCGGCTCGCGCTCGCTGGCGTTCACGTGGGCGGCGCGCGCGTTCGAGGTCGAGCCGGCGCGCGAGGCGTCCGAGGCCGACCTGCTGCGGCTGGCGTCGGAGCCCGAGCAGTGGCTCGAGGTCGGCGCGGTGCTCGATCGCGTGCTCGCGCGGCCACAGGCGGAGCTGCCGGACGCGGTGCGCCTGCGCCTGGCGCGGACGGCGGCCAGGGTCGCGGCGACGCGGCTGGGGCAGCCGGACAAGGCGCGCGCGCTCGAGCGCGAGGTGCTGCGCCTGGCGCCCGACGATCCGGCGGCGGTCGCGCACCTCGAGGAGCTGGCGACGCAGCTGTCCGACTGGCCGGCGCTGGTGGCGTCGGTGCGGCGCCGCGCCGAGCGCGAGCCGGATCCGGCGGCGCAGCTCGCGCTGTGGTTCGAGGTGGCGCGGTTGCAGGAGCAGCGCCTCGCCGATCTCGACGGCGCGGCGGGCACCTACCAGACGATCCTCCAGCTCGACGACAAGAACCTGCGCGCGCTCGAGGCGCTCGCGGTCGTCCACGACGCGCGCGGCGACTGGGACGCGCTCGACGCCGTCCTCGATCGCCAGCTCGCGCTGACCCACGCGCCCGACGAGCGCGCGACGATCCTCGTCCGCATGGGCGGGCTCGAGGAGCAGAGCCTCGATCGCCCCGACGCCGCGCTCACCCACTACCTCGACGCGGTCGACCTGCTGAAGGCGATGGACCAGGCGGGGCCGGCGCCGGCGGTGATCGCCGCGGCGGAGCGGTACCTCGACGCGGCCGGCCCGGGCGCGAAGGTCACCGCTGAGCGCCGGGTCCAGGTCGCCGAGGCCCTGCTGCCCCACATCGAGCGCGCCGCGGATCCCGCGCGCCTGGCCCGCGCGCTCGAGGTGCTGCGCGGCTCGTCGAGCGCGGTCGCGGGCACGCCGCTCGAGCTCGATCGCCGGCTGCTCGCGCTCTACGACGGGCCGCTCGGCTCGCCCGAGCGGGCGTGGGACGCGGCGGTCCGCGTGCTGGCCCAGGATCCGTCCGATCCGGACGTGCGCCCGACGCTCGACCGGCTCGCCGCCGCGCTCGGCCGCCACGACCAGCTCGCCGTCCACCTCGCCGCCGCGCTCGCCGCGCGCCGCGCCGCGGGCGCCGGCCCCGACGAGGTCCGCGCCCTCGCGACCGAGCTGGCGGTGCTGCACAGCGAGCGCCTCGGCGACCCGACCGCCGCCGAGAAGGCCTGGCTGATGGTGCTCGACGCCGATCCGTCGCACCCCGACGCCTACGTCGCGTTCGACGCGCTCGGCCAGACCTACCGCGGCACCGAGCGGTGGACCGACCTGCGCGCGCTGCTGATGCGCCGCGCCGACACCGCGGCGGACGGCGACGCCCGCAAGGTCGCGCTGCTCGACCTCGCCGCGCTCGAGGAGGACGTGCTGCACGACCCCGGGCGCGCGATCGCCGCGCACCGTCGCGTGCTCGACATCGACGCCGCGCACCTGGCGTCGTACAAGGCGCTCGAGCGGCTGCTCGCGGAGACCAAGCAGTGGGTCGAGCTCGAGGCGCTGCTCGCGCAGGAGCTCGATCACACCCCGGACAAGGGCCAGATCGACCTGCAGTACCGGCGCGCCGAGCTGCGCGCGCTCCAGCTCGGGCAGAAGGAGGGCGCCGTCGATCTGCTCGAGGAGGTCGTCGCGCGCCGCCCCGGCCACGCCGACGCGCGCGAGCTGCTCGAGACCCTGCTGCCCGAGCCGGCGCTGCGGCTGCGCGTCGCGCGGCTGCTCGAGCCGCTCTACGAGAAGGACGAGCTGTGGAAGGACCTCGTGCTCGCGCTGCGCGCGCAGCACGAGCTGGCGGCGGGGCCGGCCGAGGCGGTCGAGCTGCTGGCCCGGATCGCGGCGATCGAGGAGGAGAAGCTGTCGGCCGCGCGCACCGCGTTCGACACGTGGGCCGCGGCGCTCGCCACCGATCCGCACGACGAGCGCGCGCGCACCGCGCTGCCGCGGCTGGCGCAGTGGCTCGATCGCTGGGCCGACGTCGCGACGACGTGGGAGCGCGTCGCCGGCGCGGTGCCGGCGCACGACGCCACGCTGCGCGCCGAGCTCTACGCCGAGCTCGGCACGTTCTACGACGTGCGGCTCGGCGACACCGAGCGCGCGATCGCCGCGTACCGCGCGCTGCGCGACGCCGATCCGACCAACCCCGAGGTCGTGCGCCGCGCGACCGCGGCGCTGGCCCGGCTGTACGAGGAGGAGGAGCGGTGGGCGGACCTGCGCGACACGCTGCGCGGTCGCGCCGAGTGGGTCGACGCCGACGAGCGCAAGGCGCTGCTCGCCCGCGTCGCCCAGCTCGAGGAGGAGCGGCTCGGGGCGCGCGACGCCGCGCTCGCGACGTGGCGCGACGTGCTGACCGACGACCCCGAGGACGTCGCCGCGCTCGACGCGCTCGAGCGGATCTACCTCACGCTCGGCCAGCTCCCCGGCCAGGAGCGGTGGCCGGACCTGATCGAGGTCCTGCGTCGCCGGGTCGAGCTCGCCGAGGCGCCGGCGGACCAGAAGCGCCAGCTGTGGCGGATCGCCGAGCTGTACGAGCACAAGCTCGACAGGCCGGGCGAGGCGATCGCCGCCTACCTCGAGATCCTCGACCACGTCCCCGACGACGTCGACGCGCTCGGCGAGCTGGCGCGGCTGTACCGCGCGGCGGGGCGCCACGCCGACCTGCTCGAGGTGCTCGAGCGCCGGCTCGGCGTCGCCGAGGCGGCCGGCGAGGGCACCGGCGCGACCGCGGCGCTGCGGTTCGAGATCGGCAACCTGCTCGCCGGCCCGATGGCGCGCGAGCGCGAGGCGCTCGACCGGTGGGCCGAGGTGCTCGCGGCCGATCCGTCGCACGCCGGCGCGCTCGCCGCGGTCGAGGGCGCGCTCGACGACGACGAGCTGCGCGAGCCCGCGGCGGAGATCCTGCGCCCGCTGTACGAGGCGCTCGGGCACGACGACCGCCTCGCCGCCCTGGTCGATCGCCTGGCGGCCGGCGCCGACGACGTGCGCGAGCGGCTGCGCTACCTGCGCGAGGCCGCGGGGCTGCGCGAGCGCCGGCTCGGCGACAAGGCGGGCGCGTTCCGCGCCCTGGTCGACGCCGCGACCGCGGCGGTGGCCGAGCCCGAGCTGGCCGACGTGCTCAAGGACGTCGACCGGCTGGCCGAGCAGCTCGGCCGCGAGGACGAGCTGATCGACATCTTCCGGCGGATCGCGCCGGACGTGCTCGACGGCGACGTCCAGCGCCGGCTCTACCTCGACGTCGCCGATCTCGCCCGCGCGGTGCGCGGCGACGTCGCGCTGGCGCGCGAGCACTACCAGAAGGTCCTCGACGCCCAGCCCGACGACCGCCGCTCGCTGCTCGCGCTCGAGAGCATCTACCGCGAGACCGGCGAGCACGCGCGGCTGTGGGACGTGCTGACCCGCAAGGCCGAGCTGGCGACCGAGGACCCCGACGAGCGCGTCGCGTCGCTGGCCGAGGCGGCGTCGCTGTGCGCCGGGCCGCTCGGCCGTCCGGACGAGGCGATCGTCGGGTGGGAGCAGGTGCTCGAGCTGGCGCCGGAGCGCAAGGACGCGGTCGCCGCCCTCGACGGCCTGTATCGCGCGTCGCGGCGGTGGCACGACCTCGTCGACCTCTACGAGCGGCGGCTGGGGTTCATCTTCACCGTCGAGGAGGCGGTGGAGCTGCGGCTCAAGCTCGCCGCGATCCACGACCACGAGCTCAAGGACGCCGAGGCCGCGGTCGAGAACTACGCCGCCGCGCTCGGCGGGGACCCCGACAACCCGACCGCGATCGCCGCGCTCGAGCGGTTCCTCGACGACCCGCAGGTCCGCACCGACGCGGCCGCGGTGCTCGAGCCGCTCTACGTCGCCAACCAGCTGTGGCAGAAGCTGGTCCGGATCCACGAGATCACGCTCGAGGCCGCGACCGATCCGGCCGAGCGGCTGCGCTTGACCCGGTTCGTCGCGCGGCTCTACGAGGACCAGCTCGAGGATCTCGACGGCGCGGCGCGGTGGTACGCGCGGCTGTTCCGCGAGAACCCGACCGATCCGACGACCCGCGACCAGCTCCAGCGGCTGGCGATGATCCTCGACAACTGGAAGCTGCTGGCCGAGACCTACCAGGGCTGGCTCGACGACGAGTCGGGCGAGTCGCCGACGGTGCGCGACGTCGCGGTGACGGTGGCGACGATCTACGACCGGCGCCTCGACGACGTCGAGCGCGGCGCGACGGCCTACCGCCGCGCCCTCGCGGCGCGGATCGCCGGCGCGCACCCGGATGACGCCGAGGTGTTCGCGCGGCTCGAGGCGCTGCTGATCCGCGCCGCGCGGTGGGCGACGCTGGTCGACGTCTACGAGGAGGAGATCGCCGCGGCCGAGGCGCCGGCGCGGCGCGCCGACCTGCTGGCCCGGATGGCGCGCGTGCTCGAGGAGCGCGTGTCGGATCGCGCCCGCGCGATCGAGGCGTGGCGCGAGACGCTCGCCGTCACCGCCGACGAGCCGCGGCTCGATCCGGCGTGGCAGGCCGCGGCGACCGAGCTCGACCGGCTCTACCGGGTCGAGAAGCAGTGGTACGACCTGTCGGACCTGCTGACGACGCGGAGCGGCCGCGCGACCGGGTCGGCCCACCGCGCCGACCTGCAGCTCGCGCTCGCCGACGTGCTCGAGCGCGAGGTCAAGGACCTGCCGGGCGCGCTCGATCAGTACGAGGCGGTGCTCGGCGGCGAGCTGCCCGACCGGGCGCTGCCGCACCTCGAGCGCCTGATCGTCACCGACGACGCGCGCGAGCGGATCGTCGGGCTGCTCGAGCCGGTCTACCGCGAGCGCGACTGGTGGCAGAAGCTCGTGGTCATCCTCGACGCCAAGCTGGCGTACCTCGACGACGTCCCGGCCAAGGTCGCGGCGCTGTGCGAGATCGCCCAGCTCCACGACAGCCGCGGCGGCGACGCCGGGATGGCGTTCGACGCGCTGGCGCGGGCGTGGAAGCTCGAGCCGAGCGACACGTCGGTGTTCGAGGCGCTGACCCACCAGGCGGCGCGCCTCGGCGCGTGGGACGATCTGGTCGAGGTGCTCGAGGGCGGCGTCGCCGGGACGTTCGACCCGGAGGTCGTCGCCGCGGTGCATGCGCGGATCGCCGAGGTCCACGAGGCGCAGCGCGCCGATCACCCGGCCGCGATCGCGTCGTGGCGCAAGGTGCTGGAGCATCGCGCGGACGACACGACCGCGCTGTCGGCGCTCGATCGCCTGCTCGCGATCGAGGGGCGCGCCGAGGAGCTGGTCGGCGTGGTCGAGCGGCGGGCCGAGCTGGCCGAGGACGCGGGCGTCCGCCTGGTGCTGCTGCACCGCGTGGCCGGCCTGTACGACGAGGTGCTGGAGCGGCCCAGGGACGCGATCGCCGCCTACCGCAACGTGCTGGGCGTCGACGACGCCGACGGCGTGGCGCTCGACGCGCTCGAGCGGCTGTACCGCGCGACCGGCGACTTCCCCGAGCTGGCGGCGACGCTGGCCCGCAAGATCGAGCTGTCGACGGATCCGGCGGAGCGCCGGGCGCTGCGGCTGGCCGCCGCGGCGGTGCACGAGCGCGAGCTGAACGACGTGTTCGAGGCGATCGCGCAGCTCCAGGCGATCCTGGGCGAGGTCGCGGGCGACGCCGAGGCGCTGGCCGAGCTCGATCGACTCTACGCGCGCGAGCGGATGTGGCCCGAGCTGCTCGAGATCGTCGACCGCCGGGCGCTGCTCGCGACCGACGCGCGGGCGCGGGCCGACCTGGCGTTCCGCGCCGCCCAGCTGGTCGAGAAGGAGCTGGTCGAGCCGGCCGACGCGATCACGCGCTACGGCGGCATCCTGCAGATCGACCCGGGCCACGCCGCGACGCGCGCGGCGCTGGAGGCGCTGATCGCCCCGGCCGCGGGCGACGAGCACGTCGACGCCGCCGGCGCGGTGCTGGAGCGGCTGTACCGCCTGCCGACGACGCCGGACGGCACCGCGGCGCTGGTCGCGCTGTACGAGCGTCGGCTCACCGTGCCCGGCGACCCCGAGGTGCGGCTGGCGCAGTGGACCCAGCTCGCCGAGATCCACGAGATCCTGCGCGGCGATCTCGCCGAGGCGAGCCGGACGTGGGCGCGGGCGCTGGCGGAGACGCCGGAGAACCTCGAGCTGTTCGGACCGCTCGAGCGGCTCGCCGGCGAGCGCGGCGCGTGGCCGGAGCTGGCCGCGACGCTCGACGCGCGCCTGGGCCAGCTGTCCGACCCGGAGCTGGAGCTGGCGTACGCGACGCGGCTGGGGCAGATCCACGAGGACGCGATCGGCGACGCGGCGGCCGCGGCGACGGCCTACCGGCGCGCGCTCGCGGTCGCCGGCGACGAGCGCCCGACGCTGGCCGCGCTCGACCGGGTCTACCTGCGGTCGAGCCGGTGGGCGGAGCTGGGCGAGATCCTGGCGCGCCAGGCCGACGTCGCGGCCGACGACACCCAGGCCGCGGACTTCCTGTTCCGCCTCGGCGACACCCGCGAGACCGCGCTCGCCGACGTCGGCGGCGCGATCGCGGCGTACCGCGACGCGCTCGAGCGCGCGCCGCAGCACCGCGCCGCGCGCGGGTCGCTCGAGCGGCTGCTCGGCACCGCCGACGAGCACCGCGCCTCGATCATCGAGGTGCTCGAGCCGCTGTACGAGGCCGACGGCGACTGGCCGCGGCTGGTCGAGCTGCTCACGGCCAAGCTGTCGGTCGTGCGCGACCCGCTCGACCGCGCGGCGATCTACGAGCGGATCGCGGAGCTGTCGGAGCACAAGCTGCGCGACGCCGTGCGGGCGCTCGACGCCGCCGGCGGCCGGCTCGGCGAGGATCCGTCGTCGGCCGAGGCGCTGGGGGAGGTCGAGCGGCTCGCGGCCGGCCTGGGCCGGTGGGGCGAGGTCGCGGCGCGGCTGCTCGGGATCGTCGGCAACGCCGACGTCGACCGCGACGTCCGGCTCGGCCTGATGCTGCGGCTCGGCGTCGTCCAGCTCGATCGCGTCGGCGACGTCGCCGGCGCGCAGCGCACGTTCACCGGCGCGCTCGAGCTCGACCCCGAGTGCCAGCCGGCGCTCGAGGCGCTCGAGCGGATCCACCGCGGCGTCGGCGATCACCGCGCGCTCGCCGCGGTGCTGGCGCGGCGCGGCGAGCTGGCCTACGAGCCGGCGGCCAAGCGCGCGGCGTACGCCGAGGTCGGCGATCTGCGCGAGCGCATGGGCGAGCTGCCCGGCGCGCTCGAGGCGTGGAAGGTCGTGATCGACCTCGACGAGACCGACCGCGAGGCGCTCGACCGCATCGCGGCGCTGCACGACCGGCTCGGCGATCGCCGCGCGCTGATCGAGACGCTGGAGCAGATCGCGCGGTTCGCCTCGGGGCCGGCGGAGGAGCACGGGGTGCGCACCCGCATCGCCCAGCTCGAGACCGGCGAGGCCGACACCGACGTCGGGCGCGCCGTGGCCGCGTGGATGGCCGTGCTCGATCTCGAGCCGGCGGACGCGGACGCGCTCGCCGCGCTCGAGGCGCTGCACACGCGCGCCGGCGACTGGCTCGCCGTGCAGGACGTGCTGACGCGCCGGCTCGAGCAGGCCCGGAGCTCGGCCGACCGGATCGCGATCCTCGGCGCGATGGCCGAGCTCGCCGAGCAGCGGCGCGAGGCGCTCGACGACGCGATCGGGCACTGGTTCACGGTGCTCGAGCACGACAACGCGCATGTCCCGGCGTACGACCAGCTCGAGCGCCTGCTGGCGAAGGCGCAGCGGTGGAACGATCTGGTCGAGCTGCTCGAGCGGCGCGCCGAGGTCGAGGGCACGCTCGGGCGCTCCGACGACGAGATCCGGACGCTGGCGCGCGCCGCCGACATCTGGGAGGGGCCGCTCGACAACCCCGACGCCGCCGGCGAGATCCTGGAGAAGATCCTGCGGCGCGAGCCGGGCTCGGTGACGGCGCTGACCCGGCTGGCCAAGATCTACGAGCGCAGCAGCGACTGGGAGAAGTGCGGCGAGGTGCTGCAGCAGGCGCTGGCGCTGGGGCCGCGCGGCCGCGACGCCGCCGACCTGTTCTTCCGCCTCGGCGAGGTCGCGCACAAGGCGTCGGGCGATCTCGACACCGCCCAGGCCCACTGGCGCGCGGCGCTCGGCCACGACCCATCGCACCCGCCGACCCTGGCCGCGCTGGAGAAGCTGGCGCGCGAGCGCCAGGACTGGGCGTCGCTGGCCGACCTGCTGGCGCGGCGCGAGCCGGCGGCGGCGACGCCCGACGAGCGGCTGGCGCTGGCGCTCGAGCTGGCGGAGCTGCACCGGCGGCTCGGCCGTCCGGCGGCCGCGATCCCGCTGCTCGAGAAGGCGGCGGCCGCGGCGCCCGGCGACGTGCGTGTGCTGACGCCGCTGGCGGATCTGTACTTCGCCGAGGGGCGGCTCGACCAGGCGGCGCCGATCTACGACCGGCTGGCCGAGGAGGCGAAGGCCAAGCGCCAGATGAAGGACGTCGCGAAGTACCGCCAGCGCCAGGGCGGGATCCTCGAGGCGCGCGCCGACATCGCCGGGGCGCTCGCCGCGTACGAGGAGGCGTTCCGCGTCAACCCGACCGACGTCCCGACGATGGCGGGCCTGGGCCGGATCTACATGCAGCAGAAGGACTGGGAGAAGGCGCGCCGCGTCTATCGCTCGCTCGTGCTGCAGACGATCGACGCCGACGCGGGCGTCACCAAGGGCGAGGTCTACTGGGCGCTCGGCGTGATCCACCTCGAGCTGAACGAGGCGTCCAAGGCCAAGGGCATGTTCCAGCGCGGGCTCGAGCTCGAGCCGGGCAACGCCAAGCTCAAGGACGCGCTGGCGAGGCTGGGGTGAGCGGGCCCGTCGACGTCGACGTGACCGCCGCGCGCGCGGCGCTCGCCGGGTGCGGCACGCTCGCCGAGGTGATCCGCGCCGGGCTCGCGCTGCGCCCGGCGTGGACGATCGTCGACGTGATCGTCCAGGACGAGTTCACGCACGACCTGATCATGGCGGCGGACCGGGCGGGGCCGGGCGCGCCGGCGATCGTCCTCGACTGCACCTGACTGGGGCGCGTCGACGCGGTCTCCGTGTGGGACCACCGCCCCTCCGCCGACGAGCTACTCGCCGAGCGCGTCGCCGCCGGCTGGTCGCCGGTGCCGACCGCGACGCGCGACGGCGACGTCGTCCTCGGCCACGCGTGCAAGCTGCCGCGGCCCGCGTGACGACGGCGAGTCGGGCGGAGACGGAGACGGAGACGGAGGCGGAGACGGAGACGGAGACGGAGACGGAGACGGAGACGGAGCACGCTCCGCTCATCCTGAGCAGGGCCGAGCGCCAGCGAGGCCCGTGTCGAAGGATGGTGACAGTCCTGGCTCGCGGTGGGCCGCGCACGCCGCGCGCGTCCTCGTCGCGCGCGCGGCGCATCCGCCGGCACGAGCACCGGGTGACCTCGCGGCGATGTGCGGGCCGGATGGGCCCCTCGGTCCGGGGTTCACCCCCGGATCGCGCACGCGCCGCGCCGACC
>WYBA01000132.1 GCA_011526095.1 Myxococcales bacterium | reverse complement strand
TCGCGCGCGGGCGCCGCGGTCGGGGCGGGCGGCGCCGCGTCGCCGGCGTCGGCGACCGGATCGAGCACGAGATCGAGCGCGATCACCGTCTGCTGGCCACCGGCGACCACCGGCACCCGCATCGGCACGTGGCCGGGCGCGCGCGCCTCGACGAGGTGGCGCGCGCCGTCGCGCGGCAGCTCGAACGTGCGCCCCTCGACCCGCTGGCCGTCGAGCCACAGCTCGGCGTCGCGCGGCGTGGTCGCGACGACGAGGGTCACCGGCACCTCGGGCGCGACCCCGGGCGTCGCAGCGCCGGCGTCGCCGGCGCCGAGATCGTCGTGCACCGCGGGCGTCGGCACCGCGCGCGGCCGCGCCGTCGATGGCGCCGGCGGCTGGCGCGTGATCCGCCAGCCCAGCGCCACGACACCGCCGAGCGCGAGCCCGCCCGCGACGAGCCACGCCACCCGCGTCCGGCGGGCGCGAGCCGCCGCGCCCGGGCCCGGGGCGTCGGCCGCCGCGTCAGCCGGCACGAGCGCGCCGCGCCGCGCGGTCGGCGGCGCGACGACCGGCCCGTCGTCGGGGTCGTGCCCCAGCGCGGTGTCGATCGCGCGCATCGCCAGCCCCGCGCTCTGCGGGCGCCCGTCCGGCGCCTTCTCCAGCATCCACAGGATCGCGCGGTCGAGCTCCGCGGCGAGGCCGGGCAGCCGCGCCGACGGCGGCGGCGGCGCGTCCTGGACGTGCTGCAGCGCGATGTCGACGACGCTGCCGCCCTCGAACGGCAGCCGGCCGGTCAGCACCTGGTAGGCGAGCACGCCGAACGAGTAGACGTCGGTGCGGTGATCGACGCGCTGGCCGCGCGCCTGCTCGGGCGACATGTAGCTCGGCGTCCCGATCGGCGCGCCGGTCTCGGTCCGCTGCTCGCCGTCGCCCGGCGCGAGCAGCTTGGCGACGCCGAAATCGAGCAGCGTGACCTCGCCGTCGCTGCCGAGGAACACGTTGGCCGGCTTGAGGTCGCGGTGGGCGATGCCGGCGGCGTGCGCGGCGTCGAGCGCCTCGGCGACCGCGGCGAGGACCGGGCGCGCCGCCTCGGGCGCGAGCCGGCGGCCGGCCTGCGCCTGCAGGTGCTCGTGCAGCGACACCCCGCGCAGCAGGGTCATGACGTAGTACTGCCGCCCGTCGGGCAGCCGGCCGAACGCGAAGATGTCGACGATGTTCTTGTGGCCGATCTGGTTGACCGCGCGCGCCTCGGCGACGAACCGCGCGACGATCTCGCGCTCGGTCGAGTAGCGGCGCTTGAGCACCTTGATCGCCACCTCCTTGCCGATCACCGGGTGGACGGCGCGGAACACCGTGCCGAACCCGCCCTCGCCGATCCGCGCGCCGACCACGTACTCGCCGACCTCGTCGCCCGGCGCGAGGTCGCGCTCGAGCTCGACGGCCTCGGTGTCGGCGAGCCCGTCGGCCGGCGACGGCGTCGCCCCGCTGTGGCCCTGCGCGATCGTGCTGTCGCTGCCAGGATCCCCGAGGGCGCCGGGCTCGGGCGTCGCGCGGTCGCGCTGGCTGGTCACGCCGCCGAGCTTACGCCGGCCGGCGTGGATCTCACAGCGCGTCGACGCCGGCGTCGACCGGCGTGCCGCCGGTCAGCTCGAACTCGATCGTGTAGCCGTTCTCGACGTCGGGCGAGAACCCGAACACCTCGATGAAGTAGTTGCCGGCGGCGAGCGTCGGGCACGGCGGGCTGGCGCCCGGGCACGCGATCAGCTCGTCGGCGTCGGTCGACAGCGAGCGCGCGACGATGTTGCCGTCGACGTCGAGCAGCCGCATGTCGAGGTCGCCGCGGCCGCCCTCCTGCGCGAACCGGATCGCGAACGACAGCGCCTCGCCGTCGGCCACCTGGATCGAGAAGAAGTCGCGGTCGCCGTTGCCGCAGATCGCGGCGGACTGCGCCGCGATCGGGTCGAGCGGGGTGGCCATCGTCCGGTCGTTGTTGGGCTCGCCGAAGTCGCACGCGGCCGCGGGGATCGCGTCGATCCCCATCGCGTCCGGCGGGGGCGGCGGATCGTCGAAGTCGAGGATCAGCGAGCAGGCGGTCCCCAGCGCGCATGCGGAGCCCATGGCCGCGATCAGGGCGATCGGCCGACGTGCACGTCCCATCGCCGCCACGGTACGGCGCGCCAGGCGACAAGGTCAAGAGTTACCGAGATCTAGCCGCGGGGCGCGGCTTGACCCCGCGGCGGCGCTTCGGGTACGGTGCGCCGCCCGTCGCGGTGAGCCATGTACTTGCAAGACCTCATCTTCCGCCTGCAGTCCTTCTGGGCCGAGCACGGCTGCGTCGTCGAGCAGCCGGTCGACGTCGAGGTCGGCGCCGGCACGTTCCACCCCGCCACCTTCCTGCGCGTGCTCGGTCCCGAGCCGTGGAACGCCGCGTTCGCGCAGTTCTGCCGCCGTCCCAAGGACGGCCGCTACGGTGACAACCCCAACCGCCTCGGCGCCTACTACCAGTTCCAGGTCGGGCTCAAGCCGGCGCCGGTGAACGTCCAGGAGCTGTACCTGGCGTCGCTGCGGACGATCGGCCTCGACCCCGGCGCCCACGACATCCGGTTCGTCGAGGACGACTGGGAGTCGCCGACGCTCGGCGCGTGGGGCCTGGGCTGGGAGGTGTGGGCCGACGGGATGGAGGTCACGCAGTTCACGTACTTCCAGCAGGCGGGCGGCATCGATCTGATGCCGGTCACCGCCGAGCTGACCTACGGCGTCGAGCGGATCGCGATGTACCTGCAGGACGTCGACTCGATCTTCGACATCCGGTGGGACAAGCACACGACCTACCGCCAGCTCCGCCACCCGTGGGAGGTCGAGTACTCGCGCTACCACTTCGAGGAGCTGCACGCGCCGTTCTACTTCCAGCTGTTCGACACCTACGAGGCGGAGTGCAAGCGCCTCCTCGGCGTGGGGTTGACGCTGCCGGCCTACGAGATGTGCATGAAGAGCAGCCACGCGTTCAACTCGCTCGACGCGCGCGGCGCGATCAGCGTGACCGAGCGCCAGCGCTACATCGGCCGCGTCCGCGGCCTGGCGCGGGCGTGCGCCGAGGCGTACGTGCGATCGCGCGCGGCGCTCGGCTTCCCGCTGCTGGCGGCCGACGACGGGGCCGCGGCGAAGGCGGCGTTCGACGGCGCGCTCGAGGCGGGCGTCAACGCCGCGGCGCTGGCCGCGGCGCGCGCGGTCGCGCCCGCCGCCGGCGAGGCGGGGGAGGTGTCCCGTGCCGGCTGACCTGCTGCTCGAGCTGGGGTGCGAGGAGATCCCGGCGAAGATGCTGTCCCGCGCGCTGGCCGAGCTGCCGGCGATGATCACCGCGCGGCTCGCCGAGGCGCGCCTGCCGCACGGCGAGATCGTCGCGCTCGGCACGCCGCGGCGTCTGGCGCTGGTCGTGCGCGGCCTGGCGGATCGCCAGCCCGACCTGCGCGAGCGCGTCGTCGGCCCGCCGGTGTCGGCCGGGTTCGCGCCCGACGGCACGCCGACCAAGGCGGCGATCGGCTTCGCCCAGAAGAACGGGGTCGACCCGGCGTCGCTCGAGCGCGCGCCGGTCGAGGGCAAGAAGGGCGAGTACGTCGTCGCCACCCGCCACGTCGCGGGCCAGGACGCCGCCGCGGTGCTGGTGCCGCTGATCGAGGGCCTGATCCCGGCGCTGCCGTGGCCCAAGTCGATGCGGTGGGCGTTCGGCGAGGCCACGTTCGTCCGGCCGATGCACTGGATCGTCTGCCTGCTCGGCGGAGAGGTGCTGCCGGTCCGGTTCGCCGGGCTGCGCGCGGGACGCGCCACCCGCGGCCACCGGTTCCTCGCCCCCGACGCGATCGACCTGGCGGGCGCCGACGCCTACGCGCCCGCGCTCCAGCGCGCGTTCGTGATCGCCGATCCGGCGGCGCGGCGCGATCTGGTGATCGCGGAGCTGCGTCGGGTCGAGGCCGAGTCGGGCCTGCGCGTGCGCATGGACGAGGGGCTGCTCGCCGAGGTGACGAACCTCGTCGAGTACCCGGTCGCCGTGATGGGCACGTTCGACCCCGCCTACCTCGAGGTGCCGGAGGAGGTGATCGTCACCGCGATCCGCAACCACCAGCGCTACTTCGCGATGGAGGAGCGGGACGGTGACCACCGCGGCGCGCTCGCGCCGCGGTTCGTCACGATCGCCGGGACGATCGTCCGCCAGCCGGCGGTGGTCGCCGCCGGCAACGAGCGCGCGGTGCGGCCGCGCCTGGCCGACGCGCAGTTCTTCTTCCGCGAGGACCGCAAGAAGGCGCTGGCCGAGCACGGCCGCGCGCTCGACGACGTCGTGTTCCTGGCCAAGCTGGGGACGGTCGGCGCCAAGGTCGCGCGCGTCGCCCGGCTCGCCGAGGGCGTCGGCGCCGCGGTCGGCCTCGACCGCACGCTCGTCCGCCGCGCCGCGGAGCTGGCGAAGGCGGACCTGTCGACCGGCGTGGTCGGCGAGTTCCCCGAGCTGCAGGGCATCATGGGCGGGCACTACGCGCGGCTCGCCGGCGAGCCTGAGGCGGTGTGGCGCGCGATCCCCGATCACTACCGCCCGCGCGGCGCCTCCGACGCGCCGCCCGAGAGCGACGTCGGCGCGGCGCTGGCGATCGCGGATCGCCTCGACACGATCGTCGGCTGCTTCGCGATCGACCAGGAGCCGACGGGCTCGGCCGACCCGCTGGGGCTGCGGCGCGCGGCGATCGGCGTCCTGTCGATCCTGCTCGAGCGCGGCCCGGGCGGCGCGCGGTTCGACGACGGCGGCCCGTGGCGCCACCTCCGCGTCGACCGGCTGATCGACGACGCGCGCGACGTGCTCGAGGCCAGCGGCGTCGCGGTCAAGCCCGAGGACGTCGGCGAGGTCCGCGAGTTCTTCCGCGGCCGCCTGCGCGGCCTGCTGCTCGACGAAGGGCTGCAGCCGCAGGACGTCGACGCCGCGCTCGGCGCCGGGTGGAGCGACGTGTGCGACGCGCGGATCCGCGCGCGCGACCTCGCGGTCGTCCCGGCCGAGGCGCGCGCGGTGTTCAAGCGGATCTCCAACATCCTCGACGACGCGGCGATGAAGGGCATCGCCGCGGCCGGCGGCGTCCGGCCCGAGCTGTTCGCGGCGCCCGACAACGTCGAGCACCGCCTGCTGCGCGCGTTCCACGGCATCGAGCAGGTGCTCGACGCCGCGGTCGCTGCCCACGACTACCGCCGGGTGTTCGGCCTGCTGGTCGAGCTCCAGCCCGCGGTCGCCGCGTTCTTCGACAAGGGAGGCGTCATGGTCATGGACCCCGATCCCGCGCTGCGCGACAACCGCCTCGCCTTGCTCGGCAAGGTGATCGCACCGTTCGCCAAGGTCGCCGACTTCCGCGCGCTCGCGGCGGCGGGAGGCGCGTCGTGACCAAGGCGGTCTACCGGTTCGGCGGCGGCTCGGCCGAGGGCCGCGCCGGCCAGAAGCAGCTGCTCGGCGGCAAGGGCGCCAACCTCGCCGAGATGGCCTCGCTCGGCGTCCCGGTGCCGCCGGGCTTCACGATCACGACCGAGGTGTGCGCGCGCGTCGCGGCGGGGCAGGGCTACCCGGACACGCTCGCCGCCGAGGTCGAGGCCGCGCTGGCGTGGGTCGGCTCGGTCGCCGGCCCGCGGTTCGGCGACGCGTCCGATCCGCTGCTGCTCTCGGTGCGCTCCGGCGCGCCGGCGTCGATGCCCGGGATGATGGACACGATCCTCAACCTCGGGCTCAACGACACCACCGTCGCGGCGCTCGCCGCGCGGTCGAGCAGCCCGCGGTTCGCGTGGGACTGCTACCGCCGGTTCGTCGCGATGTACGGCGACGTCGTGATGGGCGTCGTCGCGCCGAGCGAGGACGCGCCCAGCCCGTTCGAGCGGATCCTCGAGGAGCGCAAGCACGCGCGCCGGATCGAGAAGGACACCGACCTCGACGAGGCCGATCTGCGGCTGCTCGTCGCCGCGTACAAGGACGAGGTCCTGCGCGCGACCGGCACGCCGTTCCCCGACGATCCGCACGCGCAGCTGTGGGGCGCGATCGCCGCGGTGTTCCGGTCGTGGGACACGCCGCGCGCCCAGGTCTACCGGCGGATGCACGCGATCCCGTCGAGCTGGGGCACCGCGGTCAACGTCCAGGCGATGGTGTTCGGCAACCTCGGCGACGACTGCGCCACCGGCGTCGCGTTCACCCGCGACCCGGCGACCGGGACGAAGGCGCTGTACGGCGAGTACCTGATCAACGCCCAGGGCGAGGACGTCGTCGCCGGCGTCCGCACGCCCGAGCCGATCGACAAGCTCGCGGCGCGGATGCCCGCGGCGCACCAGGCGCTGGTCGACGTGTGCGCCCGGCTCGAGGCGCACTTCAAGGACGTCCAGGACGTCGAGTTCACGATCCAGCGCGGCACGCTGTGGATGCTGCAGACCCGCGCCGGCAAGCGCACCGGCCGCGCGATGGTCAAGTGCGCGGTCGACATGGTCCACGAGGGCCTGATCGACGAGCCCACCGCGATCCTGCGGGTCGAGCCGGCCAAGCTCGACGAGCTGCTCCACCCGACGATCGACCCGGCCCACCGGCCGACGCCGGTCGCCAAGGGCCTGCCGGCGTCGCCCGGCGCGGCGATCGGCCGCGTCGTGTTCTCGCCGACCACCGCCGAGGAGTGGCACGCCCGCGGCGAGACCGTGATCCTGGCGCGCGTCGAGACGTCGCCCGAGGACATCCACGGGATGAAGGCCGCGGTCGGGATCCTCACCGCGCGCGGCGGCATGACCTCGCACGCCGCGGTCGTGGCGCGCGGGATGGGCAAGTCGTGCATCACCGGCTGCTCGTCGATCCGGATCGACCACGCGCGCGGCCGGATGACGATCGGCGGCGCCACGGTCAAGCAGGGCGACACGGTGACGCTCGACGGCTCGACCGGCGAGGTGTTCCTCGGCGCGGCGCCGCTGCGCCCGGCGCAGCTCGGCGGCGAGCTCGAGGAGCTGATGCGGTGGGTCGACGCGCGGCGCCGGCTCCACGTCCGCACCAACGCCGACACCCCCACCGACGCCAAGACCGCGCGCGCGTTCGGCGCCGAGGGCATCGGGCTGTGCCGCACCGAGCACATGTTCTTCCAGCCCGACCGGATCCTCGCGGTGCGCGAGATGATCCTGGCCAAGGACGCGGCCGGGCGGCGCGCCGCGCTCGCCCGGATCCTGCCGATGCAGCGCGAGGACTTCCTCGGCATCTTCCGCGAGATGGACGGGCTGCCGGTGACGATCCGGCTGCTCGATCCGCCGCTGCACGAGTTCCTGCCCCACACCCGCGAGGAGATCGCCGAGGTCGCGCACGAGCTGGGCGAGACGCCCGAGACGATCACCGGCAAGGTCGCGGAGCTGACCGAGTCCAACCCGATGCTGGGCCACCGCGGGTGCCGGCTCGCGATCACCTGGCCGGAGATCTACGAGACCCAGGTCCAGGCGATCGCCGAGGCGGCGAGCGCCGCGGCCGCCGACGGCATCGTCGTCAAGCCGGAGATCATGATCCCGCTGGTGATGCAGGCCGGCGAGCTGGCGCGGCTGCGCGCGCTGGTCGTCGCGACGATGGACCGCGTGCTCGCCGCCGCCGGGCGGACGATCGCGTACACCGTCGGCACGATGATCGAGCTGCCGCGGGCGTGCGTCGTCGCCGACCAGATCGCCGAGCACGCCGACTTCTTCTCGTTCGGCACCAACGACCTCACCCAGACCACGCTCGGCATCTCGCGGGACGACGGCGGCAAGTTCCTGCCGGTCTACCTCGACACCGACCTGCTGCCGGCGGACCCGTTCGCGGTGCTCGACCAGGGCGGCGTCGGCGCGCTGGTGCGGATGGCGTGCGAGCGCGGCCGCGGCCGCCGCCCCGGGCTCAAGCTCGGGATCTGCGGCGAGCACGGCGGCGAGCCGTCGTCGGTCGCGTTCTGCCACGACATCGGGCTCGACTACGTGTCGTGCTCGCCGTTCCGGGTGCCGATCGCCCGGGTCGCGGCGGCGCGCGCCGCGCTGTCGCAAGGCGGCGGCGGCCCGGTCGGAGGCACGGCGTGATCGCCGCGACGCGCCGGTCCGGCCGCGGCGGGGGCCAGGCAACCCCCCGGCGTCCGGAGTCGTCCAAGGAGCCCAGGGTCATGCCATCTCGCCTCACGCTGCCGCCCGCCGCCCCCCGCATGCTGGGGATGCTGGGGATCGCCGGCGCGCTCGCCGCCGGCTGCACCGCGTCGTCCGAGGAGGTGCGCCCGCCGGACGACGCGCTGTTCTTCCCCACTGCCGTCGCGGTCAGCCCCGACGAGTCGGTGCTGTTCGTGATGTCGGCCAACTCCGAGCTCCGCTACGACTCCGCCGCGGTGTCGGTGGTGGACCTCGACGCGGTCGACGAGGTCGTCGACGCCTGGCTCGGCACGGGCCAGCCGCCCGCCGGGTGCGAGCGCGACCCGTCCTTCAGCGAGACGATCGAGTGCGACGAGGCGCCGCTGCTGCTCGCGGGCGCCGGCGCGCGCACCGGCAACTTCGCCAGCACGATGGCCGTGCAGGACCTCGGCGACGGCGACCTGCGCCTGGTGATCCCGGTGCGAGGGGACCCGTCGGTGACGTGGATCGACTGGCGGGCGGCCGACCGCGCGCTGTCGTGCAGCGACGGGGGCGGGTTCGCGCTGTGCGACGACGCCCACCGCCTGACCCGGCTGCGCGAGGACGCGGACCTGGCGAACCTGCCGGACGAGCCGTTCGGCGTGTTCGTCGACTCGGTCAACGAGTTCGCGGTGGTCACCCACCTCACCTCGGGCACGGCCACCCTGGTCGATCTCCCGCGCGACGGCACGCCGGTGCTGGCCGACGCGATCACCGGGCTGTTCGCCTCGGACAACGGCCGGATCGGCGCGGTCGGCGTCGCCGGCCGGACCCCGGATCAGCCCGATGACCGCGTCTACGTCACCAGCCGCACCGAGGGCCGGGTCCAGACGTTGACCGTCGCCCGCCCCGGGGGCGAGGACGCGCTGCCCGTGCTCGTGCCGGCGGACCACTTCTTCCTCGACGCGATCGGCCGCAACGAGGGCAGCACGGACGCCCGCGCGATCGCGTTCGGCGCCGGCGGCGATCGCGCCTACGTCGTCAACCGCGAGCCGCCGAGCGTCGCGGTGGTCGACACCTCGCTGACCGCGACCGGCGTGCCCCGCAACGTCGTGATCGGCGGCACCGACATCTGCCGCGACGCCTCCGCGGTCGCGGTCGCGGACGTCGGCGAGGGCGAGCGCGTGCTCGTCACCTGCCAGACCGACGGCGAGGTCTACGTGGTCGATCCGGCGGCGGGCGGCTCGGTCGAGCGCGTCGCGATCGTCGGGCGCGGCCCGTTCGGCGTCGCCGCCGCGCCCGGTCGGCGGCGGCTCTACGTCTCCAACTTCTTCGAGAACACGATCGCCGTGATCGATCTCAGCCCCGGCGCGGTCACGCAGTACCGCGTCGTCATGCGGATCGGCCTCCGCGAGGATCAGGCTCCATGACCCGCCGTCGCGCGTCCCTCGTCGCCCGCCTCCTCGCCGCCGCGGCCGGCCTCGCCGCGTGCGGCGACACCTCGACCACCGCGGTCACGCCGCTCAACCTCGACCGGCCGACCGACATCGCGTTCGCCTGCTACGGCGGGCTGCGGCTGGTCGGCGACAACGGCACGGCGGACATTGGCGATGCGATCGTCTCCAGCGCCCAGTCGATGGAGTCTTGTCGGCTGTATGCGCTGCCGCCACCGCCTCCGGACCCAGACGATCCGGACCCCAACGACGGGCCGGTCCTCCCTCAGCGCCCCCCGGGCCAGGAGCCGCTGGAGGGTGGCGATCCCGTGCCGTCCGTCGAGTACTACGGGTTCGTCCTGCAGTCCGTGCCGGGAACGGTCGCGCTCGCGCAGTTTGCGGCGAAGCCGGCGGTGGAGGCCACGCTCATCGACGTCGTGGTGTTCGACGCTGATCCGCTCACGCCTGGCCAGAACGGCATCTCGGTCGGGGATCTTCCGGTGGCGATCGCGCCCGATCCTTCGGGTTGCCACATGATGACCGCCAACGCCGGCAGCTGCGATCTGACGGTGATCGACGTGACGTCGGTCGTCGACGGCGACGAGAACACGCCGCCGCGCGTCCGGGCTCTCGACGTGATCAACGCCGCGGGCGATCCGGTCATCGCCCGGCCGGCGGCGCTGGTGGCGTCCCCGGTCGATCCGGCCGTCGGCGACGCGTGCCCGGCCGAGCCGGAGGGCGTGGTGTGGGTCGCGTACCCGGAGTGCCACCTGGTGGCGGCGATCACGCCGGCCACGGGCGAGATCGTCGCCGGTGTCCGGTTCACGGACGCCGGCACGGTCGAGCTCACCGACGGCGACGTGACGTGCCCCGCCCAGTGCGGGGGCGGCGGCACGCTCGGTCCCGGCGAGCGTCCGGTCACCCTCGATCTGGTGCGCGACACGCGCGTCGGCACGACGCGGCTGGCGATCGGCGCCGACAACAGCCCGATGCTGACGATGGTCGAGCTCGACGCCGACGCCCTGCCGCTTTCCTTCTCGCGGATCGAGCTCGAAGGCGACGTCGGCGTGCTCGACGTCGCCCTGTCGACCCAGATCGGGATGGGCGGATCGAGCGGTCGCCTCAACGATGACGAGGCTTCCGGGGGGCAGGCCCAGTTCGTCTACGCCGTGGTCGACGATGGCACCGTGCGCGTCGCCGAGGTGCTGAACCGGAACAGCGAGTGCGACACGCAGGTCGATCCGCGCTATCTCCGCGGCAACCTGTCGGTGGTCGAGCAGGTCTGCTATCGGGTCGGTGATCCGGAGACGCCTCCGCGGCGCGCGTTCGCACGCGGGCCTGGCATCGAGTTCATCGACGGCTCGCCGGCGACGAGTGTCGCGATCATTCGCACCGAGCCGGCCAACCCCGACATCGGGGTCGCGGAGCAGCCGGACGCGTTGATCGGCACGTTCGCCTATGTCAGCGCCGCCAGTGGCGAGGTTTCGATCGTCAACATCGACGACGACAACTTCACCGACGCCTGGGTCGCGGCAGCTCCGATCGATCAGTTCATCCCGAACATCATCGCGCACCAGTGGCGCGACGCGGTGCCCCAGCGGTCCGCTCAGGCGCTGACCCAGATCCCTGGGCTCGACGAGGACAACAACGGTGAGGACGATTTCGTCTTCAACTGCACCGGGCGCGGCGGGTTCTCCGGCGGGCTCGACTCGCAGTCCGGCGGCCCCCGCCTCACGGCCGACCCCGGGCTGGCGGTGGCGGACACCTCGGGCGACCGCACCGGCCGCTACCTGCGGCCCGGGCCGCGCCGCGTCGTCTGCTTCGACGAGGCCGAGGAGACGACCTCGTCGGTGCTCGAGATGCACTTCGCGGCGCCGCCCGAGGTGCGCGACGCGACGTTCCCCGACCACCGGGCGAACCGGTTCTTCGAGTCGTGGCGCCTGACGTGGGAGGGCCCGCTGTCCGACGACGGCTTCGGCGACAGCATCGACGGGCCGGCCGAGCGCGGCGGGCTGCTCGAGATCGAGGACGGCCAGCTGAGCCTGATCGACCCGGCGCGGCCGTTCTGCGACGCCGGCGTCGAGCCGTGGGACTGGGTCGAGCTGCTCGGCTGCGACCCGGCGGCTGGCGACGCCGACTGCGGCCTCGGCCTGACCTGCTACGTCCATCCCGACGCCGAGCTCGGGGTCGGGCAGTGCTTGCCCGTCGAGCTGGCCGACGAGCTGGCGACGACGTGCCGGGACCATCTGGTGACGGCGCGCCGGTTCGGCGTCGCGACCTCGACCGCCGGCGAGCTGACCCTGGTCCCGCGCCGTCGCGTGCTCGATCTCACCCCGCTGGACGGGTGCGAGAGCGACGCGCAGTGCGAGGAGCTGGCGGTCGAGGAGGCGCTGGCCGACGCGATGGCGGCCTCGGGCAGCACCGAGGTGTCCCTCCACCCCAAGGACTTCACGCCGCCCGACGACCTCGGGACGTACAGTTGCCGGCGCGATCCGAGCCGGACCCAGGGCGCGGCCGGCATCCGCCGCTGCGTCCAGACGTGCCAGGTCGACGACGAGTGTGGCGCCGGCGCGGTGTGCACGGCGGGCGAGTGCGTCGAGGGCGTGGTGCCGCCGGCGGCGTGCGTGCCCGGCGTCGAGCGGTACGCGCTGCGCGCCGGCGACGCCTACGCGGTCATCGGCAGCGCGACCGGCTACCTCCACAACATCGTCGAGAACCCGACGACCGGCGCGTGCGAGCCCGACCCCGCCGGCCACCCGCTGATCGCCGGGCGGATCCGGCTGCGCGACGTGCCGGCGTGCACCGGCGGCGGCTTCACCGACGTCTCGCCGAACCCGTGCCTGACGACGGTCGAGCACGCCCAGGACGTGCCGGTCTACAACGACCAGTGCGTGGTGCAGGACCCCAGCCGCCAGCTCCTGATCGAGGACGTGCCGGCGATCCGGTTCCAGAACCCCGCGCTGTCGTTCCACCTCGTCGGGATGACGTACCCCGGCGACGCGCGGTGCCGCGAGGACCGCGCCGGCGGTCGCGTCGGGATCCCCTATGTCTCGGGCGGCGACTCGGTCACGCTTTCGATCGCCGCGGGGTTCGTGCCGCTGCGGCCCGGGGTGTCGCCGGTGTTCCCGGTCGCGGTCGTGCGCGGGCCGGAGGACATGGTGTGGATCGTCGACCACGGCGACACGATCCCCGACGTGACCGGCGGGCTGTCGACGCGGGGGCAGGTGTTCCGCACCGTCCCGGGTAACTTCCCGATCGTCAACGTCATCCGGTAGGCGGCGGTCAGGGGGCTCCGTGCCGCGCCGCCGGCCGATTTCTTGCGACGGCGCGGGCCAGGGTCCAACGTCGGGGAGCCATGCGGACGCCCGACGCCGACCTCTACAAGGACAAGATCGAGATCAGCCTGGACGGTCGGCAGGTGTTCTACCTGTTCTTCGGCGGGGCGGTGATCGCGTGCCTGGTGTTCGTGCTGGGGGTGATGGTCGGGCGGCGGGTCGAGGCGCGCGCGCACGTCGACAAGGCGGCCGCGACCAGCGCGGCGCGCGATCCGCTCGCCGCGCTCGACCGGCTCGACGGCGGCGATCCGATGTCGTTCCGCAGCGCGCTCGGCGGTGGGCCGGCGACCGACGGCGCCGCGGCGACCGACGCGGCGGCCGACGCGATCGATCGCGCGCGGACCGAGGCGAAGCAGGCCCAGGACGCCCGCGTCGAGGCGGCGCAGGCGAAGGTCGAGCAGGCCAAGGCGAAGGCCGAGGCGGAGGCCAAGGCGAAGGCCGAGGCGCTGAAGGCCGCCGAGGCCGAGCGCAAGGCGGCCGAGGCCAAGCAGGCCGAGCAGGCGAAGCAGGCGGCGGCGGAGGCCAAGAAGGCGGCCAAGGCCGAGCCCGCGGCCGAGCCCGCCCCGCCGCCCGCCGCGCCGGGGCGGTTCACGCTCCAGCTGTCCTCGTTCCAGGACAAGACCGAGGCCCAGTCGTTCCTCGCCGACGTGCGCGCCGCCGGCTACAAGGCCTACCTCGTCGAGGCCGACGTCGAGGGCAAGGGGCGCTACTTCCGGGTCCGGTTCGGCAGCTTCGGCGACTACGAGGCGGCGCTCGCCGCCAAGCAGGAGTTCGAGGCCAAGGTCAACAAGATCGCCTACGTCACGCGGCTGTAGGCCCGGCGCGTCGGCCCGACCGTCGCCGCTGGCATCCGTGCGGGGTGGGTCCCGACGAGCGGTGCTCGTCGGGCGGGCCGGCCGTCGCCGCTGGCATCTGTGCGGGGTGGGTCCCGACGAGCGGTGCTCGTCGGGCGGGGCGGCGAGCCCCGTGTGATCAGACGGGCGCGGTAGGAAGGCCTGCCGTGGCCAGGCAGAAGCCCGCCGACACGCCGCTGATGCGGCAGTTCCTCGACGTCAAGGAGCGCCATCCCGACGCGATCGTGTTCTTTCGCCTCGGGGACTTCTACGAGATGTTCTTCGAGGACGCGGTCATCGGCGCGCGCGCGCTCGATCTGACGCTGACCACGCGCGACAAGGGCCGCGACGACGCGGTGCCGATGTGCGGCGTCCCGCACCACGCGGCGCGCGGCTACATCGCGAAGCTGACCGAGCGCGGCCACAAGGTCGTGCTGGTCGAGCAGGTCGAGGACCCCAAGCAGGCCAAGGGGCTGGTCCGACGCGAGGTCGTCCGCGTCGTCACGCCCGGCGTGATGCTCGACGACGAGGTGCTCGATCCGAAGGCCGCGCGCTACGTCGCCGCGATCGTGCCGCACGCGCGCGCGGCGCCCGCGAAGGGCCGCGGCGCGGCAGCGGCGGCGGCCGCCGCCCCGGGCGCCCCGGGCGCCCCGGGC
>WYBA01000131.1 GCA_011526095.1 Myxococcales bacterium | reverse complement strand
CCTCGACTTGCACCAGCGCGCGCACCGAAATCTGCTTTTCGGAATCGAGCGCCTTGCCGAGCTCGGCGGTGCGGCCCGCGCCGCTCGCCGCCGCGCCGGCGAGACCTTCATAGAGGCCCTTGACGCGGTCGCGCTCGGCCTCGGCGCCGGCGGCGGCGTCAGCGCCGTCAGCCGCGGGCCAGCTCGGCGCGCAGCGCGTCGCGCCAGCTCGGGTAGCGCGGCGCCCAGCCCAGCTCGCGCTCGAGCCGCGACGCATCGACCCGTCGATCCGCGAGCAGCATCGCGGCGGCGTCGGGCGACACCTGCGCCGCGGGCACGCGCGGCGGCGGCGGCAGCCCGAGCAGCGCGGCGGCGCCGTCGCCGTGCTCGGCCGCGGTGCACGGATCGCGATCGGCGACGTTGTAGACGGCGTGGGCGAGCGCCGTCGCGCGCGCGACCAGGGTGATCGCCGCGACGAGATCGTCGACGTGGATCCGGCTGACGTGCGCCGCGCCGTCGCCGATCACGCGGTAGGTGCCGGCGCGCAGCCGCGCCGCGACGCCGCGGCCCGGGCCGTAGATCCCGGGCGCGCGCAGGCTGACCGCCGACAGGCCGGCGTCCGCGGCGGCGGCCAGGAGCGCGCGCTCGGCGGCGAGCCGGGCGCGGCCGGCCGCGCCCGTGGGCGCGAGCGGCCACGCCTCGTCGACGACGGCGCCGCCGCCCGGCGCGTAGACGCCGGTCGACGAGACGTAGACCAGCCGGCGCGCGCCGGCGGCCGCGGCGGCGTACGCGACCGCGGCCTCGACCGCGCCGTCGGGGCCGGCGGGCGGCGCGGCGAGCACGACGACGCCGCCGGGCTCGATCGCGGACGCGACCGCGACCGCGTCGGCGAGATCGAACGCCAGCGCCAGGGCGTGGCTGCCGAGGTTCGCGGCGAGCGCGCGCGCCGCCGCGGCGTCGCGGCGCACGACGACCACGTCGTCCCCGTCGGCGACGCGCGCGGCCGCGAGCGCGGCGCCGACGTAGCCGCAGCCGAGGATCGTCCAGGCAGGCATCGCCGCGCAGTGTGCCCGGCGCCGGCGCCGCGCGCCACCAGCCGCGGCCGCGGCCCCGGCCGACGCCCACGGCCGTCTGCTACGATCGCCGGGCCGTCGATGCGCGCCGTCTCGATCGCCACGACCGTCCTCGCCCTCGCCGCCGCGTGCGGCGGCAAGCCGCCGGCGTTCCCCGACGATCTCGACGAGCCGCTGGTGACGCGCGCCGCGGCCGAGCGCGACGTCTACACCCTGTGGTGGAACGGCGCGCGGATCGGCGAGGTCGAGGAGGAGCTGGCGCGCGGCGACGACGGCGGCGTCCGGCTCGAGCGGCGCGAGCGCGTCGTCGTCCGCCGCGGCGACCGCACCTCGGCGAGCCGGGTGACGATCACGATCCGCGCCGACGCCGCGCTGCGCGCCGAGGCGATCGACGTCGGCGGGTGGGGCGACGGCGCGCCGGCGTCGGCCACCGCGACGCGCGCCGCCGACGGGCGGTGGCGGATCGCCGTCGTCGGCGAGCCGGAGCGGCTGGTCGACGGCGGCGCGGTGCCGGTCGAGCTGGTCGCGCTGCGCGTCGCGCGCGACGGCTCGTTCGCCGGGACCGTGCTGCTGCCGGCGCGCGGGTTCGCGCTCGGCACGCTGCGCGTCGCGCCGGACGGCGAGGCGTGGCGCGCCGAGCTCGACACCGGCGGCGGCCCGACCGTGACCCGGCTCGAGCTCGATCGCGACGGCCGCGTGCTGCGCGCCGCCGGCAGCGACGGCCTCGTCGCCGTGCTCGCGACCCCGGCCGACGTCGCCGCCCCGTTCGATCCGCCCGAGGTCGTCGAGGCGACGGCGCTCCCGGTGCGCGGCGCGCCCGCCGAGGGCGCCGGCCCGGTGCGCCTCGCGCTGGCGCCGGTGACGCGCGCGCTGCCGCCGGCGATCCCCGGCCAGGCCGTCGCCGCCGACGGCGATCGCTGGGGCGTCGTGTTCGATCCCGAGCTGCCGGGCGCCCTGCCCGCCGGTCGCTCGACCCGCGATCGCCACGACGACGTCGTCGAGCTGGTGCGCACGGTCGACCTGCGGCTCGAGGAGGATCTCGCGTACATCGCGCCGACGATGGCCGCCGCGCGCCAGGCGCGCGCCGGCGACTGCACGACCCACGCGCTGCTGCTGGCGGCGCTCGCCGAGGACGAGGGGATCGAGGTCCAGCTCGTCACCGGGCTGCGGTTCGATCGCGCCGCCGGGCGCCTCGTGCGCCACCGCTGGGCGCTGGCGTGGACCGGCAAGCGCTGGCTGCCGGTCGACCCGACCCACGGCGAGGCGCCGGTGGCGACGTTCCTGCTCGGCCTCGCGGTCCACGGCCCCCGCGCCGAGGAGCTCGCCACCGCCGACGACGTCGCGTTCGCCGGCACCGGCGGCGCGCGCGCCAAGTTCCAGGACTGACGGCTGGCGCCGGCAACCGCGGCTACCGCCCGGCGGTGTGCCCGGCCCACGCCTCGTAGTCGCCGATCCGCTTGGCGAGCGCCTCGAGATCCTCGCCCTGGCGCGCGCGATCGTCGGCCGCGACGACGAGCAGCCCCATCGCGGCCTGGAGCAGCCGGCCGCCGGGCAGCGGCAGGTTGGCGCCGCGCAGCGCGTACTCGCGCACCTCGCTGATCCGGAACGCGACCGACTTGCCGACCTGGAGGAACTCGCCCTCGACCCGGACGTCGTCGCCGCCGACCTTGAGCGCGCGATCGACCTCGCGCTGCGCCACCGACTGGCCGCGCCCCGCCGCGGCGGCGGCGAGCCGGCGCTTGGCCTCCTCGTAGACCTCGAGCCGGGTGATCGGCGCCTCGCGGGTGTACGGCGCCAGCCGATCGGCCAGGCGCTTGGCCGCGTCCGGACCGTCGACGACGTGGAGCGCGACCTCGAGATCGCCGAGCGCGAGCAGCAGGTCGCGGCTGCGGGTGCGGCGGCGCGCCTCGGCGAACCGCTCGTGCGCCAGGTACGCCAGCCCCGCGCACGCGAACACGTGGCCGGGGATCCACTGCAGCGCCGCCGCGAGCACGCCGACCGTCGCCATCCCCGACACCGCGAGCGCGCCGCCGGGCGAGCGCCCGATCAGCTCGATCCGGTCGAGCAGCCGGGCGTCGAGCCGGATCACCGGGTTGCCGGGCGGCGCGATCACCAGATCGTAGCCGTCGACGCCGATGCCGCTGCGCGGCAGCAGGTCCAGCCGCTCGGCGCTGCCGGCGACGTCGGCGAGATCGGGAGTCGTGACGATGGTGGACACCTGCGGAGCTCGAGCGCGCGGGAGGTCGACGGGCGACGACGCGTTCGCTTCAGCTTAGCGCGACGATCCCGCGCTCGGCGAGCGCCGCGAACGCGAGCAGCGTCGCGACGTCGCCGAACGGCGACGTCCGCACCAGCGTGAGCAGGTCCCACCGCCCGTCGACCCGGCTGACCAGCCGGCGCTCGACGTCGGTCAGCTCCAGCGCGTCGAGCTCGGCCGGGCTGCGCCGCAGCGCGGGCACGCGGTGTCGGGACAAGAGGGCGCGCGCCAGCTCCGCCGCGCGGGCCCGCTCGGCGTCCTTGTAGGCGGCGCGCACCTCGGCGTCCGCCGGATGGCGGGCCAGCGCCTGCGCCGCGAGCGCCAGCGCGCCCGCGCGGTCGCCATCCTCGAGCCGCCGCTCCACCGCCTCGACCAGCTGGCGCGGCCGCGCGTGCGCGAGGTCACCCTTGCCGCCCGCGGGATCGAGCTCGATCGCCCCGGCCGCCAGCAGGTCGGCGAGCACGTCGAGCGTCGCGAACCGCTCGCCCGCGAGCGCGGCGATCGCGTCGCCGGCGGAGCCCCCGGCGACCAGCACCTCGATCAGCCGGCGGCCGTCGACCCGCCCGGTCGCGCTGATCACCGCGGCCGCGGGATCGCGCACGACGAACCCGACGCCGTCGCCGGGGATCCGCGCGCGGATCTCCGCCCACCGCGCGGCGCGCGCCCGCGCCAGCTCCAGGCACGCCGTCAGCTCGACCCCGACCGCGACCCGCCCGGCCGCGGGCGGCGGGACCGGCTCGAAGTCGAACGTGCCCTCGGTCCACGCCACCACCTCGCACAGCGCCTCGCGCACCTTGGTGGTGAGGATCGTCGCCAGGTCGGTCTCGGCGATCGCGCCGACGGCGACGAGGAGCTGCCCGAACGCGGTCGCGCCCGCGACCGTGGTCGTCAGCGGCCCCCCGAGCGCCCCGGCGAGCGCCTGCTCGTCGATCAGGCCCGAGCGGAGCAAGATCTGCCCGAGCTGCTCCTCCGGCACGTTGCTGGTCGCCCACACCGCGACGCCGCGGTCCAGCCAGAACGTCCGCGCCACGTCGTCGCGCTCGATCACCAGCCGCCCCGTCGCCCCGTGCCGCGCCGCCCAGGCCACCACGTCCTCGACGGGCATCGTCGTGATCGAGCCGCGCAACGCCATCGGCGGCCAGCATCGCACAGGATCGACGCGGCGCTCCGCCGTGGTAAGGTCGCCGCCATGATCGACGCCAGAAAGCTCGCCGCGCTGGTGCTGCTGGGCGCCGCGGCCTCGCTGGTGGTCGGCCTGTTCCTGTGGATGGTCGGGCCGGCGGCGGCGCGCGAGGTCCAGGCCGCGTGCACCGGGATGCGCCCGACGTGGACCAACCCCAAGCTCAAGCGACTCCCCTCCGCCGCCCCGGACTTCCAGGTCCAGGACAAGGATGGACGCTCGCTCCGGCTGTCGGAGCTGCGCGGCCGGGTCGTCCTGGTCAACTTCTGGGCGTCGTGGTGCGACGTGTGCAAGGCGGAGAAGAAGTCCCTCGCGGCGCTCCACCGCGAGCTGTCCGGCGAGGACTTCACGATCGTCAGCCTGGCGTCGGACGACGACTGGGAGCTGGTCGATCGCTCGCTGCGGATCGCGCTCGGCACCAAGGCGGGCCCGTCGGACCAGCCGTTCGGCGGCTCGCCGTTCCCGACCTACCTCGACCCGCCGACGTCCGCGACGCTCGGCGGCGTGGCCACCTCGTGGGGGCTCGAGAAGGTGCCGGAGAGCTTCCTGATCGACCGCGCCGGCAACATCCGCATGTACCTGGTCAACAAGCGCGACTGGACCGCGGACGTCGTCAAGACGTGCGTGCGCTCCCTGATCGACGAGTGACCGGCCGGCGAGGCGCGACGCGATGGCGCGGATCCTTGTGGTCGACGACGAGCCCGACATCGTCCGGGTCGTCGTCCGGATCATGGAGGCGCGCGGCCACGTCGTCCGCTGCGCCCGGGACGGGATCGAGGCGCTCGAGCGGATCGCCGCCGAGCCGCCGGACGTGCTGATCCTCGACCTCAACCTGCCGCGGCTCGACGGGTTCGAGGTGTGCCGCCGGATCAAGTCCGATCCGGCGACGCGCCACATCCCGGTCGTGATGATGACCGCGGCGTACGTCAGCGTCGACGACGCGCGCCGCGGCGCCGACACCGGCGCCGACGAGTACGTGATCAAGCCGTTCCTGCGCGACGTGCTGATCCACAACGTCGAGCGGCTGCTGCCCGCGGTCGCGCCGGCGCGCTGATCCCCGCGCGAGGCCGCCGTGGAGCACGTCCCGTTCACGATCCTCACCGGCTGGCTCGGCGCCGGCAAGACGACCGCGGTCAACCGCATGCTGGCCGCGCCGCACGGCCGGCGGGTCGCGGTGCTGGTCAACGAGCTGGGACGGATCGCGATCGACTCGCGCCTGATCGTCGGGCGCGGCGGCGACGTGCTCGAGCTCGCCGGCGGCTGCGTGTGCTGCAAGCTCGACGTCAAGAGCGACCTGTGGGACGGCATCGCCGAGGTCGTGCGCCGGTCGCGCCCCGAGCAGGTCGTGCTCGAGACGACCGGGATCGCCGAGCCGGCGGCGATCCTCGACGGGCTGCACCGCGTCCCTGACGAGGTCCGCGCGCTGATCCAGCCCGCCGGCGTGGTGTGCGTCGTCGACGGCGAGGCCGGCGCCGCGCAGCTCGATCGCCGCGACGAGGCGCGCGAGCAGGTGATCGCCGCCGACCGCGTGATGCTGAGCAAGCTCGACGTCGCCGCCGCCGACGCGGTCGCCGCCGCGCACGCGCGGGTCCACCAGCTCAACCCCGCCGCCGAGCTCGCGTCGTTCCCCACCGGCGACGACGGCGCGATGGCGATGACGGCGTGGCTGCTGGAGGTGCGCACGCCGCGCGCGCCGGGCCACGCCCACCACCACGCGCACCGCCACGGCCAGCTCGTCGCGGTCGTCTACGCCGACGACGCGCCGCTGGTCGCCGGCCCGCTGATGGCCGCGGTCGAGGCGCTCGGCGATCGCCTCGTCCGCGCCAAGGGCTTCGTCCACCTCGCCGGCGAGCCGCGCCGCGGCTTCGTCGAGCGCGCCGGCGTGCGCACCTCGCTCACCCTGCGCGAGCCGTGGGGCGACGAGCCGCGCCGCACCGAGCTGGTCCTGATCGGCGACGACCTCGACGAGGCCGCCGTGCGGCGCGCGGTGTGGGCGTGCCGCGCCGGCGGGTAGCCGCGGCCGCCCTGGCCGACGGGGCCAGCCGCCCTCACGGTGGGGAGGCCCCCCCTCGGAGGGGTCCGGATGGCGCCGCCGTTGAGCGCCCATCTCCTTGTTCTTCCAGGGCGATCTCGTGGGCACGCGCCAGGCACGGGCGCTGCAGTCACAACGACACATGACGCTCCGTCCCTCCTTCGCCGGGCTCGCCATCCTGGCGCTGCTCGCGGCGCTCGTCGCCGGATGTGTCGGCACCCTCACGCCCGTCGACGACGACGACACCGGCGGCGGTGGTGACGACGACACCGGCGGCGGCAGCGTCGCGCGCCAGATGTTCGATGACGACGTCGCGCCGCTGCTCCAGGCGACCTGCGCCTCGTGCCACGCCGGCACCGGCGGCGTCGTCGCGCCCAAGTTCCTCGGCACGACCGGCATCACCGGCTACTACGCCAACGTCGTCGGCCAGACCGCGCTCGTCGGCGCGTTCAACCCCGCGGCGGCGACCCTGCTCACCAAGGGCGCGCACTCCAGCGCGCGGGCGTGGACGACCACCGAGTCGGACACGATCACGATGTGGCTGCTCGCCGAGGCGGACGAGCGACCCTAGGGTCGGATCGGGATCGGGCTCAGGGCGGCGACGCCGCCCACCGCGCGAGCGCGGCGAGCGCGCGGAGCCCGGGCAGGAACAGGTACGCGCCGCCGCGGGTGTGGACGAACCGCGGCACGCCGTGCAGGCGCAAGCGCACCGGCCGCGCCGGGATCGTGAGCGACCGAGGCTCCTCGCCGTCGGGCGGGCCGCCGCCAGCGATCACGTCGCGCTCGCGGTGCGTGCCGTGGAACCCGACGCTGGTCAGCCAGGTCTGCTGGATGAACTCGAACCCGCGCGCGATGCTGGCGCCGAGCGCGAGGAAGTACAGGCCGCGGCCGGCGTCGGCGTCCGGCGACAGCGCCGCGGCCTCGTTCGGCGCCACCGCGGGGCCGTACGACCGACCGCGCCGCACGACGCGGTGGCGCTTCACGACCTCGAGCGACTCGGCCGGCGTCCCGCCGCGCGCGTCGCGCGGGTTGGCGCGGCGCACGTGCGAGGCGATCGGACAGCGCAGGCCGTGGCGATCGTCCTTCATCGGATCGTCGTCGACGTAGCGGAAGTCGTTCGCGCCCGGCGGCGGCGTCGCCGGCGCGGGATCGACGTCGGGCGCGTGGACCAGCGACACGCCGCTGCGCCACCGGCCCATCGCCCTGGCGGCGAGCCAGTCGGCGGTGACGCCGCCGCCGAGTGCGACGGCCTGGTCCTCGAAGTAGCGCCAGAACGCGCCGACCTTCTGCTCGAGCTTGCGGAACACCAGGAACGTGCCGTTGCGCCCGAGATCGTCGCCCGGCAGGCCGACGCCGGGCAGCCGCGCGGTCTCGGGGTAGCGGCCGTAGGCGTTGCGGTAGCCGAGCAGCAGCTCGCCGGTGGCGATCACGTCCTGGCCAGGCAGCCGGTCCTTGAGCTGCCCGACGACGTACGGCTGCGACAGGCCGTCGGCGAACCCGAAGTGCTCGCGGTCGCGCAGCGCGTCGCTGAGCTCCGACGGGTGGGCGACGACGCCGGCCGGCAGCAGGCCGAGCTCGCGCTCGAGCAGGTCGTCGCGCGCCGGCGGCGTCCGGGCGTAGAGCAACAGCAGCGCGTGGAGCGCGCGCCCCGGCGCCGGCAATGACCAGCCGACCGGGCGATCGAGCTCGTCGACGACGTCGCCGAGCAGCCGCGCGCGGCTCGCCATGCCATCCATCAGCTCCTGCGGCATCGCGTCGAGCGTCTCGGGCGGCAGCCCGAGCGCGCGCAGGCCGTCGCCGGTGATCGCGACCTGGACGCGCTCGTCGGGCGCGCGGCCGCCGGGGCCCGAGCGCGACACCCGCGACGCGACGTCCGCCAGCCACGCCCCCGCCGCGGCGCGGTCCGCGAACGTCAGCGGCACGAACGCCGCGTGGAGGTGGTGCTTGTGGGCGTGGAACGCGAGCGCCTGGACGTCCGCGTGCTCGACCACGTCGCTCCCCGGGCCTACAGGCGCAGCAGCCATGCCTCGATCTCCTGATCGCTGAGGTCGCGCTCCATGCGACGACGGATCCACACGTCGTCGATCACGTTCTGGGTCGTCGAGTAGCGCGCGCCGCTCCACCACACCTGCGTGGGGATCTGGATGCTGCGCGCCCAGTTCTTGAACGCCTCCTCGTCGTCGGCGCCGTCCTCCTTGAGCCACCGCGCGCGCGGGAACCCCTCGGTGTTCGACCACACCGCGGTCAGCCCGCCGGCCGCGCGATCGACGAACTCGCCGAGGTAGCTCTCCCAGCTCGCGTCGTAGTTGGAGAAGAACAGCAGGCGGTGGCGCCGCCGCGCCAGCGGCCGCCACGGCCGCGGGTCGGGGACGATCACCCACCGGGCGAAGTGGATGCTGGTGATGCCGCCGAGGTGACCGTGGACGTAGTAGGTGCGCGCGAGCCGGTCGATGCCGTACAGCACCGCGCGCAGCAGGCCGTAGCGGAACCACCCCGGCTTGACGTCGACGACGTTGGTCAGCTGGTTCTGGACGATGAAGTCCTCGTCGTGCTGCAGCCCCGAGCGGTCGCGCACCGGGTGCGGGAACACCGCGGGGCGATCGCGCGTCTCCTTCCACCGCAGCGTCGCCGCGGCCAGCGGCGCGACCGCGAGCAGCGCGGGCAGCGCGACCAGCCCGCCGGCGACCGCGGCCGCGACGGTGCGGCGGAACGCGCGCGCGAACCGGTCGTCGTCGTCGGGCTGCGGCGACAGGTCGAGGCCGTCCGCCGCGGCGCGCGCCCGCACCTCGGCGCGGATCCGCTCCATCACCCGGCGCGGCGGCAGCGTCGCCAGCTCGGCGCGGCGCGCGTCGACGATCTCGCGGATCGCGTCGTGCACCTTGCGATCGTTGTCGACCTGCGCCTTGGGGACGTCGCGGTAGGCGCAGTAGAACGCCTCGGCGCGGCGGGCGTGGCGCCGCATCCACCGCGTGAACGCCAGCACGTCGCGCGCGCCGCCGGCGGGGTAGCCGACGCAGCAGCCGAACAGCCGGTCCATCCCGTCGGCGGCGACCGCGGCGAGGTCGCGCAGATAGGCGTCGACCGGGCCGTCGATGTTGGCCTCCATCGCCAGCACCGGCGGCAGCTCGCGCGCGCGATCGTCGACGATCACCCACCGGATGAAGTGGGTCCGCGGCAGCACCCCGAGCGGCAGGACGTGGTTCTCGCCGTCGCTGCCGTCGAGGTCGGAGGCGATCTCGGCCAGCGCGGCGGCGAGCGCGTCGCGCCGCGCCGGGATGATCGGCGCGACGACGGTGAGGGCGGTGGAGCGCGGTGGGGGCATGCGTGCTCAGGGCTGGGGGTCCGGCAGCAGCATCGTCAACATCGGGGCCGGCGCGCCGACGCCCTGCGACTCGAGCCACATCGTCGCGGCGCCGCGTAGCCCGTCGCCCTCGTCCCCGCCGAGCAGCGCGCCGAGCCGCGCGCGCACCGCGTTGGCGTAGAGCAGCGTGTCGTGGGCGTCGAGCCGCGGCAGCGCCCCGCGCCACAGCGCGATCGCCGCCTCGGGCCGGCCGTCGAGCTCGGCCGCCGCGCCGAGCACCATGTCGGCGCACGCCCCGGCGAGCGGCACCGGCGTCGCGCGCAGCTTGCGGGCGTGGCGGCGGGCGTCGCCGAGCGCCGAGCGCCGCGCGGTCGAGCCGGCCGGGGCCGCCGCCGCGGTCGCGAGCGCGACGCGCCCCGCGGTCGCGCGGAACAACAGCTGGTGCATCGGCGGGCGATCGATCATCGCGCGCCGCATCGGCTTGAGGTCCGCGGCGATCAGCGCCGCGGCGCGGGCGTGATCGCCGCGGTAGAGCGCGAGGTCGACGCGCGAGGCGAGCGCGAGCAGGTGCTGGAGCTGGTAGGCGCCGTCGGGCGTGGTCCAGCTGCGCAGCGCGTCGACGACCTCGTCCTCGATCTGCTCCGGCGACATCCGCGCCAGCCACGCCACGGAGAACCCGCAGCGCAGCGTCGTCGCGGCGTAGCGGTTGCCGCTGCGCTGGGCCGCCGCGGCCATCGCGGGCACGCGCCGCGCCAGCTCGCCGAGCTCGCCCATGTAGTACAGGCACCAGCAGCAGAACAGGTTGACCGTGTCGAGCTCGAACCCGGCGCGGCCGACGACCGCGCGGAAGATCGTGATCGCCTCGCTCATCTGCTCGAACGCGGCGCGCAGCCGGTTGTGCGAGAAGAAGTCGAGCATCCCGCGCGTCGTCAGCATCTGCGCGTCGCACGCCGGCGTCGCGATCTGCCGGGTCATGCCCTCGAGCCGCGCGACCAGGCGCTCGGCGCGGCGCTGGTGCCCCATCGCCGCGAGCATGTCGGCCTCGAGCGCGAGCGCGCGCGACACCCGCCACGTCTCGCCGAGGCGGAGCGCGAGCGCGAGGAACCGCGTCGCGAAGTCGGCCGCGCGGAAGCTGTCGACCAGCGCCAGCCCGAACGACACGCCCTCGCACACGTCGACGCGGGTCAGCTCGGCCTGGCTGATCTCGGCGAGCGGCCGGTCGCGGTAGCCGAACCCGCGCAGCCGCAGCCACCCGCGCCGCCACAGCATCGACGCCAGCGCGCGCATCGGCGTGCGCGGCATGCGCAGGCCGACCGCCGCCAGCACGTCGCGGGTGAGCGCGAGGCCCTCGGCGACGTAGCCCGACTGGAGCAGCGCGCCGGCGGCGCGCCGGCGCAGCTCGAGCGCGTTGGCCGAGCCGGCGCCCGACGCCGCGGTGAGGTACTGCTCGGCGGCCTCGCGCGGCCGGCCGGCGTCGTGCAGCGCCTCGGCGAGCAGCCCGCGCAGCTCGCGGCGCACGTCGTCGGTCCAGGTCGAGCCCTCGAGCGCCATCGCGTAGAACCGCGCCGCGCGATCGAAGTCGAGCTTGGCGCGCGCCTCGTCGCCAGCGCGGCGGGCGTGCTCGGCCGCGCGATCGCGCTCGCCCGCGCCGTTCCAGTGGCGCGCGAGCTGCTCCGCCGTGCCCTGCCCCGCCAGCGCGGTGGCGAGCGCGCGGTGGTGGCGCGCGGCGCGGTCGTCGGGCATGACGTCGAGCAGCACCTCGCGCACGCGGTCGTGGTAGGGCTCGATCGTGTCGTCGGCGCGGCTGCCGCTGGTGCGGACCACGCGCTGCGCGCGCAGGTGCGCGAGCTGACGCGACAGCTCCGCGTTGGGCAGCCCGGTCGCCTGCGCGATCAGCCGGCGCGACACCGGCTCGCCCGCCACCGCGACGATCTCGGCGACGACGCGCCCGGCCTCGCCGAGGCCGTCGAGCCGCTCCGACAGCATCGCGTCGAGGCCCTTGCCGGCGATCTCGTCGAGCGTGCGCCCCTGGAGGTAGCGCGTCAGCTCGATCAGGAAGAACGGGCTGCCGGCCGCCTCGCGCACCAGCCGGCGCGCCACGTCCTCGCTGCCCTCGCCGAGCTGCCCGACCGCGAGGTCGACCGCGACGTCCTCGGGCAGCGGCCCGACCTCGACCGTGACCGTCTCCGCGTCCATCCGCTTGACCAGCTCGACGATCGGCGGGCTGCCCTCGACGCGGGTGGCGAGCACGAGCAGCAGCGGCGGCGGATCCGGGGCGCGCATGACGTCGACCAGCAGCGCGGTCGTGTCGCGGTCGACCCACTGCATGTCGTCGAGGATCAGCAGCACCCGCCGGCGGTCGGCGAGCCGCTGCAGCGCCTCGCGCAGCGCCGCGAACGCGTGGGTCCGCAGCTGCTGGGGGTCCGCGACCTGGCGGGTGCGCGGCGCGTCCGCGATCGCCGGGACGCGGCCGAGCACCGGGAACAGCGTCGGCAACAGGAACGCGTCGCGCGGCAGCACCGCCTGCGCCGCCTTCGGCGGCTGCTCCAGCCACCAGTCGGACAGCTCGTCGACGAGGCCGTCGATCGCCTTGTACGGCACGTCCTCGCGCTCGAGGCAGCGCCCGCGCAGCACCAGCACCTCGTCGTCGTCGCCCAGCGCGCGGGCGCGATCGAGGAACCGGTTGATCAGGGCGGTCTTGCCCATCCCGGACGGCCCGCGCACCAGCGCGACCGCGGCGCGCCGCGGGCCGTGCGCGCCGGGCGCGCCGGGCGCGGCGGTCGCGCCGAACGCGGCCTCGAGCTGCGCGAGCTCGCGATCGCGCCCGGCGAACCCGCCGTCGCGCGACAGGCTCGGCGTGTGCAGCCGCCCGGTGTCGTCGTCGAGCACCCCGAGCCGGCGCAGCACGTCGCGCCCGGTCGGGCGATCCGCCGGGTCGCGCTCCAGCAGCTCGCGACACAGGCTCTCGAGGTCGGCCGGCAGGCCGCGGGTGAACCGCGACGGCGGCGGCGCGGCGCGGCTCTGCTTGTCGAGCAGCACGCGCGCCGGCGAGCCGTCGAACGGCAGCCGCCCGGTCAGCGCGTGGAACAGGACGACGCCGAGCGCGTACCAGTCCGCCGCCGGCCCCAGCGGGGCGTCGCCGGCGCACTGCTCGGGCGCCATGTACGCGACCGTGCCGATGATCGCGCCGTGCTCGGCGGCGCCGCCGCGGCGGCGCTCGAGCTCGGCGACGAGGCCGAAGTCGAGCAGCACGACGCGCCCGTCGGTGGTGACGCGGATGTTCGACGGCTTGACGTCGCGGTGGATCTTGCCGGCGGCGTGCAGCGCGTGCAGGCCGCGCGCGAGCTGCGGCAGCGCCGCGCGCAGCCGCTCGAGATCGCACGGCGACGCCAGCGGGCTCGACCCCTGCGTCGGCGCGTCGCCCGATACCTCGGCGGGCACGGCGTCGGTTGGTGAGCCGAGCAGCGCGCCGGAGCCGTCGGTGGTCTGCGCCAGCGCGAGCTCGTCCGACGACGGCGCGTCGCCGCCGCGCCGCCACACGTACCCGAGCAGGTCGTCGCCGTCGAGCAGCTCCATCGTGAAGAAGCAGCTGCCGGCGTCGACGACGAGGTCGTACAGCGCGACGAGGTTGGGGTGCGACAGGTCCGCCAGCACGCGGAACTCGCGCTTGAGCTGGTAGACCTTCTCGACGTCGAGCTGGGCGATCGTCTTGAGCGCGACCTTCTGCCCGCGCTCGCGATCCTCGGCCTCGTAGACCACGCCCATCCCGCCGGAGCCGATCCGGCGCAGGACCTGGTACCGGCCGTCAGGTCTTCCGTCGGTGGGTGGACCACCCTCGAGCATGCCCCCTGCCATCGAGCGTCGGGCGATCCTACACGAAGCTCACGCGCCGACGAGGCGACGCGCGGTCTGGCTGACGGGATAGACGACGCGGCGGATCCCGTTGCGGAACCCGTCGGCGACCAGCCCGCGCCCGGTCCGGCGCAGCGACTCCCGCAGGGTCCGACCATCGACGGGCACGAGCGCGAACAGCCGGATCTCGGCCACCTCCGTCGGGGCGGCCGCGTCGAACGCGACCGTCAGCGTCAGCGCGGCGCGCCCCTGCGCGATGTCGATCGCGAGGCGCTCCCGCCGCGACGTGCCGCGCCCCGGCGGCGGCGTGCCGCTGTTTGCCACCCGGAGCGCCAGCTGCGCGACGCCCTCGCCGCGCACGCGCCACGGGGCGACGGTGCGGTAGGTGTTGCGCGGCGACAGGTAGTCGGTGACGTCGGTCGACGCCCGGTCCTGCGACGCGGTCCGGAACGAGCGGAACGTCGCGGTCAGCAGATCCTGATCGCCGCGCGTGACGTCGAGGTCGCCGCCGTCGCGGGGCGCGTCGCCCGCCTGCTGGAATCGCAGCGCGAGGCCGAGGATGTCCGGCGCCGGCGCGCCCTCGTCGGCGAACGCGCCGGAGAACCGCGCGAGCGCCGGGCCGGTGAGCCGCGCGCCGAGCGTGCCGGGCACGCCGACGACCTCGGCCCGGCACACCAGCCCCTCGGCGTGGACCGCACGCGCCCGGCGCGCCGCGCTGACCACGAACACCGCGGGCGCGACCGCGACGCCGACGCCGCGCCCGAGCACGCCACGAACCGCCAGCCCCAGCTGGGACGTCATCGCGAGATACTAGCCCGTCGCCACCGGCAGGCGCAGCTCGAACGCGCAGCCCTGCCCCGCCGCCGAGGTGCCGTCGAACGTCCCGCCGAGGTGACGGGCGAAGTCGCCGAGCGCGGCGATCAGCGCCGCCGCGCCGGCCGCGTCGCCCGCGCCGTTGTCGACGACCGCGACCACGACCCGCTGCCCACCGGGCTCGTCCTCGACCGAGGTCCGGATCGATAGCGACGCGCGCTCGACGCCCGCGGCCGAGCGCGCGCACACCGCGATCGCGCGCGCGACCGCGAGCGCCAGCTCGGCCGGCGCGACGCGCACCGGCGGCGACGACGCCAGGTCCACCAGCAGCTCGACGCCAGGCGCGACGTGGTGGCGCGCGAGGCTGACCGCGAGCTCGACGTGCGGCGCGACGTCGACCTCGGCGACGCCGGCGCCGAGCGCCCCGACCACCGCCGACAGGTCCGAGGCCAGCTCGGCCATCGTCGTGGCCGACAGGTACGCCGCGGCGAGGTCCTGGCGCATCGCCTGCAGCGACCGCCACGGGTACGGCGTCGGCCCGGTCTGGCTCGCGATGTGGCGATCGATGCGATCGACCAGCAGCGCCAGCGCGTCGCGCAGGCCCGCCAGCGGGGTCGCGAGCCCGACCGCGACGTCGGCGGCGAGCTCGCCGGCGACCGCGCGCGCCCACGGGCGCGCGCTCAGAACGTCGTCGTCAACAGGAGCCATGTCTCGTCGATGCCCTCGGCGGCGAGGCCGCGCGCGTAGCCGAGCTCGAAGCTGCCCGGGACGTAGTAGCCGAACACGGCGTCGAGCCGCAGCGCGCCGCCGACCGCGTGCTTGACCTCGGCGTCGGCGAGCGCGCCGTCGTAGGCGACGCCCGCGTCGGCGAACAGCGCGAGGTGCAGGCGCCGCAGGTACAGCGGCAGCGTCAGCAGGCCGCGCTCGATCAGCCACAGCCGCTGGCGGTACTCGGCGTTGACCAGGTGGAACGTGTCCCCGACGACGACCCGCGGCTCGTAGCCGCGCAGCATCCCGGTGTTGCCGACGCGCTGGCTCTGCAGGATCGCGGTGGCGAGGTCCTGGTCGGGAGTCCCGCCCAGGCCGAACGCCGAGCCGCGATCGTTGTCCGTGACCCGGACGCCGCCCGCGTAGCGCAGCGTGAACGCCGGCGTCTCCCCGAGCGGCAGCTTCCAGTAGCCGCGCGCCTGCCACGTCAACAGCAGCGCCGCGAACCGTGCGCCGAGCGCGGGGTGGTCGTAGCGCAGCGACGCCGAGGCCTCGTGGCCGTCGACCGGCCCGAGCAGGTGGAGGTACCCGCGGCTGTTCTGCCACGACGCGCGCAGCGCGACGCCGACCTGGCGGTAGTCCGACAGCGGCGGCCGCGGCACCGCCGACGACGGGTCGAGCTGCCCGGGCGGCTCGTCGACGATCCGGAACCAGTCGCCGTCGAGGTCGAACGACAGGCCGACCGAGGCGGCGGGCGAGCGCCGGCTCGGCACCGAGCCGGACACCGTCAACGACAGCGTCTCCTCGCGGTACGGCTGGTTGATCGCGTCGATCCGCCAGCCGGTGCGATCGGCGACGCTGCGCCCGGCGGACACGCGCCACGGCACGCGCATCGTGCCGTTGGCGTAGCTGGCGCCGAGGTTGAGCGTGCCGTCGTCGAGCGACAGCGTCGCCGCGGTCGACCAGCCGTGCAGGCTGGCGACGTCGCCGCCGCCGGTGCGTACGGTCACCGCGCTGCCGATCGACGAGTCGGCGACCAGCTCGGCCTGCCACGTCTGCGGCCCGATCGTCTCGAGCGCGCGGTACGGGCGAGGCGCGGCGACCGCGACCTCGTCGTCGGGGACGATCGTCGGCGGCGGGCGGTCGTCGAGGTACGGGACCGCCGCCGTCCACCGCGCCGGGTCGAGCGCGAGCTCGAACACGTCGAACCCGCCGGTCACGAACCCGTGGTAGGCGAGGCGCGCGCCGTCGGCGGACACCGACGGATCGAACGCGCCGCCGACGACGTCGGTCACCTGCCACAGCGCGCCGGTGTCGAGATCGTGGGCGTAGATGTTGGACACGCCGGTGCGGTCGGACGAGAAGTACACCCGGCGGCCGTCGGGCGACCACGCCGGATCGCCGTCGAGCGCGCGGTCGTGGGTGAGCTCGGTGACCTCCCCGCTCGCGACGTCGAGCACGAGCACGTCGCGGAAGCCGCCGGCGCGCCACGCCGAGAACGCCAGGCGGGTGCCGTCGGGCGACCACGCCGGCTGGAACACCTGATCGAACCGCGCGCCGGCGTGGAGCACGCGCGGCGCGGGCGCCGCCGCGCCGTCCTCGCCGGCGCGGTCTGCGTCGATCGCCAGCGGCAGCACCGCGAGCACGCTGTGCGACGCCGCGTTCATCGAGAACGCGACCTGCGCGCCGTCGGGGGACACCGCCGGGTCGCGCGCGCGCACGCCGCGGGTCAGCCGCGTCACCCGCCCGGTCGGCGCGTCCCAGTAGAACAGGTCCTGGAAGTCGTAGTCGCGGCGGTACACCCAGGTCTGCTCGTAGACGATCGAGCCATCGCCGAGCACCGCCCACCCGCCCATGCGATCGGCGGCGAGCACGTCGCGCGCGTCGGCGACGTTGCCGCCGAGCGGCACGGCGCGCAGCCGCGCCCGCGACACGCCGTCGTTGGCGAGCCAGTACAGCCACCGCCCGTCCGGCGCGTACTGGGGCGAGATGTTGCCCTCGGTGCTGAACGTCAGCCGGCGGCCGTCGCGCCGGCCGCGGCGCTCCACCGCCTCGAGCTGCACGGTGTAGCGATCGCGCAGGTGCGCCTTCCACTCGTCCCACAGCGCGGTGAACGTCCGCCCGGTCGACTCGCGGATCGAGCGGTTGATCCCGTAGGGCACGACCTGCCCGCCGCCCTGCCACACCATCTCCTTGACGTGATGGTCGCCGTACCGGTCGAACACGTACTTCAGGAAGTGCGAGCCGTAGAGGTACGCCGCGTTGCCGCGCGGGAACGTGAACGGACCGTGCGACACCTCGTCGAGGTCCGCGGCGAGGCCGTCGAGCACCGGCGCGCGCAGGTACATGTCGAACGTCGTCGACCGCGTCCGCCCCGACGAGCTGTGGCGCGACTCCTCGTAGGTCGCGAGCCCCTCGATCACCCACCGCGGCTGGATCTGGTTGGGCGCCCAGGTCTTGCCCAGGACCTTGTTGACGTACGTCGCCAGCCCGCCGATCGCGTCGAGGTGCAGGATGTGCGTGTACTCGTGCGCGACGAGGCCGTAGAGCCAGTCGTCGTGGTCGTTGAGCCCGGACTCGCCGATCGGCGCGGTGGCGAAGATCGTGATGCGGTTGCGCGGCAGGACGTTGGCGAAGCCGTTGGCGCCGTCGGTGTCGTCGATCACGACGACGTGGGTCTTCTCGTCGGGGATCCGCCCGAGCTCGCCGGTCAAGACGGCGTGCGCGCGCTCCGCGACCACCGCGACGCGGCGGCCGACGTCGCCGAGCGGGTCGTAGTAATGGACGACGAAGTGGTCGGTCTCGAGCGTGTGCCACGCCCGCTCCGGGTCGCCGGCGCGGGCGGCGCGCGGCCCCGCCCCGAGGGCCAGCGCCGCCGCGACGGCGGCGCAGACGCTCACGGCACGCGGGTGCATCGCCGTCGAGGATACCCTACGATGCGCGCATGAAGACGTCCCTGCTGCTCGCCGCGCTCGCGGTCTCGCTGTGCGCCTGCCCGGGCCCCGCCACCCCGCCGACCACCGGCACCGTCACCCAGGGCGGCGACGGCACCGCCGGCGGCGACACGACCGGGGACGACACGACCGGCGGCGACCCTACGACCGACCCGGCACCAGGGCTCGGCCAGGACTGCGGTGCCGACGACGCGTGCGCCGACGGCCTGACCTGCGTCACGTACTACGGCATCGCGGGCGCGAGCGGTCCGGCGTTCAAGTCGTGCGAGGTGCCGTGCGCCGACGCCAAGGCGGTGTGCCCCGAGGGCACGTCGTGCGTCACGATCGCCGACGGCCCGGGCCAGGTCTGCCGGTGACCACCGTGCCGTGACCGTCGCGTTCCGCTCCGGCACGGGGCTCGGGCGGAGCCCGCCGGGACCCACCCCGCCCAGACGTGCTCGACCGCCGGGCGCGCCGAGCTCACGGCCCGGCGTCGGGCCAGTCGATCTCGACCGGCGCGGGCTCCGCGACCGGCTCGGCCGGCGCCGACGTGACGTCGTCGCGCCCGGCACCGCGCGGGCACGCGGCGAGCGCCGCGGCGACCGCCCCGGCCGCGACGACCGCGGCGGCGCGCGCCCACGTCACCGGCCGCTCCCGCGCGCGACGCCGAGCGCGTCGAGGTACGTGATCACCTCGGTGCGGATCTCGACCGCGGTCGGCAGCCGGTCGATCCGCGCCACCAGCGCCTGCAGGTCGGACATCGTCGACGCGCGCAGCGCCGCCTTGACCTCGGGGATCGCGACCGCGCTCATCGACAGCTCGTGCACGCCGAGCCCGGCGAGCACCGGCGCGACGACCGGATCGCCCGCCATCTCGCCGCACACCGCGCACGGGATGCCCGCGTCGCGCGCCGCGCGCGCCACGCCCGAGATCAGCCGCAGCAGCGCCGGGTGCAGCGGCTCGTAGAGGTACGACACGTACTCGTTCACGCGGTCGACCGCCATCGTGTACTGGATCAGGTCGTTGGTGCCGATCGAGAAGAAGTCGCACTCGCGCGCGAGCTGGTCCGCGACGACCGCGGCCGACGGCATCTCGATCATGATCCCGACCTTCACCCCCTCGTCGAACGGGACCTGCTCGGCCCGCAGCTCGGCGCGCACCTCGTCGAGCACCGCGCGCGTCGCGCGCAGCTCGCCGACGCCGGAGATCATCGGGAACATCAGCCGCAGCGGCCCGTGCGCCGACGCGCGGAGCAGGCCGCGCAGCTGCTGGCGGAACAGCGGCAGGCCGAGGTCGTGCAGGCACAGGCGGACCGACCGCAGCCCCAGCGCCGGGTTGGGCTCGTCGAGCCGCGCGTCCTCGAGGAACGCGGCGAGCTTGTCCGCGCCCAGATCGAACGTGCGCAGCGTCGCCGGACGCCCCGCCATCTGCTCGAGCACGGCGCGCGCCATCGCGTAGTGCGCCTCCTCGTCGGGGAGCGCGTCCTCCGTCATGAACAGGTACTCGCTACGGGTGAGGCCGATGCCGCGCGCGCCGTGCGACAGCGCGCTCGGGATCTCGTCCGGCCCGTCGATGTTGGCGTAGAGCTCGATCTCGACGCCGTCGGTGGTCTGCGCCGGCAGCGCGACGTTGCCGAGCAGCACCGCGCCGCGCACCGCCTGGCGGCGCTGCTGGTCGCGGTACTCCGCGACGGTCGACGCCGCCGGGTTGACGATCACGACGCCGCTGCCGCCGTCGACGATGATCAGGTCGTCGCTCTCGATCGCCTCGGTGACGTCCTCGAGCCCGACGACCGCGGGGATCTCGTGGGCGCGCGCGATGATCGCGGTGTGCGAGGTCTTGCCGCCGGCGTCGGTCACGAGCCCGGCGACGGCCGCGCGGTGCAGCCGGGCCGCGTCGGCGGGCGACAGGTCGTAGGCGACGACGATCGCGTCGGGCGGCGGGTCGAAGTCGGTGTCGTCGCGCCCGAGCAGGTTGGCGAGGACGCGATCGGCGACGTGGTCGACGTCGCTGGCGCGCTCGCGGAAGTACTCGTCCTCGATCGCCTCGAACACGCCGCGGATGTCGTCGACCGCCTTGCGCAGCGCCCACTCGGCGTTGATCAGCTCGCTCTTGATGTACTCGATCGTCGCGTCGACCAGGTGCTCGTCGTGGAGCATCAGCTGGTGCGCGGTGACGATGTGGAAGTCGGTCTCGCTCTCCGACTCCTCGGCGAGCTGCTGCTTGATCTTCTCGAGCTGCTTGTCGCTCGTGCCGATCGCGCGGTGCAGGCGCGCGCACTCGGCGTCGACCTCGTCGGGCTCGATGTGGTGGCGCGGCGCCTTGCCGGTGTCGCGCCCGACCAGGTACGCCCGGCCGATGCCGATCCCGGCCGAGACCGGGACGCCGCTGCGGATCAGCTCCTCGCGATCGTCGCGCACCACGGACGCTACCTGTCCTCCCCGAACTTGTCGGCGACGAGCTGCGCCAGCGCGGTCACCGCGGCCTCGGCCTGCGCCCCGCGCCCGCGGATCGTGATCGTCGAGCCCTTCGACGCGACGAGCATCAGCACGCCCATGATGCTCTTGCCGTTGACCTCGTGGCCGTCCTTGCTGACCGTGACGTCGCACGGGAACTTGCCCGCGAGCTGGACGAACTTGGTCGCCGCGCGCGCGTGCATGCCGAGCTCGTTGGTGATCATCAGGGTGCGATCGGCGGTGGCGGCGGTGTCGGCGGCGTTGCCCATGTCACTCCCCTCGGGCCACGTCGCGGTGGCGCACCAGGATGTCCCATTCGCCGCCGAGCCGGCGGCGAAGCTCCTCGACCAGCGCGACCGAGCGGTGGCGCCCGCCGGTGCACCCGATCGCGATCGTGACGTAGAGCTTGCCCTCCTGCTGGAACTGCGGCAGCGAGAACCGCAGGAGGCGCTCGAGGTGATCGACCAGCTCGCCGCCGGCCGGCGAGTCGCACACGTAGCGCGCGACGTCGGCATCGCGGCCGTCGCGCGGGCGGAGCAACGGCTCGAAGAACGGGTTCGGCAGGAACCGGACGTCGAACACCAGGTTGAACTCGACGGGCAAGCCGTGCTTGAACCCGAACGACACCAGCGTCACCGCGAGCCTGCCGGTGCCGCCGTAGTGGTCCTGGATGATCGCCTTGAGCTGGTGCGGGTTGAGCGCGCCGGTGTCGACGACGTCGGCGCCCTCGCGCAGGTGCGCCATGATCTCGCGGTCGAGGCGCAGGCCCTCCGAGATGTCCTCGCGCGACAGCGGGTGGCGGCGCCGGGTCTCGGAGAACCGGCGCAGCAGCACGTCGTCGGCCGCGTCGAGGAACATCACCTGCAGCCGATGGCCGGTGTTGCGCAGCCGCGCCAGCTCGGCGCGCCAGCCCGGCAGGTGACGGCGCTGGCGCGCGTCGATCGCGACGGCGAGCTTGTCGACGTCGCCCTCCTGCACGAGGTGCTCGATCAGCTCGCCGACGAACGGCAGCGGCATGTTGTCGACGCAGTAGAACTCGATGTCCTCGAGCGCGCGCAGCGCGGTGCTCTTGCCCGCGCCCGACATGCCGGTGACGATCACGATCTGCATGGCTACTCGACCACGTCCACGTCGAAGCCGGCGTCGGGCCGCGCCTCGGCGATCGCGCGGTTGAGCTTGTCCTGGAACTCGCGCGCGGAGTGGTGGCCCATCAGCTTGAGCAGCTGGTTGCGCGCCGCGACCTCGACGACGGTCGCGATGTTGCGCCCCGGCCGCACCGGCACGCGCAGCCACGGGATCGGCGTGCCGAGGATCTCGTAGGTGTGGTCGTCGAGGCCGAGCCGCTCGTACTCGTCGTCGGCGTCCCAGTCGACGAGCTCGATCACCAGCTCGATCTTCTTGGTCTCGCGGATCGCGGCGACGCCGAACAGGTCCTTGACGTTGATGATCCCCAGGCCGCGGATCTCCATGTGGTGGCGGATGATCCCCGAGCCCGAGCCGTAGACGATCGCGCCGGAGGCCTGCGCCTTGGCGCGGATGTGGACGATGTCGTCGGCGACGAGGCGGTGGCCGCGGACGACGAGATCGAGCGCGGTCTCGCTCTTGCCGATGCCGCTCTTGCCGAGCAGCAGGATGCCGATGCCGAGGACGTCGAGCAGCACGCCGTGGATCGACGTCTGCAGCGCCATCCGCTCCTGCAACCAGCCGGTGACCCGGGAGATCAGCTCGGCGGTCACCAGGGGCGAGGCGAGCAGCGGCACCGCGGCCGCCTCGCACGCCTCGATCAGCTCGGGCGGCGCGGTCAGCCCGCGGCACACGACGATCGCCGCCGGCTGGCTCGCCATCATCGTCGCCAGGCCGACCCGGCGCTGTTCGACGGAGATCCCGGCGAGGTACTCGATCTCGGTCCCGCCGAGCACGAGCAGCCGCTCGTCGTGGAGCTGCTCGGGCCACCCGGTGAGCGCGAGCCCGGGCTTCTGGATCCGCGGCACCGTGATCGCACGCGACAGCCCGCCACGCCCCGCGACGACCTCGAGCTCGAGGCGCGCCTCCGCACCGAGCAGCTGCTCGATGGTCACCGGCGCGGCCGGCTTCACGGGCGACGGCGACGGCATCAGTACTTGGCGTCCTCCTCGGCGATCACCTGGTACATCGCGTCCGCGTCGGGCGCGTCGAGCAGCCGGCGGCGGAACTCGGCGTCCTTGAACACGCGGCTGATCCGCGCGAGCGCCTTGAGGTGCGCGCCGGTCGAGTTCTCGGGCGCCACCAGGACGAAGAACAGGTACGTCGGCTGGCCGTCCATCGACTCGAAGTCGACGCCGCCCTGGGCGCGCCCGAGGCAGGCGACGATCTCGGTGACGGCCGAGAGCTTGCCGTGCGGGATCGCCACGCCCTCGCCGATCGCGGTCGAGGCGAGCTGCTCGCGGTCGATCAGCACGCGGCTCAGCGTCGCGCGGTCGATCCGGGCGCCGGGCACGTGCGCCGCGACGTGCGCGGCGAGCTCCTCGAGGATGGCCCGCTTCTCCCGCGCCTCGAGCGTCGGCACGATCATCTCGCGGCGGATGAGCTCGACGATCTTCATCGGTCGCGGCCACGGTAGCACGAGGCCCGCGGCGCCGGACGGTCCGGCGGCGACAACCGGCCGACCGGCGCCCGGGCGCGGGCCCGGGGCGGTCCGGCCGGGGAGGTCAGTTCTGGGCGCCGGTCTCGATCAGCCCGTAGCCGCCGTCCTCGCGGCGGTAGACCACGGCGACCTTGTGGTCGGTGTCGTTGCGGAACACCAGGAAGTTCTCGTGCAGCAGGTTGAGCTGGACGATCGCGTCGGCGACGGACATCGGGTTGGCGTGGAACTTCTCGGTGCGGACGACCTTGAAGTCGGGCGAGCGCGACTCGGACGAGGCGTGCGCGTGCCCGTCGCCGCCGGCGGCGCCCGGGGCGTGGCCATGATCGCCGTCGACCCCGTGGAACGCCTCCTTGACGATGCTGTGCGACCACGGCAGCGGCTCGACGCCGTGCGGCCGGGTGCGGCGCTCCTCGAGCTTGCCCTTGTACTTGCGCACCTGGCGCTCGATCTTGGCGATGCAGAGGTCGATCGACGAGTACATGTTCTCGGTGGTCTCGTGACCGGCGATGGTGAGCCCGTTGTGCAGCTGGAAGTTCACCTCGATCCGGTGATTGTGGCGCTCCGTGCTCATCACCACGTGGCAGCTGATCGGATCGGGCAGGTACTTGCGGATGCGCTCCATGCGCTCGCGCGCGTACGCCTTCAGGGAATCCGTCGGCTCCATGTGACGAAAGGTCACCGAGAATTGCATCGAACCCTCCGGGTGCGGTTGACGTGGACCGGTTGACGGCCGGCCTTGATCCCAGCATACCCCCGATCCGCGGCGCCGGGCGCGCGGCGTCACCGCCTCGCCACGCCACCGTCACGGCGCGGCGCGCCGCGCCGCGTCGGGCAGGCGCGTGGCGACGGTCGGCGAGGTGGCTTGCGCGCCTCGCGGACGCGGTCAGAACACCTGCTTGCGCTTCGACGACGACAGGATGCCCATCTGCTCGCGGTACTTCGCGACGGTGCGGCGCGCGATGTCGATGCCGCCCTTCTTGAGCAGCTCGACGATCTTCTGGTCCGAGTGCGGCCGCTTGGTGTCCTCGCCGCCGACGATCTCCTTGATCTTCGACTTCACGGCCTCGCTCGCGAGGTCGTCGCCGTTGGTGCGCGAGATGCCGGAGTTGAAGAAGAACTTCAGCTCGAAGATGCCCTGCGGCGTGTGGACGTACTTGTTCGTCGTCACGCGCGACACCGTCGACTCGTGCATCCCGATGTCCTCCGCGACGTCGCGCAGGATCAGCGGCTTGAGGTGGCTGATGCCCTTGTCGAAGAACTCGCGCTGGAACTTCAGGATCGACTCGGAGACCTTGATGATCGTGCGCTGGCGCTGCTGGATCGACCGGATCAGCCACTGCGCCGAGCGCAGCTTGTCCTGGACGTAGTCCTTCGACGCGTTCCCGCTGCCCATCGCCGACTTGTAGAAGTTGGAGATCTTGAGCTTGGGCAGGCCATCGTCGTTGGGGACGACGAAGTACTTGTCGCCGACCTTGTGGATGTGGACGTCGGGCGTGATGTAGTGCGCGTCGTCGGAGGCGTACTCGCGACCGGGGCGCGGATCGAACTCGGTGACGACCTTGGAGGCGTCGAGGATGTCCTCGATCGGGACCTTGAGGTCGCGCGCGATCGCCTGGTAGTTCTTCTTCTCCAGGTTGGGCAGGTGCGACTTGATGATCTTGATGACGATCGCGTCGGCGAGGTCGTCGTGGAGGGCCTGGATCAGCATGCACTCGGCGAGGCTGCGCGCGCCGACGCCGATCGGGTCGAACGTCTGGATCTTCTCGAGGACGACCTCGCACGCCTCCTCGGTCACGCCGTGGTCGGCCGCGATCTCGGACAGCGGCGGGTCCTTGAAGTAGCCGTCGGCGTCGATGTTGCCGATGATGTCGTGGCCGATCGCCATCTGCTGCTCGGTCAGGTCCGACAGCTTGAGCTGCCAGGCCAGGTGGTCCTGGAGCGACGGCGGCTTGGTCAGCGTGGCCTCGAGCGAGGGCATCTCCTCGCTGTCGCCGCGGTAGGCCGGCATCGGCGCGGCCATCGTGTAGTTGTCGAGGTAGTTCTCCCAGTCGATCTCGTTGACCGCCTGCGAGTCCGCCCGGACCTCGACCTGCCCCTCCCCCTCGACCTTCGGCATCTCGACCGGCATCTCGGTGTTGCCGGCCGACTCCATCTGCATGACCGCCTGCTCGTCGCCGCCCAGCAGCTCGCGCTCGCGCGCCCGCTCCGCCGCCGTCTCCATGTCATCCTCGAGAATCGGGTTCTCGAGCATCTCCTCGTGCACGAGGTCTGCCAGCTCCATACGGGACAGCTGAAGCAGCTTGATCGCCTGCTGCAGCTGGGGTGTCATCACGAGCTGCTGGGACAGCCGCAGCTCCTGTCGCATCTCCATCGCCATCAGGTTCTCCTTGTACTTCCGCTATCTTGCAGCACCAGAACGGCCCGACCCGGCGATCTCGGGATATGGCACGGAGAATGATAGGTGAGCGCCCACGCGCTGTAAAGGACCTTGGCCTGTGTCTTGCAAAATCCTCCTCTTAGGTCTTGCATTGCTCGCGGCATGCCACTTCGACCCGGCAGGGCTCGAGGGAGGCGGCGGGGATGACGACGGCCCGCCGGACGCGCGCGAGGACATCGAGCCGCTCGACGTCGGGCTCGGCTCCGGCGCCGACGGCGCGGTCGACCTCGACGAGGACGCCGTGGTCAACGCCTACGCCGCGGTCGTCGCCGACGTCGCGCGCGGCGCCACCCGGATCGACGTCGACGACGCCGCGCCGTTCGCGGCCGGGGACGTCGTGATGGTGCACCAGGCCTCCGGGCTGGCGGCGGACGACCACCCGTCGGGCAACCAGGCGCCGCTCGACCTGCGGGGCGACGCGGCGAGGGTGGGCCGGTACGAGCTCGCGGTCGTCGCCGTCGCCGGCGGCTCGAGGCTCGACCTCACCCACCCGCTCGCCGGAACCTACGCCGCGGGCGTCAGCCAGGTGATCCGCGTCCCGCAGTACACCGACCTGCGCGTGCGCGCGGGCGCCGAGCTGACCGCGCCGCCGTGGGACGGACGGCGCGGCGGCGTCGTCGCGCTGCTGGCGACCGGCGAGGTGCGGATCGACGGGGCGATCCACGCCTCCGGGGCCGGGTTCGCCGGGGGCGCGGCGGTGACCGACCCCGTCGGCCACTACGGCTGCACCGCGCGCGACGGCGACTCGGCCGCCGGCGGCGGCGCACCCAAGGGCAGCGGGCCGGTCGTCGGCGCGGCGGCGACCGCGGGCTGGGGCAACCTGGCGTCGGCGGGCGGCGGCGGCGACTGCCACAACGCCGGCGGCGGCGGCGGCGGCGGCGCGGGCCTCGGCGGTCGCGGCGGCGGCACCTTCGCCGACAACCAGCCGTACGGCGGCCGCGGCGGCGCGGCCGCGAGCTTCTCGCCGACGGCGGTGCTGATGCTCGGCGGTGGCGGCGGCGCCGGCGAGGACAACGCCGACGGCGCCGACGGCGCCAGCGGCGGCGGCCGCGGAGTG
>WYBA01000130.1 GCA_011526095.1 Myxococcales bacterium | reverse complement strand
GTGCCGTGACCGTCGCATTCTGCTCCGGCACGGCACGTCGCCTCGATCACACGGGGCTCGCCGCCCCGCCCGACGAGCAGAGCTCGTCGGGACCCACCCCGCCCAGACGTCCTCCGACGCGATCACGACGCGTCGGTCGGAGGACTAGTCCTGGCGCGACAGCTCGACGAACGACAGCTCGCGCACCCAGTCGACGACCGGGCCGAGGACGCCGCGCGCGACGCCACGCAGATCCTCCGACGGCGCGATCAGGCCGGCGAGCGCCGGGCCGAACGTGTAGTACGCCTCGACCGCGAGCTCGCCGACGACGTTGCCGCGGAGCAGGCCGTCGCGGGCGTGGCGCAGCATCTCGACGTCGGCCGCCATCAGCGAGCCGTAGGCGGCGGTGGCGACGAAGCACGCATCGACCTCGGGCGGGATCGGCGGGTCCGGCGTGGTGAACGCCATCACCGTGATCGGCCCGTAGTTCTTGCAGTCGTCGAACGCGCGGATCGCGACGTAGTAGTCGGTCTCGGCGTTGAGCGAGGGGACCTCGAGCTGGCGGGTCACGCCGCCCTCGTCGGGGACGATCACCTGCGCGACCGGGTTCGCCGACAGGAAGTCGTCCTCGGTGATCGTCTCGCCGGCGCGGTAGCGCACCTCGTAGCCCTCGACCCGACCGTCGAGCCCGTCGTCGCCGGGCTCGACGAACGACAGCACGCCGACGAACGCGGTCGGGTCGTCCGGGTCGGTGCGGAACTCGACGACCTCGCCGGCGCCGGGCGCGGCGGGGCCGGCGTCGTCGCGCTCGGCCCGCGCCTGGACCCGGACGCGGTACGTGCCGCCGCCGGCATCGTCGATCGTCGTCATCAGGCGCTGGGCGCCGGAGCCCGGCACGTCGTCGTCGATCGTGCCGTCAGGCGCGCGCAGCTCGCCGTCGAAGCCGTCGGGATCACCGTAGCCCTCGTAGTCCGCGACGCGCGCGACGTCGAGGTCGTTGCCGATCGTGATCGGCACGCGGTAGACGACCGAGGGCTGGCCGCGGTACGCGACGCCGTAGTCGGCGTAGAGGATCCCGGTCGGCTCTGGGTACGTCGTCGGGTTGTACGTGGCGTTGTGGTCGAACTCCTTCGACACCTCGACGAACAGGACGTAGTCGCCGAGCGGCAGTGACTCGGGCAGCGGCCAGCCGAGCTCGACGTGGGTGCCGCCGACCGGCGTCGCGGCGCTGACCGCGTCGAACGGGTTGAGGTCGTCGTACTCGAGGACGTCCGGGTGGTCGACGCCCTCGTCGTAGGCGTGGTCCTCGCGCGGCGGGTACAGGCTGGTCTCGGCCGGATCGAGGATGCCCTTGTCGGTGTACGCGACCGACGCGCAGGTCTGGGCGTCCCACCCCGGCTCGGTCTCGCGCAGCGGCCGGCAGTAGTACGCCTCGACCGACGACTCCGAGAACGAGTGCGACAGGCCGTCGTCGTTGCCGTCCTGGAACACGATCTGCGGCCACGCCATGCCGTGGCGGTGCGCCCACACCGGGAACGTGTTGATCCGGCGTCCGTACGGCCACGCCCAGCCGCTGTTGAAGTCGAACCGGCCGGGGCGGTTCCCGAGGCCGCGGCGCCCGGTCGCGTCGGTGATGTAGATCGTGTCGACGTAGTTGCCCGCGGTGTCCTCGAGCCACACGACGATCTGCAGCTCCTCGCTCGGCGTGAAGTCGACGTCGACGACGCGGCACAGGTCCTCGTCACCCGGTCCGGGGGCGGGGCCGGCGGCGGCGGTCGCGGCACCGAGCGTGATGAGGGCGGGCACCGCGAGGCGCGCGGCGAGGCGAGGGCACGACATCTGGCCCATTATTGGGTGGCCCGGGCGCGCCGACAAGCGCTCGCGGCGCCCCCCGCCGGGCCGCGAAGCGTGTCACAGCGGCGGCATACGTTGCCGTCCGTGAGCCGGCGACCCGAGTTCCTCGTGCTGGACATCGAGACCGTGCCCGACACGACGCGGTGGGTCCGGCCGGAGGTCGCGCCCGGCAAGGAGGCGCCGTTCCCGCCGACGTGGGCGCACCGCATCATCGTGATCGGCTGCCTGTGGCTCGACGCCGACTACCGGCTGCGCCGGCTCGGCGTCATCGGCGGGTCGTCGCTCGACGAGGGTCAGCTGCTCGAGGACTTCGCGCGGTTCGTCGGGCGCAGCAAGCCGGTGCTCGTGACCTACAACGGCCGGTCGTTCGACCTGCCGGTGATCGCGCTGCGCTCGCTGTGCCACGGGGTCCCGCTGCCCTGGTACTACCAGGAGCGCGGCGTCCGCTACCGGTTCTCCGAGGAGGGGCACCTCGACCTGTGCGACTGGCTGACCGACCACGGCGCGACGCGTTCGAGCAGCCTCGACGCGATCGCCCGGCTGATCGGGCTGCCGGGCAAGGTCGGCGTCGACGGCTCGCAGGTCGAGGGGCTCTACCTCGGCGGACGGCTCGACGAGATCCAGCGCTACTGCCTCGCCGACGTGGTGCAGACGGCGGGCGTGTTCCTGCGGTTCCGCCTGCTGCAGGGCGCGATCTCGCCGGCGGCGTACCGCGCCGCGGTCGACGCGCTGCTGGTCGAGCTCGACAAGGACGCGCGCGTGGCGGACGTGGTGGGGAAGATCGATCGCGACGTGCTGCGCGCGTGCCGCGGCCCGGTGATCGAGGGCGGCGAGGCGGAGACGGAGACGGTGACGTTGGCGGGCACGGGCACGGAAACGGAGACGGAGGCGGGGACGGGGACGGAGGCGGAGGCGGAGACGGGGACGGAGACGGGGACGGAGGCGGAGACGGAGATGGATCTCGCGGTCGCGAGCGAGGCGTGACGCCCTCGCGAGGCGTGACGCCCTCGATCGCCGCGCTGCGGGCGCGGCGGCTGCCGCCGCGGTGGTTCCAGCGCGACACCGAGCTCGTGGCGCGCGCGCTGATCGGCTGCGCCCTCGTCCACGGCGCGCGCGCCGCGATGATCGTCGAGGCCGAGGCGTACCTCGACGAGCGCGACCTCGCCTCGCACGCGCGGTTCGGGCCGACGCCGCGCAACCAGGTCATGTTCGGGCCCGGCGGCGTGACCTACGTCTACCTGTGCTATGGAGTCCACGAGATGTTCAACGTCGTCACCGGCGCGGCGGGCACCGCGGGCGCCGTGCTGATCCGGGCGGCAGCGCCGCTGGTCGGCCTGCCCGAGCCGGTGGACGACGCGGCGCTGCGCGGGCCGGGCAAGCTGACCCGCGCGCTCGGGCTGTCGCGCGCGCACGACCGCCGACCGCTCGACGACGACGCGCTGTTCATCGCGCGGTGGCGGCGCGTCCCCGCCGCGGCGATCGCCCGCTCGCCGCGGATCGGCGTCGCCTACGCCGGCGCGTGGGCGGCGCGCCCGCTGCGGTTCACGCTGGCGGGGCACCCCGCGGTCAGCGGCCCGCGCGGCAAGGGGCGCGGCTGAGATGCCGCGCGTGACGTTCGCCGCGCTCGGCAAGACGGTCGAGATCCCCGACGGCGCGACGGTGTTCGAGGCCGGCGCGAAGCTCACCGCCGGCATCGACACCTCGTGCGTCGGCAAGGGCACGTGCGGGCTGTGCCGCGTCCGGGTGATCGAGGGCGCCGAGTTCCTGCCGCCGTACACGGACGAGGAGCTCAAGCACCTCGGCAACGTCTACCACCTGACGAAGGTGCGGCTGGCGTGCCGGCTGGTGGTGCGCGGCGGTGACGTGGTCGTCGACGTCGCCAGCCGCCGCAAGAAGCCGGCGCCGTAGCGATCGCGGGCGGGCGCTACTGCAGCTTGACCCGGTAGTACGCGGTCTCGCCGTCCTTGACCACCACGCTGACCGTCGCCTCCTGCTTCGACACCGGATTGACGATCCGCAGCGCGTGCCGGCCCACCGGCAGCCGGATGCCCTTCTTGGGCGCGCGGCCGAGGTTCTTGCCCTTCCAGAACACGTCGCCCCAGCCCTCCTCGACGTAGACGTCGACGAGGCCGAACCGCTCGATCGGCGCGAGCGTGCGCGACACCTCGACCGGCGCGTCGAGCGCGAGCTCGACCGGCACCTTGACCGGCTCGAACCCCGGCTTGGTGATCGTCAGCGAGGTCTTGCCGCCGGGCGGCAGGTCGTCGCGGACCAGCGGCGTCTCGCCGATCACGCGGCCGCCGAGCTCGACGGTGGCGCCGGGCGGCTCGGTGTCGACCCGCAGCGACGCGCGCGCCGGGACCATCCGCGCGACGATCCGCACGACCTGCCCGGCCTGGACGACGACGCCGTCGTCGACGTAGGCGCGGTAGCCGGCGAGCTCGAGGCGCACGCGCTGCGGCACGCCGGCGGGCACGGTGACGCGCGCCGGCGTCGCCGCGACCGCGACGTCGCCGACGGTGCCGCGCGCGCCCGGCGGCTCGGACGTCAGGTCGACGATCGCGGGCATCGCCGGCGCGGGCGTGGCAGAGCCGGCGTCGATCGCCACGGCGCGCGCCGCGTCGGGCGTCGCCGCCGCGCCGGGGCCGCGCACCGCCAGCCACACGATCAGCGCGCCGACGGCCGCCACCGCGGCGACGACGAGCGCGACGCGCGGCGCGCGCCGCGGCGGCGCGGTCGCGACGGCGGGCGTGTCGGCGCGCTTGGCCGAGGGCGTGTCGGCCCGCGTGAGGTGATCCGCCTCGTCGCCGGCGGACGCCTCGGACCGCGAGCCCTTGCGGCCGGCGCGCGCCAGGCGCGCCATCGTGTTCTCGTCGAGCTCGAGGTGGGTGATGCCGTCGGGATCGACGCGGCGCTCGAGCAGCGCGCGCCCGGTCGTCTCGTCGCCCAGCGCCTGGAGCTGGACCGGCTCGGTGATGCGGTCGCGCCCGCCCTCGTCGTCGGCGTCGGGGCCGTCGAGCGCGGCGGCGCCGGTCTCCGCGCCGAGGATGATCGCCTCGCGCGTGATCACCAGCGGCGCGCCGTCCTTGTCCCGGTACAGCTTCGACGCGGTGATCGCGGTCGAGTGCTGGTTCGTGGTCAGCGCGGTGCGCCGGCCGTCGGCGGTGCCGCCCTTGCCCAGGTTCTCGGCGATCTGCTGGCGCAGCAACAGGTCGAGGCTGTGCTTGCCCGAGGCGCTCGGCGGCGCCTGGAGGTCGAGGGCGAGCGCGACCGCGTCGGCGACGTCGAGCGCGGTCGCGACGATGCTCGACTCGTACGACAGCTCGGTGATCGAGCGCTGCAGGATCGCGGCGCGCGTCGGCCGGCGCGCCGGATCGCGCGACAGGGCCGGCAGCAGGATGTCGTCGATCCGCTTGGGCAGATCGCGCCGGATCTCCGACGGCCGCGGCAGCGGCATGTCGTGGATGTTGCGGACGATCTCCTCGACCTCGTCGCCGGGGAACAGCTTCTCCCCGGTGAACAGCTCGTACATCACGACCGCCATCGAGAAGATGTCGGAGCGCGGGTCGACCGGCTCGCCGCGCGCCTGCTCGGGCGACATGTAGCGCCACTTGCCCATCACCTTGCGCTTGGCGCCGGGCTTGGGCCGCTCGGGGCGCGCCGCGACCGCGATCCCGAAGTCGGCGATCTTCACCTCGCCGGCCCGGGACAGCAGGATGTTCGACGGCGAGACGTCGCGGTGGACGACCCCGTGCTGGTGGGCGAAGTCGAGGCCGCGCGCGAGCTCGACCCCGATGTGGAACGCCGCCGGCACCGGCAGCAGCCGCCCGAGCTCCTTGTGGCGGCGCAGCAGCGCCGCCATGTCGAGCCCGTCGACGTACTCCATCGCGATGAACAGCGAGCCGGCGAACCGGCCGAAGTCGAACACCTGGACGACGTTGGTGTGCGACAGCCGGACGGCGACCTTGGCCTCGGCGATGAAGCGCTCCTCGAACTCGTGATCGCGCGCGAGCTCGGGGAGGATGCGCTTGATCGCCAGGGTCTTCTCGAACCCGTGCGCGCCGTAGGCCTTGGCGAGGAACACCTCCGCCATGCCCCCGACCGCGATGCGGTCGAGCACGTCGTACCGCTCGAGGCTCTTCTGCGGCACCTCGGCCACGACTGCTCTATAGTACGCGCATGCTCCCGGGCGCCACCCGGCGCGGATCCCGTTCAGCACCCAGACCCCGTGGAATCTTCGCGGTCTGGGTGGTGTGGGCAGGTGTGCTCCTGGGTGCGCTCGCCCCCGGGGTCGCGCGCGCCCAGCGGCCGCCGCGGGCGATCGCGGTGATCGAGGCCACGGCGGCGCCGTCGACCGACGCGGAGGCGACCGAGGTCGCCGCCGCGCTCGAGGCGCAGCTCCAGCGCGAGGCCGACCTGATCCTCGTGGTGTCGGACCGCCGGGCGGCGCTCCGCGGCGCGATCCCCGACGACAGCCGCGCGCCGCTGACCGAGGCGCGCGCCGCGCTCGCCGACGTCCGCGACGCGCTCGCCCGGTTCGATCACGGCGCGGCGGTCGCCGCCGCCGACGCGGCGATCGCGCGTGCCGTCGACGTCGCGCCGGGCGAGGAGCTGCTCGCCGTGATCGCCGACCTCGCGCTCGCCCGGGGCCTGGCGCTGCTCGGCGACGGCGCCGCGCCCGACGCGCGCGCGAGCTTCGCGCTGGTCCACCGGCTGTCCCCGGGGCGCACGCTCGATCCCGCGCGCTACCTGCCCGAGGTCGTGGCGGCGTTCGACGCGGCGCGCGCGACCGGCGACCCGGCGACGCTCGACGTCGCCGCCGACGACGGCGCCGAGGTGTGGGTCGACGGAGCGCGGATCGGCCCGGCGCCCGCGGTGATCCAGCTCGCGCCGGGCCTGCACTGCGTCACCGTCACCGGCGAGCGCCTGGTCGCGCGCGGCCAGCTCGTCGACGTGCCCCACGCGGGCGCGACGGTGACGCTCGACGCGGCCGAGGCCGCGCCGGCGGTCGTGCTCCACCGGCTGCGCGCGCGGCTGGTCGCGGCCACCGGCGACGTCGAGCGCGCCGTCGTGGTCGCGGAGATCCTGCGGCTGGTCGGCGGGCAGGACGCGATCGTCGTCGCGCGCGACGACGCCGGCGCGCTGGTGGCGCGGATCTACAGCGGCCGCGCCGGCACGCTGGGCGACGCGCGCCCGGCGAAGGACGCGACGCCCGTCGACCTGATCAAGCCGCTGCGGCCGCTCAAGGTGCCGGTGCGCGGCGGCGGCGACGACCGCCCGCCGGTCACGCCCCCGATCGACACCCCGCCGGCGTGGTACGAGCGGCGATGGGTCCAGGTCTCGATCGGCGGCACGGTCGTCGCCGGCGTCGTCGCCAGCGTGGTGTACGCGATGACGCGGCCGCAGGGCGCGAGCGAGCTCGACGGGCAGTTGGTGTTCGGACGCGATCCATGAGCCGCCGCGCCGTCGTCCTGCTGGCCGCGCTCGGGTGCGGCGCGTGCGGCCCCGAGGCCGACCGCTTCGGGGTCGAGCTGATGCTCGACCCCGAGGGCTGCGGGTTCAACGCGTGCGAGAACATCGCGATGCCGTGCGACGCCGAGGTGATGCTGCGGATCGTCCCGGCCGACGATCCGGAGGCCCAGCCCTACGCGATCGTGTGCGAGCGGATCCGCGGCGGCGGCGACCTGTGCGAGGTCGCGTCGCTGACCGTCCCCGACGAGCTGATCCCGAACGAGCGGGTCGAGATCCAGCTCGGGATCTGGCCGTACGACGAGGCCAACGGCGGCGCGCCGGACTGCGGCCCGCTCGAATTCGCGCTGTCGGGCGGCATCGACCAGAGCTTCGAGGGCGGCCCGGCGATCGGCGGGCGGACCTACTTCGAGGTCGGCTCGGGCACGACCGCGACGATCACGCTCGAGTGCATCAACGCCCCGGCGCTCGACGCGGAGGAGTGCCGGCTGCCCGACACCGTGCACGTCACCGTCGGCGTCAACGATCTCGACCTGCCTGTGCCGGTGCCGACGTCGATCGCGACGGTGCTCGACGTCCGGATCGGCGCGCCCGAGGTGCTCCCCGACGGCACGTGGCGGCTCGACACCCCCGACACGACGCCGCTCGAGGACGTCACCGGCGTGCCGCCCCACACGTGGTCGGAGCCCGACGGCGCGGCGATCGCGTTCGATCAGGTGGCGTGCGTGCAGACCGAGCGGATCGACCTGCCGGAGCGCACGCCGGCGGTGACGTGCGGGCAGGTGACGCCGACGCAGGACGAGCTCGACATGACCGCGTGGTACGTCGACACCGTCACGGTCCAGCAGATCCGCGAGGCGCTCGGGCTCGACTCGCTGCCGGCCAGCGGCCTCGTCGTCGGGCGCGTCCTCGACTTCGACGGCATCGTCCCCGAGGCCGGCGTGACGATCCAGAGCCTGCCCGCCGGCGCGACGGTGCGCTACCTGTCCGAGGATCTGTCGACGACCGAGGGCGTCACGCAGACGCAGTCGTCCGGCCTGTTCGTGTCGCTCGACGCCGCGTTCCTGACCGAGTGGAGCGGGCGCCGCGGGCTGCAGCAGACGGCGGTGGACGGGTTCGGCGGCCCGCTGTACGGCGGCAAGATCACCGTCGTCGTGCTGCGGATGGAGGCGCCGTGAGCGAGGCGTGGTACCGGATCGCGCTCGACGACGGCGACCGCGTGCAGCTCGTCGTCGCGCCGGGCGAGCACCTCGGCGCGGCGATCGCGCTGGCGTACGCGCGCGCCGCGCGCGGCCGTCCGGCGTGGGCGATCGCGGCGGAGGCCGCGCCGGCGGGCGACGTCCCGCTCGGCGAGTCGGTCGGCAAGGGCGTCGTCGTCGAGCGCACGCCGCCGGCGGACCTGCCGCGGTGGCGCTGGCCCGACGGCGTGCTGCCGACGATCGAGGGCGCGCGCCGGCTGGGCGCCCCGCGCGCCGGGTTCGCGCGGCGCCGCCACGACGCGGCGCACGTGGTCGAGGCGATCGTCCCCGGCGACCGGCTGATCGAGACGTTCATGCAGCGGGTCGAGCAGCTCCCCGCCGCCGACAACGTCGAGATCAAGGTCGCCGGCCACCACGACGGCGCCGGGCAGACCGAGGTGTGGTTGACCCCGCGGATCGACGTCAAGAAGGCGATCCGGTTCCTCGACGACCACGACGTCGAGCTGCTCGGCAGCGGCCACGTCGAGGTCTCGATCTACCTGCGGGCCCAGCGCGCGACCCTGCGCCTCACCGAGCACAAGACGATCGTGTGGGTGTGCGAGGACGACGCGACCGCCGACGAGATGACCGGCTGGCTCGCGGCGCGCGACCTCGCGCCGGTGCCCGCGATCGCGGAGATCGCGAGCGTCGCGCACTACCACTGGCGCGGCGCCAGGACCCTGCCGCGCAAGAAGCTGCTCGAGCGGCTGCACCGCCTGCGGCTGCGCCGCGTCGACGGCTGGCCCGACGCCGCCTGATCGGGCCCGACTACTTGGACAGCTTCCACCGGTCGCGGCGCGCCTGCGGGTGCGAGAAGTTGACGTCGGCGGTCATCGAGCCGCCGCTGCACTCCAGCGCGAACGTCGCGACCAGGCCGGTGCTCGGCGCCTCGGACCAGTTGCAGCGGAAGCTCGCGGTCAGCGCTCCGCCGCCGCGCGAGCACCCGGTGAGCGAGCCGGAGCAGATCGACACCTTGCCGCCGGGGCGCTCGACGAAGTCGATCTTGCCGCAGGTCCCGGACGCCTTGCGGACCGTCATGATCATGCCCGGCGCGCTCCACAGGCCGACGCACGGATCGGGCGCGGCCGCCGCGACGGCCGCGTCGACCGGCGGCGACGACGCGGGCACGCCGGCGTCGATCGCCCGGCGCCGCGGGCCGGCGTCGACGCGCCGCGACGACGCGCGCCCGTCGTCGTCGTCGTCGTCGACCACGGCGACCGCGGCGGCCGCGGCGGCGTCCACCGCCGCCGCCGCGACGACGCCCGCGTCGGGGACGGCCGGCACATTCGCGACCGCGGCGGCGTCCACCGCCGTCGCCGCGGCGGCCGCGGGGCTCCCGT
>WYBA01000129.1 GCA_011526095.1 Myxococcales bacterium | reverse complement strand
CTTGGCCCGGCGCCGGTGTTCGCGGTCTCCCGGACGGTCGTGGGACGCGCGCCACGCCACGGCGCCCGGCACCGCCACGCCGCCGCCGTCTCGCGCGTCCGCGGTGGGCTCGTCGGGCTGGCGCTCGGCGACGCGAGCCATGACTGTCGCCATCGTCGCGCTCGCCTTCCTCGTCGCCGACGCCTTCTGCACAGCCCTCTGAGCTGAGCCCCTCGAAGGAACTTGGCGATCCTGCGGACTTGGACGGCTGTTCGTCAGGAGCCGCCGCCGGTCGCTTCGCACCGTTCGCTGGCGCTGGCTCGGGGCGAGCGGAACTGACACGTCTTGCCTTATCTGACCAGCATTGGGACTACCGCAGCTCGTGCGTGTGGCCCTGCTCGCGCTCGCGCGCGCACCGCTCCGACTGGCGCGCGCACGCCATGCGTAGCTGCGCGACCGCGTCGGGCGCGCGGAACCGGTCGTACGCGGCGAGCGCCTCGTCGGCGCGCGCCGGATCGAGCGCGCGCAGCGCCGTCGCCTGGCTGCGCAGCAGGTCCGGATCGCGCGGCGAGATCGCGAGCCCGGCGACCGCCGCCTCGAGCGCCCCGCGGTCGTCGTGGAGGCTGCCGCGCGCCCGCGCCAGCATCACCCACGCCGCGGTGTTCAGCGGCGCCTTGCGCGCGGCGGCCTCGGCCGCGACGGCGGCCTCCTCCCACCGCCACACCCGCGCCAGCGCGTCGGCCGCGACGAAGTCGAGGACCGGCGGCTCCGGGTCGGGCAGCAGCGCCCGCGCCCGGTCGATCAGCGCGAGCGCGTCGTCGGTGCGGCCCTGCTTGCCGGCGACCGAAGCCAGCTGCGCCAGGATCATCGCGCGCGGCCGGTCGCCGTCGGCGCCCGCCGGCGCGAGCGCCAGCGCCGCCTCCAGCACGGCGCGCGGCTCGTCGAGGCGCTCGCCGACGACCGCGCCGAGCGCCATGCCGTGCTCGTACAGCCGCGCCCACGCCGGCGCGCGCGGCAGCCCGGCGGCCGCGGCGCGCGCCGCGGCGTCGTCGACGCCGGCGCCGAGCCACACCGACGTCGCGGCGATCTCGGTGATCGGCTGCGGCGCGCACGGATCGAGATCGGCGTCGCGCGCGGCGCGCGTGCCGGCGCGGAACGCCTGCCCCGACGCGGTCGTGATCGCCGCGCACGCCTCCGCCTGCATCCGCAGCGTGCGGGTGCGATGGCGCAGCCGCGCGTCGACGCGCAGCGGCAGCGCGCTGGCCTTCAGCCCGGCCGGCACCTCGAACCCGTAGCGCACGGCGACGGCGTCGCGCGCGGCGATCGTGTGGTTGGCGATGACGCCGCGGAACCGCGGCAGCGCGTGCTCCTCGTGGATCTCGCCGGCGTCGTCGACGACGTACGACCGCAGGACGTGGGTGTCCTCGTCATCGGCATCGGTGGCGTGGGTCAGGCCCGACGCGGCGACGCGCTTGCCGCGGGCGTCGCGCACCTCGACCTCGATCCACGTGTCCTGGATGTCGTTGACCCCGCCGGGGAAGCGGTGCCCCACCGACAGGTTGCGGATCACGACGTCGAGCTCGACCCGCGTGCCGGGCACCACCGGCGCGCCGTCCGCGGGCAGGAACCACCGCCCCGCCGCGGTCTCGACGCCGCCCTCGACCGGCTGGCCGCGGTCGTCGATCAGCGCGCCGGCGACGTCGATCGACGCGGCGCCGCGCAGCTTCGCCGCCACCGCCTCGAGCTGGACCTCGTCGCCGCGCATCGCCGCCATCCACGTGTGCCCGCCGGCGAACCGGTGGGACGCGACCGTGCCGTCGTCGCCACGGGCCACCTCCTCGTCGCCCGCGGCGACGCGGTCCATGTGGCACGCGATGCAGTCCTGCTGCTCGACCTTGTCGACGCGACCGACGCCGGAGCCGGTGTACGCCGAGCTGCGCCAGAACGTCGGCTCGTCGATCCCCGACAGGTGCACCGGCACGTCGAGGTCGGGGCTGAGGAAGCCGCGGTGGCACGCCACGCACAGCTCCGACCCGAGCTTCGTCACCGTCACGTCGGCCTTGTGCTGCTCGACGCTCGCCGGATCGTCGACGTCGGGCGAGCTGAGGCGCGCGCGCGCCAGCACGTACGAGCCGTTGCCGTCGCTCGACACCTCGTCGACGCCGTGGCAGATGCGGCACGTCACGCCGGAGTGCGCGCGCAGATCGTCCGGGGGGATCGCCGTCGGCGACGCGGCCGCCATCAGCCCGTCGACCTGCAGCGCCATGTCGTGACACCCGCCGCAGTGCTGGCTCTGGGCGTGGCCCAGCTCGCGCCGCGCCAGCTCGACGTTGACCCGGTAGATCGGGTTGTTGAACGAGGCGAACGAGTGCGCGCTGGCGCCCCACTGGTCGGCGACGTCGGGGTGGCAGCTCGCGCAGGTCTCGGTGTCCGACAGGTGATCACCGTCGACGGGCTCGGCGACGCCGTCGCCGGCCAGCGCCATCATCGACGGCGCGAACGCGCCGGGCGCGCGCGGCAGGCGGATCTCCGGCGGCGGCGGCGCCACCTCCGGCGCCACCGGCTCGGGAGCGGGACCGGAGCCGCTGCCGCTGCAGGCGGCGAGCGCGAACGTCACGACGAGCGAGATCGACCTGCGCATGGGGTGCCCCTTCAGACGCGCGAGCGACGGCGGCGGCTCATCGCCAGGCCCGCCGCCCCGAGGATCACCAGGGCGCCCGCGGCGTCGCCGCGGCCACCGCTCGAGGCGCAGCCGCACCCCTTCTTCTCGTCCTTCTTGCTGCCCGTCCCCGTGCCCGCCGTCGTCCCCGGGCCCTTGCCCGTGCCCGCCGTCGTCCCCGGGCCCGTGCCCGCCGCCGCGCCCGTGCCCGAGATCGCCGGCGACGCCTTCACGTCCAGCTCCGGCACGTCCTCGGTCACCAGCTGCGCCAGCTGCACCTGCCCGCGCGGCGCGAACGCCAGCCCCTGCCCAGCCTTCACTCCGACCGGCGGCTCGCCCGCCGGCGAGCCGCCCCACCGCCCCCGCTTCGGGTCCTTGCACTCCACCGGCCCCGTCCACTCGTGGCGGATCGCGTACCGGCCCTGGAAGTTGTTGGTCGAGTCCTCGCGCGCGCCCTCCTCGAGCTTGCCGCCCGCGACCAGGTGCTCGCGCCCGCCGACGATCGGCCGGGCGACCTTGAACACGAGGTCGTCCTTCGCGTCCGCGGCGCCGTAGCGCGCGTGCAGCCGCGTCAGCGTCATCTGCCAGCTCGTGTACGGCTCCACCTTCCCCGGCCCGCCGCCCAGCACGTCCGCGCCCAGCGTCGCGAGGTCGTGGTAGTCGAGCTGCGGCCCCGGGCACGGATCGCACGTCGTCGCGTCCCACGCGTACTCGGTCACCACCGCCCCGGGGTGCTTCTCCAGCGTCCGGTCGAACAGCGCCGCGTAGAACTCCGCGAACCGCGTCCGCACCTCGTCCCGCACGTCCAGGTTCGTCGGGATCGTCACGTTGCCGTAGTTGGCGACCTCGTAGCGCCCCTCCGGCGACAGGATGCTCACGATCAGGTCCTGCTTGCCGCTCGAGTTCGCCAGCCCCAGCCGGATCGGCAGCGCCAGCTCCTCGTGGTCGTAGTGGAACCGCAGCGGCGACAGCGCCGCGCGCCCATCGACAAACGTCACCTTCTTCGGGTCCACCTTGGCCACGAAGAACTTCGATCCGCCCTCGACGTACGGTCGCAGCAGCGGCTCCGCCCCCGCCGGGATCGCGTACTTCTCGGCCTGCAGCCACGCCTCGAGCCCGGTCGAGTCCTTCGCCGACAGGATCACCACCTCGTACTCGCCGACGGTGAACTGCGCCTCGATCGTCACGCCGTAGCCGGCGTCGCCCGCGCTCGGCGGCGCGGCCGACTCGACCGCGGCGGACTTCGCCATCATCCGCGGATCGTCGCGGTAGTCCGGCGCGCACGGATCCTGCTCCCAGTACTCCACCAGGCGCGGCGCCCCCATCGCGTCCACCTTGCCGAACACCTCCTTCGGCAACGTCTTCACGTCCCCCTCCTGCAGCACCACCGGCACCGGCACCACCAGCGCGAACGCCTCCGGTGGCCCCTTGTAGTCGTTCTGCATCGACAGCACCGTCCGCGTCCCCATCCGCATCAGCACCACCTGCGTCGCGTCGTTGTACAGCGACTGCCCCGACCCCTCGACGTAGAACCCGCAGAACGCCGCCG
>WYBA01000128.1 GCA_011526095.1 Myxococcales bacterium | reverse complement strand
TACACCATCGGCGCCTGCGCCGCGTACACCATCGGCGCCTGCGCCGCATACACCATCGGCGCCTGCGCCGCGTACACCATCGGCGCCTGCGCCGCGTACACCATCGGCGCCGCCGGCCCCTGCGCCGCGTACACCATCGGCGCCACAGGCCCCTGCGCTGCGTACACCATCGGCGCCGCCTGCGCCGCGTACACCATCGGCGCCGCGTGCCCCTGCGCCGCGTACACCATCGGAGCCGCCGGCCCCTGCGCCGCGTACACCATCGCGGGCGCCTGCGCCGTGGCGTAGACCATCGCCGCGAGCCCCTGCTGCCCCACGGTGGCGTGGATCAGCCCGGCGTCGCGGGTCCGCAGGATCGCGCGGTCGGCGTCGCTGACATCGGCGGCGGCGATCGCGGCGTCGGGGTCCTTCGTGAACGCGGCCTGCGCCGCGGGATCGGCGGCCAGGCCGGCGAGGTACTGGAGCAAGGTCTTCATGGGCCTCTGTTCTGTGGTTCGCAGGTTCGCGTGAGGGAGGTCAGGGCGTGGCGGCGCGCGCGAGCCGGAACCCGAGCGTGACGTCGCGCAGGATCGAGCTGCTGTTGTGCCGGGTCGCCGCGCGCAGCAGGAACGAGTCGAACAGGAAGCAGCCACCGCGCAGCGTGCGCTCGGCGACGGGCGCGGCCGCGGCGAGCCCGGTCGGGGCGAGGTACAGGCCACCGTCGAGCGGCGGACCCGCGCGCCGGTACTCGTCGGCGCACCACTCGACGACGTTGCCGGCGAGGTGGCGCACGCCGTAGGGGCTCTCGTCCACGACGAACTGATCCACGGGCGCCGGCCGCAGCCCGGTCGCGTCGCTCAGCCGCATGCACGCCCAGCTCGGATCGAAGAAGTCGCCCCAGGGGAACGCGCGCGCGTCGGCGCCGCGCGCGGCCTTCTCGTGCTCGAGCTCGCCCGGCAGCCGGTAGGTGCGCCCGGTGCGCCGCGACCACCACGCCGCGTAGGTCATCGCGCCGTGCCAGTTGACCATGAACACCGGATCGCGCGGCGCCCACGTCAGCCCCTCGTCGTCGGCGCCGAGCGCGAAGTGCCCGCGCGCGTCTCGCGGCCACACCAGCGTCCCGGCCTCGCCCGCCGATGTCCCCCGGTGGCGCGGCACGACGCTCAGCGCGAGCGCCTCCGCCTCGGGCGTGCCCTCGTCGACGAGCGCGTTGACCATCGCGAGCAGCTCCGCGCTGGTCACCGGGTACCGCCCGAGCACGAACGAGTCGACCCACACGCGCTGGCGCGGCATCACCTCGCCCGCCGCCTGCGGATCGCCACCGCACCAGAACGGGCCCGCCGGAACGAACACCTCGTCGGCGTCGATGGCGCCGAGCCGCGGCAGCACCAGCGGCGTCGTCGCGACGTCGCCGGGCCGCCGCGGATCCCAGTGCTCCTGCCGGCCGATCGACACCGGGTAGCGCACGTCGTGGCAGCCCGGCGCGCGCAGGATCAAGAGGTAGCTGCCGCGGCGCAGCTCGACCGCGCGCAGCGGCGTCCGCCCGAGGTCGCGCAGGTGCTCGTCGACCAGCCGGCGGCCGCGCAGCTCGTAGCGGCGCAGCTCCACCTCGGCCGGCGGGTCGGTGATCAGCGTGAGCGCGCCGGCCCCGGCGAGGTAGCCGGCGTGGGCGCCGCGGTCGTGGGTGCGGAGCTGGACCTCGAGCTTGCGCGCGCCGACCGCGTCGCCGCCGAGCTCCGCCGCCTCGTGCTGGGCGCGGAAGTGATCCGCGAGCAGGGCGTGCGCCTCGGGCAGGTCCGCCTCGATCAGCGACGAGTCGATCAGCCGCAGCATCTCGAGCGTGGCGAGCTCGGCCTTGACGTCGAGCGCGCGCGCGCGGTCCTCCAGCTCCCACCCCGGCTCCTTCTGGGCCGCGTCGGCGTGCGGCGGGATCGGCTCGAGCGCGGCCCGCGCCTCGCGCTGCAGCTCGGCGGCGCGGCGGCGCAGCTCCTCGATCCCGGGGCCGAGCGCGCGCGCCTCGGCGAGCAGCGCGAGCGCTCGCTCGCGCTTGCGGGCGCCGTCGAGGAACGCGGCGACCTCCACCGCGACGACGCCGGCGTGGGCAGGCCGCGCCGCAGGATCGTGCGCGGTGGCGCGCGCGCAGATCGCGATCAGCTCGTCCGGGATCGGCCGGCCCGGCGCGGCGACGATCGGATCGTGCACGCCCATCACGTCGGCCATCCCCGGCGGGACGCCGGTGAGCAGCTCGCGCAGCATCATGCCGAGCGCGTAGACGTCGGCCGCCGGCCCGACCGCGCCATCGCCCGCCGCCTGCTCCGGCGGCATGTAGCCGAGCGTCCCCGCGACCGCGCCGACCTCGCTGACCGCGACGCCGCGCGCGGGCACCGCCGGCGAACCGATCGCGGCGTCCGCGACGACGCGCGCGAGCCCCCAGTCGAGGACCAGCGCCTCGCCGAACGCGCCGACCATGACGTTGGCGGGCTTGAGATCGCGGTGGACGACGCCGCGCGAGTGGGCGTAGCCGACGGCCTCGCACACGCGGTGGAACACGTCGACGAGCCGGCCGAACCCGAACCCGCCGGGCTCGACGCCCCAGCCGGCGTCGCCTGCCGCACGTGACGCCGCGTGCACCGCCGCGATCACCGTGGCCAGCGTCCGTCCGCGCACCTCGGCCATCGTGTAATACGGCCGACCATCCGGCAGCGCGCCGATCTCGTGGACCGGCACGATGCTCGGGTGCTGGAGCTGCGCGGTGACCTGCGCCTCCTGCACGAACCGCGCGACCGACACCGCGTCGCCGACGTACTCGCGCGCCAGCACCTTCATCACCATGTCGCGGCGGAGGTGGCGATCGAACACGCGGAAGACGTCCCCTTGCCCGCCGCTGGCGAGGTGCGCTCCGAGCTCGTAGCGGCTGTCCGCCATCACCACCGGCTCGGCGCCGGGGCCGCCAGGCGCGGCGGACTCGGCCGCCGACACGGCGAGCGCCGCCGCCGCGCGCAGAGGCACGGTCGGCTGATCGCGCCCGACGCTCGGCGCTCCGGGGCCGCTCGGCCCCGGCGGATCGCTCTCCACCACGGCGCGCAGCTTACTACCTTCCGCCGGCGATCGTCGCGCGGCGCGGGTCGATCGTCGCGCGGTGGTCCTCGCGCCGGACCGGCCGCTGCCGCCAGCGGCGTCGGGCGCGCGCTGCGCGATCGACTCGGTGACGGCGAGATCACCTCGCCGTCACCGTCGTGACCGACGCCGTCGGCGCCGTCCGGCTCAGACCGACTTCACCATCGCCGGCGCGACCAGCTTGCCCTTGCCGCGCGACTTCGCGGTCTTGACCGGGGCCCGCTCGACGCCCTTGCCGCGCCGGGCGCCGCGGGCCTTCTTTCCCTGGCCCTGCTGGCCCTTCTTGCCCTTCTGCGCCTTCTTGCCGTGGCCCTTGTGCAGGGCGCGCTCCTTGGCGTGCGCCTTGAACTCGGCCTTGGAGATCACGCCGTCGCCGTCGGCGTCGATCGCGGTGAACCGGCGCTCGGTCATCACCTCGCGCATCACCGTGCGCTCGGTGTCGTCGAGCTTGCCGTCCTTGTTGGTGTCGAACTCGGCGAGCTTCTCGGCGCGGCGCGCCTGCTTGTCGGCGCCACCGCCGTGGCCGCGGTCGGCGAGCGCGAGGCTGGGGACGGCGACGAGCGCGAACAGGATCGAGAGCGTGCGGAGGGTCTTCATGTATTCATTCCTCGGTTGCGTCCGCCTGCACGGCGGCTCGAGGAGGCGTATTGCAGCCGGCGGACCAACCCGGCCGCGCACGCCAAGTGCGCGTCGCGCCTGGCGACGCCGCGTCGCGCGCGCGCGCCGGCTGCAGCTTGGTCCCTGGCCGTGCGGAATCCGCAGCGCGGGGCCCGCACTCCGACCTCACGGCACCGCGCCCGAGTCCGCGTCCCACCCGTCGCGCGCCATGATCGGCGACAGGTCCACCGCCTCGAACGCGCTCGCCGGGACCGCCTGCACCTCGTCGAAGATCTCGTCCGCCCACGCCGCGCTCGGCTCGCCCTGCACGTACATGTCCGAGCCGCCGTCGGCGATGTACATGCCGTAGGTCTTCATCGCCTGGAGGATCGCGCGCGTCTGCGCGTGCGCGCCGGCCGGGATCTCGTAGCTCGCCTTGAGCCGGAACAGCTGCCCCATCGGCGGCAGGTCGGTCGAGTCGGTGCCGTTGTTGGTGAGGTGACGCGCCGGCCACACGTAGGAGGTGCGGATCTTGTCGGTCTCGATCGTGAACCGCAGCGCGTGGCGGATCTCGCCGGCGCTCGCCTCGTCGGCGCGGATCAACAGCGGCAGGATCGGGAACCCCGCCGCGTCGGCCGACGTCCAGCCGTCGGGGCGCAGCGCGTTCGACGTCAGGTCCCAGGCCGCGGCGCCGAAGATGTCCCACTGCCCGCCGGCGTCCTGGTACGAGTGGTACGTCTCCCACAGCCAGCACGCGTCGACGTCGAGCAGCAGGATGTGGTGATCGCCGTAGGGCTGCTGGTCCGGGCTGGTGTTGATCCCGCCCTCGACGAGAACGTCGTCGGGGATCGGCAGCAGCGGCGCCGGCGCGACGTCCGCGGTGCACGGCTGCGCGAACGCGCGCGCCTCGCCGACCGCACAGTCCGACTCGGGCCGCGGGTCCCACCCGAGGTCACCCTCGAACGCGACCTCGGGCCAGTCCAGCGCGTCGCCGTGCACGAGGTTGTACGGGATGCCGTAGTACTCCGGGTCTTGCTGATCGACGGTGGTGCCGAGGTCGAGGTGGATCTCGGTGTCCGGCCCGATCGTCGCGATGAACGCGTCGCTGTCGGGGTGCACGGGCAGCGCGTCGATCGGCGTGTTGAACAGGTGGTTCGCCGGCAGCAGCGGGCAGCCACCGAGCGACGGCCCCACCGACTCGACGCACGTCGTGGCGTCGGACCTGACGTAGCCGCCGTCGCACTGGCACAGCGCCGCGCCGTCGACCGCGACGCACGTGCCATGGCCCGAGCAGTCGACGCCGACGCACACCTCGGGGAACGCGTCGGGAGGGCCGTCGTCGTCATCACCGCTGGCGCCGCCGCCGCACGCCGAGAGCCACACCGCCGCGAGGACCGCCGCGCGCTTCATCATGGGCGCGAAGATACCGCCTCCTCGCCCCGCGGAGCGTGACGGTGGTACACCCCCCACGTGTGCCTCGCCGTCGTCCTGCTGCTGCTCGCGTACGTGATCGGCGAGATCGCGTCGATCGTCATCCTGTCGGGGTTCGTCGGCTGGACGTACACGGTGCTCGCGATCGTCGCGGGCGCCGCGCTCGGCTCGATGCTGGTGATGGGGCGCGCCGCGGCGACGCTGCGCGCCGCCGCCGAGGCGCTGGCGAAGCGCGAGCCGGTGGGTGAGATGGTCGCGGCGAGCGCGCTGGCGGCGTTCGCCGGCGTGCTGCTGATCGCGCCGGGCCTGCTGTCCGACGCGGTCGCGCTGATCCTGCTGGTGCCGCCGACCCGCGGGCGCCTGGCGCGCCGGATGGCGGACGGCATGCGGGCGCGCGCACAGGTCGTCGTCGCCCACATGGGCGGCGATGTCGGTGGAGGCGCGCCCCGTGGCGACGTCATCGACGTCGACGGCGTCGAGACGCGCACGCCCGGCCACGCCGCGCCGCGCGCGGCCCTCGACGTGTCCGGCGACGACGACCGCGACCGCGACGACCGTTGACGACGTGCCCCGCGCGCGTGGTCAAATCCGACCATGCGCCTGCCCCGGCCGCTCCGCACCACCTGCGCGCTCGCCCTCGCCTCGACCCTCGCCGCGTGCGGGGCCGGCAGCGTCGGCGGAGATGACGACGACGGCGACGACGACGACGACGACGTCCCGGCGACCGCGTACTGCGATCCCGCCGCCGACTGGCCGGCGAGCGCCGCGGCGCTCGAGGCCGAGATCGTCGACCTCGTCAACCAGCACCGCGCCGCCGGCGCGACCTGCGGCGGGGCCGCCATGCCGCCGGTCGCGCCGCTCACCGTCGACCCGGCGCTGCGCTGCGCCGCGCGCGTCCACACCCTCGACATGGCGACGCGCGACTACTTCGATCACACCAACCCCGAGGGCGAGGCGCCCTGGGATCGGATGACCCGCGCCGGCTACGCCTGGTCGAACGCCGGCGAGAACATCGCCGGCGGCGGCGCGACCGCCGCGGGGACGATGGACCAGTGGATGAACAGCACCGGTCACTGCCAGAACATCATGAGCGACGGCTACGTCCACATCGGCGTCGGCCACGTCGAGAGCGCCCTGCTGTGGACGCAGGTGTTCGGCGCGCCGGGCGGGTGACGCGGCGCTCGCGCCGGTACGCTACCCGACGTCGAACTTCACGCCCTGGGCGAGCGGCAGGGCGCGGCCGTAGTTGATCGTGTTGGTCGCGCGCCGCATGTACGCACGCCAGCTGTCCGAGCCCGACTCGCGGCCGCCGCCGGTGTCCTTCTCGCCGCCGAACGCGCCGCCGATCTCGGCGCCCGACGGGCCGAGGTTGACGTTGGCGATGCCGCAGTCGGAGCCGCTCGCCGACAGGAACCGCTCGGCCTCGCCCAGATCCCGGGTGAAGATCGAGGACGACAGCCCGTGCGACGTCGCGTTGTGCAGCGCGATCGCCTCGTCGAGGTCGCGGTAGCGCACGACGTACAGGATCGGCGCGAACGTCTCGCGCAGCATCGGACCGACCTGCCCGGGCAGCTCGACCAGCGCCGGCCGGACGTAGCGCCCGCCGTCGCAGCCGGGCACCGCCACGACCTCGCCGCCGTGGACGACGCCGCCGGCCGCGCGCGCCTCGGCCAGGGCCGCCGCCATCGCGTCGGCGGCGCGCGCGTCGATCAACGGGCCGACCAGCGTGCCGGGCGCGCGCGGATCGCCGACCGCCACGGACGCGTAAGCGCGGACGAGGCGCGGCACCAGCGCGTCGTACACCTCGTCGTGGACGAACAGCCGGCGCAGCGTCGTGCACCGCTGCCCCGCCGTGCCCATCGCGGCGAACGCGACCGCGCGCACCGTCAGGTCGACGTCGGCGGACGGGCACACGATCGCGCCGTTGTTGCCGCCGAGCTCGAGCAGCGCGCGCGCGAACCGCGCCGCCAGCCGCGGCGCGACCGCCCGCCCCATCGCGGTCGACCCGGTCGCCGACACCAGCGCGACCCGCGGGTCGTCGACCAGCGCCGCCCCGGCGTCGGCGCCGCCGACGACGAGCTGCGCCAGCCCGGCCGGCGCGTCGCCGAACCGCGCCAGCGCCCGGCCGAGCAGCGCGTGGGTCGCCAGCGCGGTCAGCGGCGTCTTCTCCGACGGCTTCCACACGATCGGGTCGCCGCACACCAGCGCCAGCGCCGCGTTCCACGCCCACACCGCGACCGGGAAGTTGAACGCCGAGATGATCGCGACCACGCCCAGCGGGTGCCACGTCTCCATCATCCGGTGCTCGCGCCGCTCGGTCGCGATCGTCAGCCCGCACAGCTGGCGTGACAGCCCGACGGCGAAGTCGCAGATGTCGATCATCTCCTGCACCTCGCCCAGCCCCTCGGAGACGACCTTGCCCGCCTCGAGCGTGACGAGCGCCGCCAGGTCGTCCTTGTGGGCGCGCAGCTCCTCGCCGAGCAGCCGCACCAGCTCGCCGCGGCGCGGCGCCGGCACCATCCGCCACGCCGCGAACGCCGCGTGGGCCGCCGCGACGGCGGCGGTGGCGTCGGCCGGCGTCGCCGCGGCGACCGTCGCGAGCGGCTGCCCGTCGATCGGCGAGCGGCTGACGAGCCCGCCGCCGGGGGACGCGGGCTCCAGGGAGGAGGGCGGGACGCCGAGGCGGACGAGCAGGTCGTGGGCGGAGCGAGCGAGCGCGGTCATCGCGCGCAACCTACAACACCCCGGCGCGGCCGGGCAGCCGCGGCGCGCCCGGCCGCCCCTCCCGCTCACTGCTGCGCGTCGGACCGCACCCGGACCCGCTTGAGCAGGTCGATCAGCCGCTTGGTGATCGGCCCGGCGGTGTCGGCGTCGTAGGTCTCGTAGCCCGACCCGTCGTCGGTGCGGACGTGGAGCGTCGAGGCCAGCGGGTACCCGGTGTTCTCGTCGACCAGCCAGTCGAGCTTGTGGCTGATCCCGTCGTCGGCGATCGTGAACCCACCGCTCGTCTGGTAGGTGCCGTGATTGGTCTGGACGTCGTCGATCGCGGCGAGGTAGGCGCTGGTCGCCTTCGTGTAGCCCTGCGGGTTCCACCCGTAGACCGCGCCGATCCGCGCCGCGTTGCCCGAGGTCTCGTCCATGTGGCAATCGACGCACGCCTTGGCCTCGCGCCGGATCGTGTGCGGCTCCATCTGGTCGACGCCGAGCGCGCCGTTGAGGTTCTTGCGAGGATCCTCGTCGCAGAACCCCTGCGCCTCCATGCACGTCTGGGCCGAGCCGGGCGCGTTCTGCGCCGTCCCCGCCTCGTACAGCAGGTTGCCGTAGCCGGTGCGGTCCCGGTACGTCTTCCACGCCCGGTTCGGATCGGCGATCTCGGTCATGAAGTCGAGGCCGGCCTGGGTCGCCGGGTTGAACACGAACGCGCGGACGAACATCTTCAGCCGCGTCGGGATGAACCACGAGATCTTGCCCTTGGCGTTGACCCCGAACTGCGGATCGAGGTTGTCGACGAACGAGAAGTCGAACCAGCCCTGCTTGCCGATCGTCTCCTCCCCGGTGACGCGGTCCCAGTCGTAGAGCCGGTTGCCGTCGCCGTCGACGTCCGCCAGCCCCAGGTGGTTGCCGAACCGCATGTTGTGCCACGCCGCGTGGCAGGTCGAGCACTCCAGGCCCTCGGTGTGGTTGGCGTTCGCGCCGGTCGCCGGCTTGCCGAGGTGCGAGAAGCCCTCGCGCACGCCGGTGGTCTGGCCGTCGGAGCCGCGCACGACCTCGTCGCCCGGCCGCGGGCCGACGCCGTCGGCGAAGTCGCCCTGCGCCTCGGCCAGGCCGTTCCACCGGCCGTGCCCGACCGACGACTTGGCCGAGCACACGAACGTGTTGGTCCGCGGATCGACGCGCTGGCCGTCGTCGACGCAGCCGCGGTCGGGGTTCCACTGCACGCCCCACTTGATCTGCGCGGCGTACTTCCACTCGCCCGTGCTCTTGGTGCGCAGCCACACGCCGGGCTGGGTGACCTGCGGGAAGCCGGTCTCGCCGTAGCTCGGGACCTCGTCGAACTTCCACAGGTACTTGCGCTCGAGCTTGCCGGTCGATGCGTAGAGCTGGTTGATCGGGTTGGTCGCCGCGTCGGGGTCCGCCTCGAACTCGAGGTTGCCGTGGCAGTGGACGCAGCGGACCTGCGTCGCCTGGTTCTGGCGGCTGTAGATCCGCCCGTCGCCGTGCATCTCGGTCGCGGTGTGGCAGTCGACGCACTGCAGGCCGGCCTCGTGGTGGGCGTCGGGCAGGGTGTCGTCGACGCCGTCGCCGTCGAGATCCTCGAACTCGATCAGCTGGTCCTCGGTGAAGCCGTGCAGGCGCGCCTCGGGCTCGAGATCGTTGTCGATCAGCGTCGAGGTGCGGAACGCGATGTCCTTGCCCTGGGCGACGGCGCGGGTGAGGTCGCGGTTGTCGTCGGTGCGGATCCCCATGTACTGGAACACCGTGCGGTTCGACCCGGTGTGGCAGGCCAGGCAGTCCTCGTTGCTCATCACCCGGCGGAGCTGGTGGCTCTTGGGGTGGGGCCGCTCGGGGTAGCGGATCGCCTGGTAGGCCTCCGGGTACGACGGCTCGTTCTTGGGGATCGAAGGGTCGCTGCTCGCGCTGCGCCCGCTGTAGTCGTAGGGCATGTGGCAGGCGCTGCACCCGCTCGAGCGGAACGTGCCGTACTTGTCGTTGGCCCCGTTGTTGTTGAGGTGGCAGTTGCCGCACAGCTTGTTGATCGTCTCGACCATCACGTCCTGCTCGTTGAACACGCCGTACGGCTTGTCGGACTCGCGGTCGACCGACACCAGCGCGGCCAGCTCCGGGACCGCCCCCGGGGGCGCGGTCGCCGGATCGAAGTCGGGGTCGTGGACGTCGAGCGCGCCGTAGGTCGCGAGGTGCTTGTGGAACGAGTCGTCGCCGAACGTCTCGACGCCGGCGGCGCGCGGCAGCCCGGCGAGCTCGAGCATCGCGTCGTACTTGCCGGTGAGCGTCGACATCACCGAGCGCTCCACCTTCTGCGTCGCGCCCTCGTGGCAGCCGCTGGCCGCGCACGTCGTGTCGGTGACGCGCAGATCGCCGGGGTTCATGAACCGGATCCACGCCAGCCCGCCGGACATCTCCTCGACGCCGGCGCGCCCGAGGTAGTGGTTCCTGTACGCGCCCTCCCGCGGGCGCGAGCCGTCGGACGACTGCGCCATCTCCGCCGGCATCGGCACGTGCGCCTCCTCCTTCGACAGCCGCCGCGTCGGGTCGCTGTCGTCGACGCCGACGCCGCCGTGGCACGTCGTGCAGCCGATGTAGCTCCACGGGTGGCTGTTCTCGATCCCGTCGGTGTCGGGCCCGCTCTTGAGGCCGTGGCAGTCGATGCACGCCGCGTCCTTCTTGCAGACCTCCGCGTCCGGCGTCGCCGCGCAGTCGACCTCGTCGTCGCACGGCGCGCACTCCCACCGCGGCACGCCGTCGTCGCCGGCGACGCACTGACACGACGGCTCGCCGTCGGCGCACGTGTACGGCAGCTCGGGGCGCTCGCCGCAGGCCGAGCCGTCGAGCGCGGTGCCGACGTCGCAGCCCGCCCCGAGGGCCGCGGCCACGGCGACGGTGAACAGCCCCAGCACCAGGGTGACGAACGAGGACCGCGAGCGAGTGGAACAGCGCATGACTGACCGCGATAGCAACCAACGTGCCCTCGCCCGCTGGCCGCCCGGGCCGGCCTTTCGGGCCGGACTTGACCGCGATCAACTCGCCCGCCGCCACATCTGCGAAAGCTGGGGAATGCCCGCTCCACGACTGCTCCGTAGCTCCGAGCTCATCGCCATGGTCGGCTGCAGCCGCAAGCAGCTGCGGTCCCTCCAGGCCCACAAGCTGATCGCGCCGGTCCGCAACCGCGGCCAGCAGCGCTACGACCGCGAGAACGCGCGGCGGCTGTGGCTGATCCTGCTGCTGCAGGACCTCGGCTATCCGATCGCGCAGATCAAGGCGATGCTCGACGTCGGCGAGAACGCGCCCGACGCCGGCTACGCCGCGACGGCCCTGTCGGCCACGATCGATCGCGTCGTCGATCGGATCGACGCCAAGGTGCGCGATCTGCAGCTCGCGCGCGAGTCGCTGGTCGCCGCGCGCGGCACGCTCGAGGCGTGCGGCGGGTGCGAGCGCGACCTCGAGGCGTGCCGCGGGTGCGCCGACAGCGGCAAGCTCGACGGCGTGACCAAGGTGACGCTCGCTGGCCTCGGCGGCGCGCGCCCGCGGCGCGAGGCCGACGCCGCGTAGCCGCGACGCGTCCGGGGTGGCGAGGCCGCGCGGGCCGACGGACACCACCGGCGCGTCGGGTCCCACGCGACGGCCGATGCGGCCGGCGCAAGCGAGCGAAGGTCGCGGCCCGGGCGAGCGAGCGCCGCGATCGCGAGCGGGCGCGCCGCGTGCAACCACGCCGGGCCATGCCGTCCCTCCCTCGCCCCATCCCCCTCCTCCTCGCGATCATGACCTGCGCCGCCGCGTGTCACGGCACCCTGACCCCGGTCGCCGATGACGACGACGATACCCCCGGCGCCGACGCCGCCCCCGCGGGCGCGCTGACGTGGGCCGCCGACGTCGGCCCCGCGCTCGCCGCCGCCGGCTGCGTCGGCTGCCACGGCACCGCCGGCGACTACGGCCTCGACACCTACGCCGCGACGATGAGCGCCGGCAGCGACGCGGTCCCCAACGTCATCCCGGGCGATGACGGCTCGGAGCTGATCGCCTGGGTCGAGGACGGGCACGGGGGACCACCGGCGAACCTCGCCACGATGCTGACCTCGTGGGTGGTCGAGGCCGACGCCGCGCCGTGAGCCGGGCGAAGCGAGGCGACCTCGGTACAGGCGCCGCGAGCCCGTCTGCGGGCGAGCAAGCCGATCGACAGAGCCTGAGAGGCTGCAAGCCGACCAGGCTCTGAGCCCGGGCCGGCTGGGCACGACCCGCCGGGGTGGTATGTAACGCCCTGCGGCCGCGCCGCGTCCCATGTCCATGCAGCACCACCACGAGGTCCTGACCGAGGCCCAGCTCCCGGCGGGCGCCACCGCGCGGCCGCTGATCGTCCTCGACGCCGCCGGCAGCGTGGTCGACCTCAACGAGGCCGCGGCGCGGTGGGCCGGCGTGTCGGCCTGGCAGCTGCGGGGCCGTGCGCTCGCGCGCGAGCTGACCTGGGCGTTCGGTGCCGACGCCGCCCGCGAGATCAGCGCGTTCCTCGTCGACTCCGCGCCGTCGGCCCGGGTCCACGCCGTCGGCCACCGCCGCGGCCACGCGGTCGAGGCCGACGTCGAGCTGTGCCGCGATCACGACCGCGTGTGGCTCGCGATTCTGTGACCGCCACACGGGGCTCGCCGCCCCGCCCCGAGAGCGCAACGCGGGGGGGCCCCCCCCCCCCGCGCCACGGGGGCGCCCCCCCCCCCCCC
>WYBA01000127.1 GCA_011526095.1 Myxococcales bacterium | reverse complement strand
GCTGCGGGTGGGGGGGCCGGCGGCGCCCGCCGGGGGGGGCGCCCCCCCCGCGCCGGGGGGGCGCGCGCCCGCGCCTGGCGGGGCCGCGCCGGCGCGGGGCGCGGGCGGCGCGTCGTCCGCGGGCGACGTCACGGTCGCCGTGGCTCAAGCGGGCGCGACGATCGGGGACGCGACGTCGCCTGACGGCGGCGGTGGCCCCGGCGTCGATCCGGCCGCCGCGACCGGCGGACAGGCGTCGAGCGGCGCCCCGCGCGGTGCGCCCGCGGCGGCGAGCGCCGACGCGGCGCTGGCGTCGAGCGCGGTGGAGCACGCCGCGCAGCTCGAGGAGGTCGACGCGATCCGCGGCCGCGTCGGTCGCGCCGTCGCCGAGATCGCGATCGGCGACGGCGACGAGCGCGTCGCCGTGCGGATCGCCACCGACGGCGCGAGCGTGCGCGTCGCGGCGGTCGCCGCCTCGCGCGAGCTCGCCGCGGCGCTGCGCGATCACAGCCGGGAGCTGGGCGCGGCGCTCGCCGCGCACGGCCTCTCGCTCGGCGAGCTCGCGTCGGGCGCGGCCGACGCGCGCGGCGGCGAGGCCCCGCCCGGCGGCGCGCCGGACCGCGACGACGAGGCGCCCGGCGCGCGGCGCGCGCGCGACGGCGCCCGCGCCGCGGCCGTCGAGCCCGAGCCCGACCTCGCCTCACGGCGCGGCGTCCGCGTCGTCGCGTGACCGCGCGCCGCCGCCCCCCTCACCCACAGGAGCCCCATGCGCGTCGAATCCACCACCGGCCGAGCCGCCGAGACCCCGGCCAACGCCACCCAGCTCGCCGCCACGCGCGACGAGTTCCTGCGCCTGTTCGTCGCCCAGCTCGAGCACCAGGATCCGCTCGACCCGCGCGACGGCGCCGAGATGGTCTCGCAGCTCGCGGAGCTGACCAACGTCGAGCAGACGGCGCAGCTCGGCGCTCGCCTCGACGCGCTCGTCGCGCAGCAGTCGTCGGCGACGCGCGCCGCGATGATGGGGCTGGTCGGTCGCCAGATCGAGGCGCCCGCGAGCGAGCTGGTCGTCGCCGACGGTGGCGCGGTGCCGGTGGCGTGCACGCTGCCGCGCGCCGCCTCGGCGGTCACCGTCGTCGTGCGCGATGCCAGCGGCGCCGAGCTGCGCCGGATCGAGGTGGGCGCGGCGGCGGCTGGTGACCTCGACCTCGGCGGCCCGCTGGCGGGGCTGCCGCCCGGGCGCTACCAGCTCGAGGTCGAGGCCCGCGACGCCGCGGGCGCCGCGATCTCGACGACCCCGATGATCCGCGGCGCGGTCGCGTCGCTGACGTTCTCCGCCGACGGCGCCGCGCTGCGGGTCGGCGGCCTCACCCTCGACCCGGCGGACATCGCGTCCGTCTCGTGAAGGAGCACCATGTCCATCTTCACTTCCCTGTGGATCGGCAACAGCGGCCTCGCCGCCCACGGCGACGCGCTGTCCGTCGTCGGTGACAACATCGCCAACGCGTCGACCGTCGGGTTCCGCGGCTCGCGCGCGCGCTTCGCCGACGTGCTCGGCGGCACGGGCGCCGACGGGCAGGGCCTGGGCGGCGGCGTGCGCGCGGGCGGGCCGCAGACCCTGTTCGGCCAGGGGTCGATCGAGCAGACCGGCGTCGATCTCGACCTCGCGATCCGCGGCGGCGGGTTCTTCGTCGTCCGCGGCGCGCACGACGGCGTCGACGGCAGCTACTACACGCGCGACGGCCGGATGGGCCTCGACGTCGACGGCTACGTCGTCAACCCCGGCGGGCTGCGCCTGCAGGGGTACGCGATCGACGCCGCGGGCGTGGTGTCGTCCTCCCCCGGGGACCTGCAGCTCCAGGCGCAGAGCGAGCCGGTCGCGACGACGGCGGCCTCGCTCGCGGTCAACCTCGACGCTGGCGCGGCCGTCGGTCCGGCCTGGGATCCGCTCGACCCCGGCGGCACGTCGAACCACTCCACGTCGCTGACCGTCTACGACTCGCTCGGGACCGCGCACCGGGTCGACGTCTACTACCGCGCGCAGGGCGGTGGGGCGTGGGAGTGGCACGCGATGGTGGACGGCGGTGAGCTGACCGGCGGCACGCCGGGGACGCCGACCGAGATCGCCAGCGGCACGCTCCAGTTCACGACCGCCGGCGCGCTCGACGTCGAGACGGCGGCGGCCTCGAGCGCCAGCTTCGCCGGCGCGACCGCCGGGCAGGCGATCACGTTCGACTTCGGCGACGCGATCACCACCGACGGCGGGACCGGGCTCACCGGATCGACGCAGTACGCCGCGGCGTTCGATGTGTCGGCGGTGACCCAGGACGGGTACGGCTCGGGCTCGCTCGTCGACCTGCAGCTCGCCGACGACGGCACGATCACGGGCATGTTCTCCAACGGCCAGAGCCGGGCGCTCGCGCAGGTCGCGCTCGCGTCGTTCGCGTCCCAGGACGGGCTGCGGCGCGAGGGCGACCAGCTGTTCGCGGCGACGCGCGCGTCGGGCGAGGCCCTGGTCGGCGCCGCCGCCTCCGGCGGGCGCGGCGCCGTCTCGGGCGGCGCGCTCGAGCGATCCAACGTCGACCTCGGGACCGAGCTCGTCACGATGATCGCGTACCAGCGGGCGTTCTCCGCGAACGCCCGCACCGTCAGCACCGCCGACGAGATGCTCGTCGAGGTCAACAACCTCAAGCGCTGAGGTCCCGCCATGCGCACCACGCTCCTGCTGTTGCTGCTGGTGATCTCGCCCGCCATGGGCTGCGTCGAGCGCGAGGGGTCGCCGCGCCTCGACCAAGCCGACCAGGCGATCCTCGAGTGCAACGAGTCGACCCTCGGGCTCGTCTGCGACGTCGACGGGGAGCGGTGCACGATCGAGGTGTGCGCCCGGGTGGGCCCGGGCGTGGCGTGCGTCGCGGACGGCCTCGCCTTCGACGGGACCGCGTGCGACTCCGACGGCGACCCGTGCACAGGCGATCGCTGCGCGAGCGGGGCGTGCGCCCACACGCCGCTCGGCGAGGGCGCGCTGTGTGACGACGGTGATCCCTGCACCGCCGGGGAGATGTGCACCGCGGGCGGCGCGTGCACCGGCGGGGTCGCGTGGTGCGGGCCGCCGCCAGACGCGGCGGTCGTCGCGCTCGACGCGGCCGTCGCGCTCGACGCGGCCGTCGCGCTCGACGCGGGCGCCGCGGGGGACGCGGGCGCCGCGGGGGACGCGGGCGCCGCGGGGGACGCGGGCGCGGACCCGGACGGTGGCGCCGACGCCGGGCCCGATGGCGGGGTGGTCGAGGTGGACGGCGGCGGGCTCGACGCCTCGGTGCCCCCCGACCTGGACGCCTCGTCCGGCGCGCCCCCCCCCGACGGGGGTGAAGCGGACGGTGCCGAGCTCGCCGGCGGCGGGCTCGGCTGCGCGGCGTCGCGTGGCGGCGCCTGGGGATCGATCGCCGCGGCGGCGTGGCTGTTGACGCGCCGCCGGCGTCGGCGCCCGCGGATGGACGTCGTGGTGAGCGCGCTCGGCGTGGCCGTCGCCCTCGCGGCGCCGCGCGCGGCCACCGCGCAGGGCGTCGACGTGACCGTGTTCGCCCCGTCGAGCCCCGGCGCCGGCGGGTTCGTCACCGAGGACCCCGACGTGATCCCCGCAGGCGGGCTCGCGGTCGGGGTCTGGTTCGAGTCGGGGCGTGACGTGCTCGTGCTGCGCGATCCGGACACCGCCGAGGTGCTGCCGGGCGGGCGGGTGCTGGCGGTGCGCACCTCGGCGCACGTCACGGCCGCCCTCGGGCTCCCCGGCGGCGTCGAGCTGGGGCTCGGCTTGCCGTGGGTGATCGATCAGCGCGGCGACGCTGCGGCGCAGACCGCGGTGATCGCCGGCGCGGTCGATCCTCGAGCGCCCGGGGATCTCGCGCTGTCGCTCAAGCTCCCGCTGACCCATGGGCGCCGGCTCCGGATGGCGATCAGCGTGGGTGGGGAGGTGCCGCTGGGTGGAGCGTCCACCCTGACCCACGATCTCTCGCCCCCGTTGCACGGCCGGTGGATCGGCGGGTTGCGGCTGGGGCGGCTCGAGCTCGCGCTCGCCGCGGGCTATCGGTGGCGCGAGCGAGGCGCGCTCGCGACCCTGGAGGTGGGCAGCGAGTGGCTCGGCGAGGCCGGGATCCGCTACGCGGTGGTGCCGGAGCGCGCGTGGGCGGTCGCCGACGCGTATGTCGCCTGGGGCGCCGGCGCGCACGATCAGATCGACATCCCCGCCGAGGCGTTCGTCGGGGTCCGCGGACGCCGAGGCTCCTGGGTCGCGCAGGTCGGGGTCGGCGCCGGCATCACCCACGGCTACGGCACGCCGTCGTGGCGCAGCGTGGCGATGATCGGCTGGGCGCCCGCCCACCACGCCGCCCGCCCGCGGCGGATCGACGCGCGGGCGGCGCGCGGCCCGCGCGCGCCGGCCGCGGTGGCCGCG
>WYBA01000126.1 GCA_011526095.1 Myxococcales bacterium | reverse complement strand
GTCTCCGTCTCCGTCTCCGTCTCCGTCTCCGTCTCCGTCTCCGTCTCCGTCTCCGTCTCCGTCTCCGTCTCCGTCTCCGTCTCCGTCTCCGTCTCCGTCTCCGTCGCGCCGCCTCAAGGCACGCGCGCGCGCCGCCTTCATGGACGCGCTGCTCGGCGAGAACCTGATCGCGATCGCGCGGCGGGCGTGACCCCGCGCCTCACGCCTCGGCCCCGTCGAGCAGCGCCTCGATCTCGCGCAGCGTCTCGGCGTCGTCGCCGATCATCTCCTTCATCGCCTGGATCCGCCCGGCCACGACCCGCGCGATCCGCTCCTCGATCGTCTGGTCCGCGTAGGCCCAGTAGACCTGCGCGAACCGGCCGTCGCGGTGACACCGTCCCTCGATCTGGGCCATCTGGATCGCCGACCACCGCAGGTCGTGGATCACCTCCGACCGCGGCGCCTCGCCGTGCTCGCCCTGGTGCAGCGAGATGCCCTCCTCCACGGTGAACAGCACGACGCGCGCCTCGCCGCACTGGAACCGCAGCCGCTCGGCCTCGCGCGCCGCCGCCGGCAGCCCGCCGTGGATCACCGCGCACGGCACGCCGCCGACGCCGCGCTCGAGCGCCTCGCGCATCGCCTCGAGCGTCTCGACGAACGCGACCGAGATCGCGACCTGGTGCCCGTTGTCCAGCAGCTCGCGCGCCAGCTCGACCGTGCCGCCGGCGCGGATCAACGAGCTCTTCTGGCGCAGCCGCAGCGTCGCCGCGAGCGCGCCGCGCGGATCGCGCCCGCGCGGCGCCAGCTCCAGCTCGCGCCGGAACGCCGTCCACGCCTGGTCGTAGAGCACGCGCGCCTCGCCGTCGAGCTCGACCGGCGTGAGGATCCGGTTGATCGCCGGCCACCCCACGATGTCCTCGGGCCGGCGCCGGATCCCCGCCGGCCCCTGCCCTGCCGCCGGCTCGAACAGCATCGCGCGCACCCGCTCGCAGTCGCCGCGATCGCCGCGCCACTGCCACTTGCCATACCCGCCGCGCGTCACCCCGAGCCCCTGATCGAGGCACCACTGCTCGAAGTCCTTGAGGTCCTTCGCGCGCGCGCCGGTCGTGCTGGCGAGCAGGGGCGCCAGGTACGACAGCTCGAGCGGGTTCTGCCCGGCGGTCGCCGACAGCCACAGGCAGAACCCCGCCTTCTCGACCAGCTTGGCCGCCAGCTTCGACCGCGCCGCCGTCGGGTTCTTGCACCGATGGCTCTCGTCGAGCACGACGACGTCGAGCGCCGGGGCCGCACCCGCGCGCGCCAGGCCCTTCTTGGTGCGGATGCGCTTGCGCGCCTCGTCGCTGACCTCGAACAGCTTGCCGAGGCGGTCGTAGTTGAGGATGACGAGATCCTTGCCGCCGTCACCCATCGCCTCGACCGTGCGCCGCCAGTGCGCGACGACCGCGAGCGGGCAGACGATCAGCACGGTGCGCGCCGCCGGCAGGTCCAGCACCGCCCGCCACGCCGTGATGGTCTTGCCGAGGCCGACGTCGTCGGCCAGGAGGAACCCCGGGCGCCCGGCCGCGCGCGCCCGCGCGATCGCCGCGACCGCCTCGACCTGGTGGGGCCGCAGCGTGATCGTCGTGGCCGGCACCGACGCCGCGGGCGGCGGCGCGTCGTCGAGCAGCCGCTGCACGTGCGCCTCCCACGAGTACGGCTGCGCTGCCAGCGGCGCGAGCGCCGCCGGCAGCACCTCTCCCTCGTACAGGAACACGCCGTGCGCCGCCTCCCACCGCGCCCCGGCCGCGGTCGCCACCGCCCGCAGCGCGAACGGCACATCGAGCACGTGCACCCGCGCGCCCCGCGCCGGCGGGGCGACCGCCTCCAGGGAAACCTCGCGCGACCGCCGCAGCGGCGCCGACACCGTTCGCTTCGGCCGGATGAGACTCGTCACCGGCGCCTCATAGCACGCGCCCCCGATCGCCAGCCGCCCCGGCGCCCGCCCGGAGATCACCGCCGGTCACCGCGCGCGCCACCGCAGCGGACCGCGCGGCGGCGTGGCGTCGCCGGCCGGCTCGGTCGCGACGAGCTCGCGTCCGGACGCGTCGATCGCGAGCACGCGCGGGTCGTCGCCGGTGGCGCGCGGCTCGACCACGGGCGCCTCGACCAGAGGCGCCGCCGGCGCCGTCGGCCGCGTCGCGCCGGTCGCGAGCTCGACCCACACCGGGTCGGGCTCGTCGCCGCGCGGCGCGAACGTCTCGCCGTCCCACGCGTGCGTGCACGGCCCGTAGTACGTCGACGACAGCGCGAGCCGCGCCGTCACGACCCCGTCGCCGTCGGTGTCGCGGCGCGTGACGTCGGCGCGGATCCAGCCGGCGTGCGTCGCCGCCAGCGCCCAGATCCGGCCGCCCAGCTCGACCTCGCGCTGCGCGCCGGTGGCGAGCTCGCGCAAGGTCAGCGTGCCGGCGAGCGACCACGCGAGCCACGCGCCGTCCGCCGAGAACGCCGCCGCCACCGGCGGCTCCTCGCGCTCGGTCGACAGCAGGGCCGCGAGCTCGGTGATCGAGCGCGCCCGGGTGTCGACCAGCTGCAGCCCGCCGGTCCGCCACACCACGAGCCAGCGCTCGTCCGGCGACACCGCGATCGGCGCGTCGATCACGAGCCCCTCGCCCGACCCGAGCACCACCGCCGGCAGCATCCGGTCGCCGCCGTGCGTGCCCTCGTGACCGAAGAAGTAGCTGTGGCGCGCGCCGTCGCCGTCGGTGTCCTGCGACTGGCACAGCAGCACCCACCGCCCGTCGGCGGCGACCCGCGTCACGAACAGCGTCGCGTCGGCGCCGATCGCCCCGTCGGCCGCCTCCGGATCGGGCCACGCGATCGTGACCTCGCCGGCCAGCGGATCGCGTGTCGCGGCTGGACGGCGCGGCCCGCACGCGGTCGCCGCGACCACGCACACGCCCGCGACGACGTACGCCGCGCGCCTCATGCGTCGGGCGGCGTGCACGCCATCGACTGGCACGCCACCCAGCACTGCGAGACGCCCATGCCGCACTCGAGCGTGTAGAGGCAGTCGCTGGCGACGCATGCGACGTAGGCGTCCGCCTGCCCCATCGCCTGACACCCGGCCCACGCGTCGCCCGACACCTCGGCGACGCACTCGTCGGGCGACTCCTCGCCGGGGCAGCGCGCCGCGTAGTCGGCGCAGCCGGTGTCGAACGGGCCGGCGGTCTCGGCGGGATCGTCCGGGGCCGCGGATGCCTCGCCGCCGGCCGGGTCCGCCGGCGCGGGCGTCGACGAGCCGCCGCAGGCGGCGGCGAGGAGCAACGGGATCGCGAGCAGAGCGAGGCGCATGGCGGCAGCGGACCACAGGCCGACACCGCGCACAAGCCGGCCACGCCCGCACGGCGTCGACGCCGCCACTCACGCGCGCAGCGCGGCGAACCGGGCCGCGACGTGATCGACGACGGCGCGGACCGCGGCGGCGCGGCCGCGCTCCGGCGTGGTCACCGCGTGGATCGGCGGGCCGGCGCAGGCGTGGCGCGCCAGCACCTCGACCAGCCGGCCGTCGCGCAGCGCCGGCGCGGCCATGAAGTCGAGCACCTGGGCGACCCCGAGCCCGGCGATCGCCGCGGCCAGCAGCGCCTCGCCGTGATCGACGAGGAAGTTGCCCTCGGGGGTGTACGGCCGCGGCGCGGCGTCGCCGCCGGGGGCCGCGGCGAACCACCACGATACCGGCCGGCCGCCCGGCCCGACGAACCGCAGGCAGTTGTGGCGCGCCAGCTCCTCCGGCGTCGCCGGCGCGCCGAGCCGCCCGACCACCGCCGGCGCCGCGACCGTCACCCACCGCGGCCGCAGCAGCACGCGCGAGCGCAGGCTCGACGCCTCGCGCGCGCCGACCCGCAGCGCGACGTCGACCTCCTCGGTGAGCAGGCCCGCGACCCGGTCGGTGAGCGCCAGCCGCACGCGCAGCTCCGGATAGCGCGCCGCGAGCACCGGCAGCCCGTCGACCACCACCGTCGCCAGGATCGGCGAGGCCGAGATCCGGACCTCGCCGCGCGGCTGCCCGCGCGCGCCCGCGAGCTGCGCCCGCCCCGCCTGCAGGCTCGCCACCGCCTCGCGGCAGCGGTCGAGGAACGCGCGCCCCTCGGGCGTGAGCGCCACCGCGCGCGACGTCCGGCTGAGCAGCTTCACCCCCACCCGCTCCTCGAGCGCCGCCACCGCCTTCGACACCGCGGCGGTCGACACCCCGAGCGCCTCGGCGGCGCGACGGAAGCTCAGCGCCTCGGCGACGTGGACGAACGGGACGACGCCGGCGAACAGCTCGGTGGGCTCGACCGTCAACCTGAGGTTGATGATACGTCAGCCGCGAGGCCGTTGTCCCCGCCCAGGTTGACGCCTAGGCTGGTCGCAACAGGAGAGACGCCCATGAAGATCACCGTCCTCGGCACCGGCATCGTCGGCCAGACCCTGGCCGCAAGGCTCGACGCGCTCGGCCACGACGTCCGCCTCGGCACCCGCGACCCCGCCGCCACCCTGGCGCGCGCCGAGCCCGGCCCGTTCGGCACCCCGCCCGTGCGCGACTGGGCCGCCGCCCACCCCCGCGTCCGGCTCGAGCCATTCGCCGCCGCCGCCGCGCACGGCGAGGTCGTCCTCAACGCGCTGGCGGGCGCCGCCACGCTCGCCGCGCTCGACGCCGCCGGCGCCGACCACCTCGCCGGCAAGATCCTGATCGACGTGTCCAACCCGCTCGACTTCTCCCGCGGGTTCCCGCCGTCGCTCACCGTGTGCAACACCGACTCGCTCGGCGAGCAGGTCCAGCGCCGGTTCCCCGCCGCGCGCGTGGTCAAGGCGCTCAACACCGTCAACGCCCAGCTGATGGTCGACCCGGGCCAGCTCGCCAGCGGCGACCACACGATGTTCGTCTCCGGCGACGACCCCGAGGCCCGCCGCGCCGTCGCCGGCTGGCTGCGCGAGTGGTTCGGGTGGCGGGACGTGATCGAGCTCGGCGACATCACCACCGCCCGCGGCACCGAGATGTACCTGGCGCTGTGGGTCCGGATGTTCGGCGCGCTCGGCACTCCCGGGTTCTCCGTCCGCGTCGTGCGGTGAGCGGGCGGCGGCGCGGCGCCGCTCGTCGCGCCCGACCGGGCCGCGCCCGACAGGGCCGGGCCGGGTTAGGATGCCCGCGGGAGGAACACCTGGAGCCCCGTGTCGACACGGCCGGCGCCGAGATCACGCTCGAGCGTGACGGCACCGTCGTCATCCGCGTCAAGCACGTCGACATGACGCGCGAGGTGATGGCCGACGTGCTCGCCGGGCGGTTCACGCTCGGCCGGGTCCGCGCGCCGGTGCTGGTCGACGCGCGCCGGGTGCGCAGCATGACGCGCGAGGCGCAGGAGCTGTCCGCCGGCCCGGACACGCTGCCGTACACCGACTGCATCGCGCTGCTGGTCGCCAGCGCCGTGTCCGTCGTGCTCGGCAACTTCTTCCTGGTGTTCGTCCGCCCGCCGTTCCCGACGCGGATGTTCCGCGACGAGGCCGAGGCGCGCGCGTGGCTCGCCGCGACGCGGAGCGTCCCGCGGTGACGTCGCCGCCGTTCGACCTCGCGGGGCTCGACCCCACCTCGGAGCGCCTGGTCTGGCTGGTGCTGCGGATCGTCGCGGGCGACTTCGCCGCGCGCGGCCCGATGAGCGGCAGCGGCGACGGCGCCGACGCGATCACGCTCGCCCTCAACATGCTGGCGGAGAGCTTCCAGGTCGAGCAGCGCGCGCGCGTCCGCGCCGAGGCGCTGCTCGCCGACGCGGTCGCCTCCTACGAGCTGGCCCCCGACGCGCTGTGCTCGTGCGACCTCGACGCGCTGACGATCCTCAAGTGCAACCCGGCGCTGGCGCGCGCGGTCGGCGTCCCGGCGCCGGCGCTGCTCGGCCGCGCGCTGCTCGCGCACGTCCTGCCCGGCTCGCGCGCGGCGCTGCGCGGGGCGATCGACGCGCTCGTCGCCCACGGCACCCCGCTCGACCTCGACGTCGAGCTCGCGGGCGCGACGGCGCCGTGGATCGCGAGCGTGACCGGGGCGCTGGCGCCGCCCGCCGACGGCAGCGGCGCGCGCGTGCTGCTCAGCCTGCGCGACGTCACCGCGACGCGCCGGCTCGCCACCGAGCTGGCGCAGGCCCAGCGGCTCGACGCGCTCGGCCAGCTCGCGGGCGGCGTCGCCCACGACTTCAACAACCTGCTGACCGTGATCATCTCCTCGGTGGACCTGCTCGCGCTGCGCGTCGAGGCCCCGGAGCACCGCGAGGAGCTCGCGATCGTCCGCCAGGCCGGCGAGCGCGCCGCGGCGCTGACGCGCGACCTGCTCGCGTTCGCACGCCAGCAGCCGACCCCGACCGAGGCGGTGACGCTCGACGACGTCGTGCGCCAGGCGCACCCGGTCCTCGCGCGCCTCGCCGGCGACGGCGCGCGCCTGGACCTCGACCTCGGCGCGCCGGCCGCGGCGATCCAGGCCAGCGCCGGCCAGCTCGACCAGGCGCTCGCCAACCTCGTCGTCAACGCGCGCGACGCGATGCCCGACGGCGGCCACATCACGATCCGCACCCGGCTGCGCGACGTCGCCGGGGCCGCGCCGGCGCCCGCCGAGGTCGCGCCCGGGACCTACGTCGAGCTCGAGGTCGCCGACACCGGCACGGGCATCCCCGACGACGTGCGCGCCCGCATCTTCGAGCCGTTCTTCACGACCAAGGCGCGCGGCCGCGGCACCGGGCTGGGGCTCGCGATCGTCTACGGCGTGGTCCGCCAGGCGCGCGGTCACATCTCCGTCGACTCGGCCCCCGGCCGCGGCACGCGGTTCACGCTGCGGTTCCCGCTCGCGGCGGCCGCGCCCGCGCCCGGCGCGCCGCGCCCGACGCCCCGCGCCGGGGCGGTGCTGGTGGTCGAGGACGACGATCTGGTGCGGCGGCTGACCGCGCGCGCGCTGACCGAGGCGGGCTTCGACGTGCTCGAGGCCGCGGGCGGCGACGAGGCCGTCGCGCTGGTCCGCGCGCACGGCGACGGCGTCGCGCTGGTCGTCAGCGACGTCGTCATGCCGGGGACCGACGGCGTCGCCGCGCTGACGCAGATCCGCGCGCTCGTCCCGAGGATGCCGTGCGTGTTCGTCACCGGCTACGCCCACGAGGAGGCGCGCCTGGCGCGCCTGCCCGACGTCACCGTCCTGCCCAAGCCGTTCCTGCCGCACGCGCTGATCGCCACCGTGCACCGGGCGCTGGCGGCGCGCGCGACCTGACGAGCCCGACGCGCCGACACCACGCCGAACCCGAGCCGACCATGCCCCACGCCGTCCACCCCGCGCCGCTCGCCGCCCTCGCGCTGCTCGCCGCCGCGTGCGGCGACCGCGCCGCGCCCGCCGCGCCCGCCGCGCCCGCCGACCCGCGCGCGTGCCCCGAGCGGCTGCTCGCCGACCACGCGATCGACGTCTCGCCCGAGCCGCGGATCTGCGACGCGCTCGCCGAGGCGCTGCGGCCGCTGAGCCCGTCCAGCCTCGCCGAGGTGCGCGGCCTGATCGTCGTCCGCGACGCGCGCGGGCCGTGCGCGGACGCCTGCCCCGACCTCGCGTACGCCCTGATGAGCGACGCCGCGCTCGCGTTCTACCGGATCGGCGCGCACGAGCTCCACGTCATCGACGCGACGTTCGACGGCCCGCGGTGGCGCGGCGGCACGCCCACGCCCGAGGCGCTCGCCGACTACCTCGCCCAGCTCGGGCTGCCCGACTGGGACGCGCTGGTCGCGCGCGTGCGCGCGCTGCCCGGCGTCTCCCTGCCGGGGCACGTCCCCGTCGGCGACCCGGCGCTGTTCGACGCGATCGTCCAGGCCGGACCGCCCACGCTGCTCGGCGGTGACGTACCGCTCGCCGACCTGCTGCGCCACGAGCTGGGGCACGCCGTGCTGCTGCGCGCCGCGGGGGAGTCGGCGAAGGTGCGCGCGTGGGGCGCGCTGTCGGGCTGGACGGCCAACGGCGGCGAGCCGGCCGACGGCTACATCCGCGGCGTGTTCGCGCTCGAGCGCCCGATCGTCGCCTCGCGCCTGCTGCTCGGGCTGCCGCGCGGCGACGACGCCCACTACACGCCGCACCGCCCCGGGCTCCCGACGCCCTACGCCGCGTTCGATCCGATGGAGGACCACGCGGAGTCGTTCCGCCTCGTCCATGCCGACCCGGAGGCCCTCGGCCGCGCCTCGCCCGCGCGGCTCGTCGCGCTCGCCGGCGGCGTCGTCGATCTGCGCGCGCCCGCGCTGCGGGGCTTCGTGCGCCCCGGCGTCGCCGCGCTGCTCGCGCCCGAGATCGATCCTCGCTTCGCGATGCCGGCGCTGCGCGCGATCGGGCCCGCGCTCGTCGCCGAGGCCGCCGACCTCGCCGATCCGCGGCCGCTCCCGATCCCCGCCTCGACCCACCCCGACGTCCGCGCCGCGCTCGACCAGCTCCAGCTCGTCGTCGAGGTCGACGGCCACACGTTCCGCCCCTCCGACGCCGCGATCGCGCGGCTGCTCGACGAGCTGGAGGACGCGCGCGCCGAGCAGGAGGCGTTCACGCGCGTGCTCGAGGAGGACTGACGGCGCGCTCAGCGCATCGCGGCGAACCCGATCACGCCGCGGCCGCCCGCCGCCGCGCGATCGAACACGACGTAGCGGCCGGCGAACAGCGGCAGCCCGAGGATCGACCGGCCGCCGAGCTGGCCGCCGTCGCCGCACAGGTACGCCAGCGCGAGCCCCTTGCCGGCCGCGTCGAGCTGCCAGTAGTCAGCGGGCGCGATCTCGAGCGTCACCGGCGCGCCGTCCGCGCCCTGGAGCACGACGCCGAGCGGCGGCCACCGCGACAGCTCGAGCTGGGCGTGGTCGAGCCCGGCGCCGCCGACCGCGTGGGCCGTCAGCGCCCGGGCGAACGCCGGATCGATCGTGCCGAACGCGGCGATCACCGCGTCGTACAGCGGCTGCGCCAGCAGCAGGCAGTTCGTCCCGCTGTCGATCATCGCGTTGCCGCGCGCGGGCCCGCCCGGCGGCGGCGCCGCCGCCGGGATCACCGGCCCGTCGCCGACCCGCAGCCCGACGAGCTCGGCGTCGTACCAGACGTCGTCGATCACGGCGACCTCGGTGAACGCGCCGGCGTACAGCTCGGTGAGCTCCACGCCGCCGCCGAGCACCAGCACCCCGTGGTTGAGCGGATCGGCCCGCGGATCGTCACCTGCCAGGCTCACCGTCGATCGCCGCGTCGCGAACGCGAACCGGTTGCTCACCACGCCCGCCTCCTCGAGCTGGGCGAAGTACGGCTCGAGGTCGACGACGGGGAACGCCGCGAGCTGCGCCTCGGCGTAGCGGGCCGTCCACGCGTCGCCCGGCGTCTGGTAGGCGGCGTCGAGCGGCGCGTACGCCAGCCCGAGGATCCCGCCGGCCTGGCCGAACACCGCCGGCGTCTCGCCGTAGGTCACCGCGACGGTCGTCGCCGGCAGCCCGACGCCCGGCGCCAGCGCCACCGGCGCCTGCACCACCGCCCCGACCCAGCCGCCGGCGCCGTACCGCACCGCCTGAGCGAGCGACGTCGTCCGGGTCCACGGACAGCTCGCCGGATCGAAGCGCTGCCCGTCCACGACCAGCGTGCTGCTGCCGGTGTCGAGCAGCACCTCCAGCGTGACCCCGGCGGAGCCCAGCGCGATCGGCGCCGTGTACGCGCCGCCCATCACCACGTTGCAGATCGGGAGCTTGACGATCGCGGCCACGAGCCCTCCTGGCCCCGAGCGTGCCAGATCCCGCGCCGCCGCGCCGTCAGGGCGCGACCGCCACCGCGCGCAACGGCACCGCGTCGTCGACGTTCAGCTCGAACGTCACGGTGAACGCGCCCGGCGCGGCGAGCAGCGCGTCGCACACCGCCGCCTCGCACGCGACCGCCGTGTCGATCATCGTCACCTGCCCGGCCGCCGCCGCCGCGCCGAACCACGGCGAGGCGCCCGCCGGATCCGGGAACGCGAGGTCGAACGTGGGGCCCACCGCGTCGAAGTCGACGTCGATCACCTCGTCGAGCACGTAGCGCCGGCTCGGCGCGTCCTCGGGCGGATCGACGACCTCGTAGACGCTGTAGCGCAGCCGGGTCTCGCGGCCCCAGTGGAACGTGAACCCCTCGATCCCGCCGTAGAACCACTCGACCGGCCCGCCGTCCTCGCTGACCTGCATGCACAGCTGGCTGTCGACGCCGGTGCACGGCACCCGCGTCGCCGAGACCACCGCCTCGGCGGTGTACAGCGGCTCGGGCTGGTCGGTGCACGCCACGCTCGTCGCCGTGAGCACGAGCACCACGTGGACCACGAAGGATCGGCGCGCCATCACCGGCAGGCTCTCAGCAAGCCCCGTGCCCGCGCAACCGGCCGGATCCGCGTCGCAGCGGACGGCGCGCGACACCCCGACCCTGATCCGCGTGTCGCGGCCGCGCGCGCGACCTCGCGGCCAGCGGCAGACGGCGCGCAGATCTCACCCCGAACCGTCGCCATGCGCACACGCCACCACCCTGCTCGTCAGCCACGCGCTGCGCCATGCCGCCGCAGGCGCGCTGCCGCAGCGGTTGCGCGCCATCGAGGCCCGCTCGCAGGACGTGCGCGACGCGCGACGCGATCTCCCGCGCCGGGCCGGGCCCGTCCCGTGCAACGAAGCCTCGGCGATGCGGGCCGAGCTCACTCCGTTTCCATCCCGTCACGGCGACGCGCGCTGGGACCGGTGGCGCGACCTCGCCGCCGGCGCCCCGCCGTTCCTCGGACCGGAGTTCTTCGCAGTGTCGCGGCCGCTGCTGCCCGGCGGCGAGCCGCTGCTCGCCGCCGCCTGGCAGGACGAACGCATGGTCGGAGCGCTGCCGCTGGTCCTCGACGGCGACACCCTCGGCGGCTTTCGCACCGATCACACGCCGTCGTTCGACTACGTCGGCGACGACGACGGCCTCGCCGCGATCTGGCGCCAGCTGCGCGACGACCGGCGGTGGTCGACCCTGACGCTCAAGAACGTCCCCGCCGGCTCGGCGCTCGCGACGAGGCTCCCGGCGCTCGCGCGCGGCGACGGCTGCCCGGTCGTGGTCCGCCCCGGCGCGCGTCACCCGCGGTTCGCGCTCGCCGGGTTCGAGGCGCGGCTGTCGCCGAAGTTCCACGCCAACCTCCAGCGCTGCGCGCGCAAGGCCGGGGGCGTCGCGCTCGAGCGGCTCCCGATCCCGTCGCGCGCCGCGCTCGACGAGGCGCTCGCGATCGAGGCGCGCGCGTGGAAGGGCGCGGCCGGGACCAGCATCGCCGCCGACGCGGCGGTGACGCACCTGTACGCCGTGCTCGCGCGCCTGCTCGGCCGGCGCGGACAGGCGTCGCTGTGCTTCCTGCGCGCCGGCGGCCGCCGCGTCGCGATGCTGCTCGCCGTCGAGGACGGCCGCACGCTCTACGCGCTCAAGATCGGCTACGACCCGGCCGCGGTCGCGCTCAGCCCGGGCCACCTGCTGGTGTGGCAGGTCGCGGCCGACGCCGAGCGCCGCGGCCTCGCCACGTTCGACTTCGTCGGCCACGACGACGAGTGGAAGCGCAAGTGGACCGACCAGGCCGAGGCCCACGTCCACGTCGTGATCTACCGCCGCTCCCCGCGGGGCCTGGCGCAGTACGCGCTGCGCGAGCGGCTCAAGCCGCGCCTGCTCGCGGTGATCCCCGAGCCGCGCGCGCCGCTGCGCCGCGGCTGCCAGCGCGACGACGTGATCGGCACCCACACCACCGCGGCGCGCGTGCGCGGGCGGCTGTCCCGCGGCCTGGGCATCCGCAGCGGCGTGCGCCGCGCGCTGCGCGGCCAGCCGCGCGTCGACCGCCGCCTCGGCGCGCCGTCGCGGTTCGAGGTCGGCAGCTACGTCCGCGTGCTCGACGAGCCGGCGGTGCGCGCCACGCTCGACGCCGGCGACCGCCTGCGCGGGCTGGCGTTCGTGCCGACGCAGTGGGCGGCGTGCGGCAAGGTCTATCGCGTCGCCGCGCACGTCCGGCGCATGCGCGACGACCACGGCCGCTACCGCCCGATCGCGCGCACCGTGCTGCTCGAGGGCGTGACCTGCGCCGGCGAGGGCCCCGAGCCCGCCGGCTGCGGCCGCCACTGCCCGCTGATGTTCCGCGACGACTGGCTCGAGCCGGCGCGCGCGCCGCACCACGGCCCGCCGGCGGCTCGCGGCGGGCTGCACGCCCGGGTCCGCGATCCCGACGAGATCTTCGCCGGGCTCGACCTGCACGGCCGCCGCGACGGCGTGACGTTCTACCCGCAGATGGCGGCGCTCGCCGGGCGGCGGTTCGCCGTGGCGAGCCGGCTGACGCGGGTGTTCGAGCACGACCGGTGGACCGACACGCCGCGCCCGGTCTACCTGCTCGACGGCGTCCACTGCGACGGCTCCGCCCTCGGCGATCGCGGGCCGTGCCACCGCGCGTGCGCGCTGGTGTGGCACGAGGACTGGCTGGTGTTCGAGGAGGCGCGGACGTGATCGCGCTGCTCGACGCGCGCGCGCCGGAGGTCGAGCCCGCGTGGCGGGCGCTCCAGGCGCGGGCCGCGCCGTCGTACTTCCAGTCGTGGGGATGGATCGACACCTGGCTCGACTGCCTCGACCGGGCCGAGGCGCCGCGCCTGCTCTTGTGGCGCGACGGCGCCAGGCCGCTCGCCGCCGGGTTCGTCGGCCGCCGCCACCTCGTCCGACACCGCCTCGTGCCGAGCACGGCGCTGTTCCTCAACACCTCGGGCGTGCCCGCGCACGACGAGCTGTGCGTCGAGCACAACGAGCTGCTGTGCGACCCCGACGCGCGCGCGCCGGCGCTCGCCGATCTCGTGGCCGCGATCCCGGGCGAGTGGGACGAGCTCACCCTGCCCGCCCTGCGGCTCGACCGGTTCCCCGGGCGCGCGCTCGCCGAGCCCGTCCCCGGCCACCGCGTCCTGATCGATCGCGAGTCGACCGCGCCTTGGGTCGACCTGGCGCGGGTCCGCGCGACCGACGGCGGCTACCTCGCGCTGCTGCCGGCCAACACCCGGGCGCAGGTCCGCCGCGCCGAGCGCGGGTTCGGCCCGCTCACGATCGAGGTCGCGGCCGACCTCGACCACGCGCGCGAGATCTACGCCGAGCTGGTCGAGCTCCACCGCGCCCGGTGGCGCGAGCGCGGCGAGCCCGGCGCGTTCGCCGACCCGTGGATCGACCGGTTCCACCGCGCGCTGATCACCCGCCGCTTCCCCCACGGCGAGCTCCAGCTCGTCCGCGTCCGCGCCGGCGCGCGCACCGTCGGCTGCCTCTACAACCTGGTGCTCGGCGACCGGGTCGCGTTCTACCAGAGCGGCCTGGGCGCGTTCGACGACCCGCACCTCAAGCCCGGCTACGTCTGCCACGCCGAGGCGATCGCGCTCAACGCCGCCGCCGGCCGCGCCACCTACGACTTCCTCGCCGGCGCGTCGCGCTACAAGCGCAGCCTCGCCACCGACGAGCGCCGGCTGGTGTGGGCGCGCGTCCAGCGCCGCCGCGTCCGGTTCGCGGTCGAGGAGGAGCTGCGCGCGTGGAAGCACCGCGCGGCCCGCGCGCTCGACGCGGCCCGCCAGCTCGCCGCGCGCCTCGGCGAGGCGTGAACCGGCGCGCCGTGGCCGGCGCTACTCGAGCACGCCGGAGTCGGCGAGCTTGCCGATCTCGCGGAACTCGGCGCGGATCGCGCGCTCGAGGTGATCCTGGGTGAGCGGGACGCTCTCCTCGGCGGCGAGGAACGCGGCGCGCAGCGCGGCGTTGCGGATGTAGCCGCCCGACATGCGGAACCGCCGCGCCAGGCCCGCGAAGTCGAACTCACCGGCGCGCGGGACGCGGTCCGGCAGGTGCGCCTTCCACAGCTGCTCGCGGCTCTCGTCGTCGGGGAACGGGAACGTCAGGCGGAACGACAGGCGCCGGCGGAACGCGCTGTCGATCGCGGTCCCGAAGTTGGTCGTGAGGATCGCGATCCCCTCGAAGCTGTCGAGCCGCTGCAGCAGGTAGTTGACCTCGAGGTTGGCGTAGCGATCGACCGAGGTCCGCACCTCGGTGCGCTTGGCGAACAGCGAGTCGGCCTCGTCGAACAGGATGATCGCCTGCCCCTCCTCGGCCGCGTCGAACACCTTGCCGAGGTTCTGCTCGGTCTCGCCGATCCACTTCGACATCACGCGCGACAGGTCGATCCGGTAGAGGTCGAGCCCGAGGTCGTTGGCGATCGCGCTCGCGACCATCGTCTTGCCGGTGCCCGGGCCGCCCTGGAACAGCGCGGTGACGCCGCGCGAGGTGCTCATCACCGCGTCGTAGCCCCAGGTGTCGTAGACGGTGCGGCGGTGGCGGATCCGCGAGATCAGCTCGGTGAGGCTGTCCTGGACGTCGGCCGGCAGGATCACCTGGGACCAGTTGGCGAGCCGCGCGACGCGGCTGGCGACCTGCCCCAGCCGTGACTCCAGGTGCTGGCGGACCGCCTGCGTGATCGCGCGGCCCGCGTCGACGCCCTCGCCGCCGGGCGGCACCGTCCGGCGGACCTGCGCGGTCACCCGCTCGATCACGCCGGGGCCGACCTGGAACCGGCTCGCGAGCTCGTCGAGGTCGCGGACGGCGAGCCCAGCGGCGTCGAGCACGTCCTTCCAGTGGTCGGCGCGCTCGCTGATGTTGAGCGACGGCAGATCGAGCTGGACGAACCCGGGCGGCAGCGGCGGGACCCCGTCGTGGGGCAGGCGCAGCGCGAGCGGCCCGGGGTGCTCCCGCAGCGCGTCGCGGACCTGCTCGCGGGTCACGGCGTCGTCGCTGCCGATCGCGTCGAGCCCGTCGACGAGCGGCAGCCAGCCGCGCAGCGCGGCGCGGCGGAGCAGCCGGGGCAGCGCGTCGAGCCGCTTGTCGCGGATCAGCCGACCGGCGTCGATCACGCCGACCGTCCGCGACGCGCGCGCCGCGAGCGCGGCGATCAGCGTCCGCCGGCCGGACCCGATCCGCCCGCGCACGACCAGGCGCGCGGGCGACGCCGGCGCCGCCCGCAGCAGCTCGACGACGCGGGCGACCTCCGCCGTCGGGATCCGCAGCTCCTCGATCGAGCGCGTCACCGGCACGGTCTCGGTGCCGTCCTCGAGGTCGGCCGTCAGCGCGTCGCCGCGGAGGATCCGCAGCACGAGCGGCTCCACCGCGAGAGCCGCGAACGGCCGCGCGCGATCGGCGCCGACCGAGATCAGCCCGTGGCGGACCAGCGGCTGGTCGCGATCGAGCGCGCGCGACACCGCGTGGCGGTCGCTGGCCACGCCGACGAGGTGATGGAGCAGCAGCTCGTCGCACACCGGCCGGTGCTCGTCGTTGGCGAGGATGCCGTACAGCCGCGCGAGCTCGCCCCACATGCTCGGCGCGGCGATCAGCACGAGCAGGTGCATCGCCAGCGGCGACAGCTCGAGCTCCTCGGCGAGCAGCTGCAGCGGCGTCGCGCGGCCGCCGAGCCCGGCCTCGGCGGCGCGGAGCGCGGCGTCCGCGGCCTCGGCGGCGCGCGCGGCCTGGGCGAGCTGCGGCGCGGCGAGCCCGGAGGTCCCGAACACCAGCGCGCCGACCTCGGTCTCGAACGGCGGCCGCGCCTCGTCGGCGAACCCGATGGCGCCGCTGTCCCAGCCGCGCGCGATCGCGCAGCCGGCGAGCGCGGCGACGACCTGGCGGTAGCGCTCGAGCAGCGCGATCGCCTCGGCGCGCGTGCACGCCGGGCGCGACGGCCGCGGCCGCAGCGCCAGCAGCGCGCCCGCCGGGATCTCGCCAGGAGCCGGGGTGGGCTCGCCAACGGCCGGGGCGTCCGGGAACCGCGGCGCCGGCGCGACCGGGCTCGGCGGCTCCGGGATCCGCCGCGTCGCGGAGGCCGCCGCCGCGTCGTCGTCGGTCGCCGTGGCGCCGCCGCCGACGACGCCCTCGACGCGCTCGACGCTCCCGACGCTCCCGACGCGGCCCGCGATGACCTCGCGCACCGGCAGCGCGACGACCTCGTCCCCGCCGTCGCCGGCGAGGCGAAGCACCAGGTGGTCGGCGGCGTCGTCGACCGCGACGTCGAGGATCTCGCGCGGCTCCTCGTGCTGCCGCAGCACGCGGCCGAACCGCATGTCGATCAGGATCAACCGCCGCGGCCCCGCGCGCAGCACCGCGAGCCCGCGGCGCGCCGCGAACCGCGCGCCGGTCACGCCGCTGAGCGACAGCCGGTGCTGGAGCCGGCCGTCGCGCAGGTTCAGCAGGATCAGGTGCTGGCCGTCCTCGACGTCCCGCCGCTGCACGACGACGACCGCCGACCGGCCGTCGAACAGCGCGCCGAGCGCGAGCACCCGCTCGCTGCCGAGCGGCTCGCTCCACTGCACGCCCGTCGCGTCGTGCAGCGCGAGCGCCCCGTCGCGGACGGCGAGCACCCGGCTCGCGGTCACCGGGTGGATCGCGGACGCGGGCTCGAGCGACAGCCGCGCGATCGCGGGCGCCCCGCCCTCGCCGGTCACGACCAGCGGCGGGTCGCTGGTCCACAGCGCCGCCGGGACGCCGTAGCTGGCGCGGACCAGCGCGCGCCCGGGCGGCAGCTCGACCGCGCCCGCGGGGCGGAGCTCGACCGCGCCCGCGGGGCGGAGCTCGACGGTGTAGCGGTGGAGCGTCGGCGGCGTCCCCGCGACCACCCACAGCTCCGTCTCGAACATCACCAGGTCGTGGACGTCCGCCACCTCGAGCGCCGCCTCGACCGTGCCCTTCGCCAGATCGAGCACGCGGAGCTGGGTGCCGTCGAGCGCCGCGATGCGCTGACCATCTCGTGAGGGCGCCAGCTTCATGCCGGCGCCGAGTGTAGCCCCGCCGCAGATACGCCCGGGCCGGCAGTGTCAGCCCCTGCCTGACCCTGCCACCGCGGGCCCCATCGCGGCGGGGTATGTTCACCCACACTCGACGCGGCCCCGACCGGCGCCGCGCGGGCGAGGTCACGGTGCGGACGGGCGTCGCCACAGTTTGCACGAGCTTCCGGGGAGCTCCCCGGCGAAGATCACGGCACACGGAAGGACCGGCGGCGAGCCAGCGTACAAGCCGGACGAGCCAAGACCTCGCAACCACGTGAGCGCCTCCCGGACATCGCGCGACGACGAGCGCCGGCGGCACCGCCCCAAGCGGGCCGAGCCGGTGCGCGATCGCGACGTCGAGGCGCACCCCACCGGCGATGAGGTCGTCGCCCCGGTCGAGATCACGGTCGGCAAGCAGTCGCTGGTCGAGGCGACCCGGTTCGGCCCGCAGCGCGACGCCGAGGAGGTCGTCCCCGGCAAGGTCACGCACGTCATGCAGTGGGAGCGGGAGCGCGAGGAACGGCGCGCCCGCGCCGACGGGCGGCACGCCGCGCGCGCCGCCCGCGCACCGGGGCGGCTGGCCGCAAAGCCGGCGTCCGGGCGGTCGCTCGAGGAGAACCGCGCGATCCTCGAGCAGGTCCTCGCGAAGGCGCAGGCCGCCGGCGACGGCACCGCGCTCGACGCCGCGGTCGCGAAGCTGATGCAGACCGTGCTCGGCGCCGCGTTCGACAACGTCCGGGTCCACACCGGCCCCGACGCGGCGGAGGCGGCGCGGCTGCTCGGCGCGCGGGCGTTCACCCTCGGCAACCACATCTTCTTCGGCGACGGCCAGTACGCGCCGGGCACCGACGCGGGCGACCGGCTGCTGCGCCACGAGCTGACCCACGTCGTCCAGCACGCGCGCGGCGAGCTGACCGCGGGCAGCGAGCCCGAGGTCGCGCCCGAGTCGAGCGCGGTCGAGCGCGAGGCGCGCGCGGCCGAGGACCGGGCGCGCCCGGCCCCCGCGACGCCGCTGGCGATCCCGGACCGCGGCGTGCCGGGCGCCGGCGGCACGATCGCGCGCAAGGCGGACGACGCGGCGCCGGCCGGCGGCGCGCCCAGGGAGTGGAAGCTCAAGCTCCTGGGGCAGGCGCTCGACCTCACCGCGAGCCTGCCGCAGGCCAAGGACAACGGCGACGGCACCAAGTCGATCGACATCAACCAGACCGTCGGCCCGGTGAAGATCGGCTCCGCCCGGTTCAAGCAGAGCGGCGACAAGGTCGAGTCGGCGACGCTGTCTGCGTCGATCGAATCGGGCGTGCTCAAGGGCACCGCCGGCGCGCTCACCGTCGACGCCGAGGGCAAGGTGTCCGGCAGCCTGAAGCTGCCGATCAACACGCCCGGCCTGTTCGTCAAGGAGATCAGCGTCGCGGTCGACGCGCAGGGCGTCAGCGGCAAGGCCAAGCTCAACCCGGCCGACTTCTCGACCAAGGACTTCAAGGTCAAGACCAGCGACGTCGAGCTCACCGTCGTCCGCGCGGCGACGGGCTCGATCGAGGTCGGGCTCACCGGCACCGCCACGGTCACCGTCGAGAACGGCATGGTCCAGGGCGCCGCGACGATGGCGATCGACCTCAAGGTCGACAGCGCCGGCGTCACGTTCAAGGCGACGATCACCGGCAAGGTCGACATCAAGGGCGTCACCGAGGCCGACGCGGTCATCAAGTACGACGGCAAGACGGTCACGTTCGACGCCGGCGCCAAGCTGCCGGTGAAGCTGCCGGGGATCGCCGGCACCGCGACGGTCGCCTACAAGGACGGCAAGCTCACCGTCGACAGCAAGGACCTGCACTTCACCCTGCCGGCGCTCGCGCCGATCAAGTTCGAGAACGTCCACGTCGAGAAGGGCAACCTCGCCGCCAAGCTCACGCTGTCCTCGCCGATCAACGTGCCGCTGCCCGGCGGGGCGTCGCTGTCGCTCGACAAGTCGACCGTCGAGATCGACGGCACGGTCGTCAAGGGCGACATCACCGGGACGTTCAAGCTCGGCGGCGACGGCGGGCTGACCGCGACCGCGTCGCTCCACTCCGACAAGGGCGGCGACATCGGCGGCACCGTCACCGTCGCCGGCGGCGCCAAGACCAAGCTCGGCCCGGTCGAGGTCTCGCTCGCCAGCGGCTCGAAGCTGACGATCACCAAGGGCCTCGGGGTCGAGGGGGACATCACCGGCACGGTCAAGGTCCCGGGGATCAAGACGGAGATCACCGCCCACGTCGTCGCCAAGAACGCGCAGCCGCTCGACGTCGAGGTCGACGCCAAGGTCCCGCTGTCGGAGATCAGGAAGGAGCTCGGCGGCGAGCTGACGGTCAAGTACAAGCGCGGCGCCGGCGGCGCGGCGAGCGTGTTCTCGTTCGAGGCGACCGACATCTCGATCAACGTCAAGCCGATCGGGAAGCAGGTCCTGTTCAGCAAGTTCACGGGCAAGCTCGAGGGCAGCGAGATCACCGGCTCGCTCGAGGCCAAGGCCGGCACGGTGATCAAGGCCGGCGGCGCGACCGTCACGATCAACGGCGGCCACGTCAACCTGCTGCCGGGCAGGAAGCTCGACGGCGCGCTCCAGGCGAGCGCGGGCGCCGGCGGCGCCGCGGTCGAGGCCAAGGTCGCGTGGAAGGACGACGTCTTCGAGTGGTCGGCCGAGGCGCTGTTCGAGCTGTCGCCGCTGACCAAGGACGTGCTGCGCGGCAAGGTCCGGGCCGCCGCGGGGTCCGACGGCACCGGCAACTTCACGTCGGAGGGGCCGGTCACGTTCGGGTCCCCGGCGCTCGCGGGCGTCGTGATCGAACAGGTCTCCGGCAACAAGGAGAAGGCCGAGTTCGTCGCGGTGATCAGCGCGAGCGAGGCGATCAACAAGGTCGCCGAGAAGGTCCCGGGCGTCGGCATCACGACGAAGACCGCGAAGGCCAAGATCAAGGTCATCGGCGGCAAGGTCTCGGTCGACGGCGCGCTCGACGGCACGCTCCGCTACCCCAAGACCGGCGAGTCGCAGCTCGAGGGCGACTTTCACCTCGCCGTCGACGAGGACGGCAGCTTCACCGGCAAGGTCGACGACATCAAGCTGACCGCGAGCGAGTACTTCGAGTCGAAGGGCGGCTCGGCCGACCTGAACACCGGCGAGGTCAGCCTCGGCGAGGCGACGTTCGACGTGCCGGGCGTCGCCTCGGGCAAGGTCACGACCGCGAACATCAACCTCAAGACGAAGGTGTTCGACGTCCAGGCCGACGTCGACATGACGATCCGGGCGCTCAAGGGCGTCAAGCTCGCCGTCGTGCTCACCAACGACAAGCTCGACGTCAAGATGCGCGAGGACACCCCGCCGATCAAGCTCGGCTTCGCAGAGCTCACGGTCGGCCAGGAGAGCACGGTCAACCTGGCCAAGGGCAAGGGGCTGTCCGCGCACCTCGTCGGCACGGTCGACGCCAAGGGGCTCGGCACCGGCAAGTTCACGATCGACTACGCGAACCGCAAGCTCAGCGGCAACGCGCAGCTGCACATCGAGAAGTTCGCGATGTTCGACCCGGTCGACGTCGACATGCATCTCCACGAGGATCGGACGCTGTCGACCGAGAAGCCGATCGTGCTCACGCTCGCGTCCGAGTACGCCACGATCTTCGAGGCCAGCGCCTCGATCATGATCAAGAAGAACAAGGTCGAGGTGAAGGGCAAGGTCACCGAGGTGAAGAACCTCGGGCGGATCTCCGAGGCGTTCAAGCAGGGCGAGGGCGGCACGATCGAGTACGCGGACGGCAAGGTGTCCGTGTCCGCCGAGGTCGACGTCGGCGGCCCCAAGGTCATCCCGGAGCTCGAGACCGGCTCGATCCTGAAGCTGGAGTACGCGGGCGGCATCTTCGTGATGAAGGGCACCCTCAAGCCCAAGGGGTTCGGCCCGGTCAAGTTCACGCCCGACAGCCACATCACCGCGAGCTGGAGCTCGGCGACCCGGGTCCTCGTCGTCAACGGCGAGGCGCACGCCGACGTCGCGAACCTGTGCCAGGTCGACTTCACCGTCGCGACCCAGGCGGGCGGCGGCGAGCCCGGCGCGTTCACGCTCAAGGGCGCGATCAACGCCACCAAGCTGGCCGAGAAGCTCCCCGGCATCTCGTTCTCGAGCGTCAAGGCCGACTTCTCGGTGCTGATCGGCTCGGGCAAGCAGGCCGACCTCAACTTCCACCTCAACGCGCAGATCAACGGCATCCCCGCCGCGGGCATCACCGACATCAAGGCCCACATCGACGGGACCTACACCAGCGGCGAGGGCATCTCCGGCGAGCTGGCGATCACCGAGGCCAAGCTCGGCGACGTCATCGCCGACGGCAAGGTCACGGTCGTCAAGAACAAGTTCTCGACCGGCCAGGTCCACGTCAAGGCGGCGTTCCCGTCGCTGACGATCGAGGGCAACGGCGTCGTCGCCGCGGGCGAGATGAACGATCTGACCACGACCGCGGACCTCAAGGTCACGCCGGGCGGGCAGTCGGCGCTCGCCAGCATCGTCGAGTCAGGGAACATCCACGTCGAGCTCAAGAAGTGGAAGCTGGCGAGCGCGCTCGGCCAGCTCCACCTCAAGCCGCCGTCGTTCCTGCCGATCGAGAACCCGATCATCGAGGTCGGCTACACGCCCGAGGGCGGCCTCTCCGCCAAGCTCGAGACGCAGTTCGCCGCCCCGATGGCCAAGAACGGCGAGAAGGGCACGTTCACCGCCGGCTACCAGCGCGACAAGGGCCTGTACGCCCACCTCGAGTTCCCGCTCACCGTGCCCGGGTTCCAGGCGGCGACGTTCACCGGCGACCTCGACAGCAAGGGCATCCGCGCCGGCATCACGCTGGTCCCCAAGGACACCAAGTACGTCAAGCAGGCCAAGATCGAGGTCGGCTACGACTTCAAGGCGGGGCTGTTCGTCCAGGGCTCGATCACGCTCACGCCCACCGAGAGCATGGAGCTCGAGGTCGGCGTCCGCTACGACGGCAAGGGCCTGCAGGTGCTCGGGATGGAGTCCAAGGACAAGGACGCCAACGAGGACGAGCACGAGGTCGCCGGGTACAAGAAGAAGTTCCCGACGATCCCGATCCTGTCGGTCGGCGTCGCGTCGCTCGGCCTGCGGTTCTCGATGGGCGTCGCGGCCGGCTACCGCATGCCGAAGATCAAGTTCAAGAACCCGCAGCTCGAGGGCGGGCTCGACGCGCTCGATCAGGGCGGCATGCCGGCGTTCACGTTCGGCGGGTCGATCGCGATGGGCGCGTACGTCTCGCTCGCGCTGTCGGTCGAGGTCGTCGGCGAGATCCAGCTCTTGATCGCGACGTGCTCGGCCGGCATCGGCGCCGAGATCATGGCGCGGCTCAACCTCGAGCTCGGCGCCGACGTCGACGGGCGGTTCAAGCCCGGCGAGGGCGCGACGCTCAAGATCGATCCATTCGTCGGCGCCTCGCTCGACCTGATCGCGTCCTTGATCGCCACGCTGTACGCCGAGGTCTGCTGGTTCACGATCGTCGACAAGAAGTGGACGCTGGCGTCGGCGACGTTCGCGCACATCGATCTGCCGTCGTTCCGGCCGTTCAAGCCGATCGGCCTGCAGTTCGGCGGGCCCGGCGGGACGCGGCTGACCCAGGGGCTCGAGCTGCGCGAGGACGCGTTCGAGCAGATCACCGAGGGCGTCAAGGAGGGCGGCAAGAAGACCGCCGACGAGGAGGCGAACCGCGACGCCAAGGAGAAGGTCACGCCGGTGTTGCAGGCGTTCAAGGACGCCGCGCCGCAGTTCGAGGAGCTGCCGCCGGGCTGGGAGAACGGGATGGTCGCGGCGCCGGTGCACTTCAACGCGATGTTCCCGGTGTCGAACAAGGAGTGGGACTACTACCAGGACAACGCCGACACCGCGGAGACGGAGATCGCGCCGGCGCTGGCGATGCGGACGCCGACGGAGCGGCTGGCCAAGGCGGTGGCGATCACCGCGCGGCGCGATCCGTTCGGCGCGGGTCGGCTGATCCTGGCGTGGCGGCGCGCGCAGATCGCGGCGAAGGGGTTCAACCCCGACACCGGCGTCGACGTCGTCGCCGAGCGCGAGATCGTCCAGAGCCACATCCAGGCCAAGCACGAGGCCGACGTCGCGGCGGCGGCGGAGAAGCAGAAGCAGCAGGACGCGGCGCACGCGGCGCAGGTGACCAAGCAGGGCGTCGACTTCACGAAGGCGTCGGAGGAGCACACCAGGACCGCGCAGAAGCAGAAGGCCGCCCACGAGGCGAACGTCGCGAAGACCACGGCCGAGTGGAACGAGGCGCAGCAGCAGAAGGCCGAGGCGGCCAAGCAGGCGCAGCAGGAAGGCGCGCAGGTCGCGGCCGACAAGGCCGAGGCCGCGGCGCCGCCGCCTCCCCCGCCGGCGCCGGCGGCGCCCAAGCCGCTCACCCCGCCCGCCCCGATCCCCGTGCCGGCGCCGGTGCCGCAGCCGCCGCCGATGGAGGTCCTGCCTGCCGTCACGATGCCGGCGCTGCCGTCGGATCCGGGCGTGAGCCCGAGGGCGTCGATGGCGATCGCGCCGCAGAAGAAGCCGGCGAAGGTCGAGAGCCCGGGCGCGAAGGAGCCGCCCAAGGGCGGCGCGCCCAACCCGACGCCCGGCGCGGCGGCGACGACCGCGACCCAGACCGCCGGCGGTGGCGGCGGCGCGGCGTTGCCGGGCAGCGGCGGCAGCGGCGCGGCGCCGAAGGCCGGCGGCGGCACGATGACGGCGATGCCGCCGCCGGGTCCCGCGGTCGTCGCGGGGCCGGACGGCATCATCTCGCAGCACCGGACGCTGCAGGCCAAGGACGCGCAGGTCACCGGCGGCGCGCCGGGCGCGGGCCGGGTGCCCGAAGGCCGACTCATGCAGCGCGTGCTGGAAGACGAATACGGCATCACCCCGCACTGGGTCGAGGACGCCGCGCGCACCACCTGGGACAATGCCCGCCT